>JBEQCK010000001.1:0-6226 GCA_041639335.1 Novosphingobium sp.
GGCGGCGATACCCCGAGACGATATTCGGCTCCCGGCGGACGCTGGAGAGGCGCATTCGCGATTGGCGCGCCATGAACGGGCAGGATCGTGAAGTCATTTTCCGGCAAGTGCACGAAGCGGGACGGCTTGGCCTGTCCGATTTTACATGCATGGATGATCTGGCAGTTTCGATTGCCGGACAACCACTGGATCATCTGCTCTATCACTTCCGGCTGCCTTGCGGTGGCTTCGAGCACGGGCATATCATCCTGGGCGGCGAGAGTTTCGTTGCCCTGGCCGAAGGGCTGCAGAACGCGCTCTGGTCAGCAGGTGGCGCGCCAAAGCTTCATCGCACCGACAGCCTCTCGGCCGCCTTCCGCAATCTCGACGCCGATACCAGGATCGACCTGACTAATCGCTATGATGCGCTTTGTGCCCATTATGGAATGGAGCCCACGAGGAACAACCGGGGCGTTGCTCACGAGAACGGCGCGATCGAGAGTGCTCATGGCCACATCAAGGCTGCTGTGAAGGATGCGCTATTGTTGCGTGGTAGCAGCGACTTCGCCGACCTTGCCGACTATCGCCGCTTTATCGACGAGGTGGTAATTGCGCGCAATCGGCGGCACGGGCCCGGCATAGATGCCGAACGCAAGTTCCTGCAGCCGCTGCCGGACGTTCGCACCGCCGATTACGAAGAGGTTCTTGTCACAGTCACATCCTCGGGCGGCTTCACGCTGCGCAAGGTGTTCTACACGGTCCCATCCCGCCTGATCGGGCATCGCTTACGTGTCCGCCTGTATGATGACCGCCTCGACGTCTTCATTGGAGGCACGAGGCTCATGACCCTGCCGCGTGGCCGCGCGGGCATGAACGGGAAGCACGGCCACGTTGTCGATTACCGCCACGTGATCCATTCCCTGCGGCGCAAGCCCATGGCGCTGCTGGGGCTGGTCTATCGCGACAGTCTGTTCCCGCGTGATGTCTATCGCCTGATGTTCGACCACTTGCTGGACGTCCATGGCGAGCGGGAGGCATGCCGCACCACCGTCGAACTTCTGGCCATGGCCCACGAACGCGCATGCGAGGCCGAACTCGCCGGGCTTCTGGCCGAGGATCTGGCCGCGCGCCGAACACCGTGTCTGACAGCACTGCGGGCCCGGTTCAGTCCCGACCCTGCTGATCTGCCCGACGTCGTGGTCAAACTGGTGCCGCTCTCGATCTACGATGGACTGATCGAACAGGGAGAAGCCGCATGAGCGCAGCTCCCATGATCGATGCGCAGCGCCTTAGCCTCATGCTCAACGAACTGCGCTTGCCCACCATCAAGCACATCTGGGGAGACTTCGCCGTCCAGGCGGACAAGGAGGGATGGCCCGCCAGCAGGTTCCTTGCCGCGCTCGCCGAGCACGAACTAGCCGAACGAGATCGCCGCCGGATCGAGCGTCACCTGGCAGAGGCCCATCTGCCTGCGGGCAAAACCCTGGACTGCTTCGCCTTCGATGCCGTGCCGATGATCTCCAAAGCGCAGGTCATGGCCATGTGCGCCGGAGATGGCTGGCTCGAGCAAGGCGCCAACCTCATCCTGTTCGGCCCGCCCGGAGGTGGCAAAACCCATCTTGCTGCAGCTATCGGCCTTGCCTTGGTGGAACGAGGCTGGAGGGTTCTGTTCACCCGGACTTCCGACCTCGTGCAACGCCTGCAGGTCGCGCGGCGCGAACTCGCACTTGAATCCGCGATTGCCAGACTCGATAAGTATCACCTGCTCATTCTCGATGACTTCGCCTACGTCTCGCGCGATCAAGCCGAGACATCGGTCCTCTTTGAGCTGATCAGCGCACGCTACGAGCGGCGGTCGTTGATGATCACCGCCAACCAGCCCTTTGGCGAATGGAACAGGGTCTTCCCAGATCCCGCCATGACACTCGCCGCCGTCGACAGGCTCGTGCACCACGCCACCATCTTCGAGATGAACGTCGAAAGTTACCGCAGACGTACCGCACAGGCCGGGCGCACCGGCGCCGGACGCCCCGCCGCCTACACCACGCCAAAAGTTCTTGAGACCATACGCGACAATCAGGATGAGAACGACGACCTTGCCAGCGACAATCAAAACAGGCACTGATCGACGCGCCGCGACAATCACATTCTCATCCTGATTGACGCGCAATCCTCATCCAGTTTGTCGCGCTACAGGGTCCCTTTTGCGCGCCGATAGGGGGTCCCGATTGGACGCCGATTGACAGCTTTGCGGTCACGCATTTTCTCAACGCCTGGCAAGAAGGCGATGAAATCGTGGTTCATGGCAGCCGGACCGCACAGTGGGGGCCGGCGCGGTCGGAGTTCGGCGATCCTGTTCGACCGGGTTACTTTCATCCTGCCTATCCTTGGGAATGGCGCATCAACCCGTCGACCCAAGCAGTAAGTGACCGGCAGATCAGCACGATCAGCTCCGAGTTCGCCCGCCACGATCCACGGCGCGTGGGCCAGAAAACCCGTTATGGCTATTTCGCTGCGGCGTTAGGTGGAGAATTCGGCGAGACTGCGCTTTTCGACAGCGCATTGAAGCTGGATGTTCAGGATGGTACGGCGCGTATTTCGAAGCCGGACGGTTTGACGGCGCCGGGCGAAACGATCTTCGTGCCGCGACCTGGCGGTGATGGCGAAGATGATGGCTGGACGCTGACCATCTGGTGGAATCCGTCCTCTGAGATGAGTGAACTTGTGATCGAGGATGCTCAAAGGTTCGGTGAAGGAGCGCCCGTCGCGCGGGTTGTCCTGCCGTTCCGTAAGCCATTGGGCTTCCATGGGAACTGGCATTCCTGATGGCACTTAAGGGCCGGAGCATACGCGCTCCGGCCCTTATCCATAGGTCAATGGCTCACCGTAGCTCCCGGCCGATCAGTTTCTGAAATCGGGGGAAATCCGGTCGGCGAGACGCATCATTGCGGCCCAGTCGCGCGAAAAATCCGATCCGACAGAGTTAAGCACTGCCCCCGTGGCCGCAATCGCATCGGGGCTGATTTGCCTGAGCGCTGCGCCACCCGACTGCGCGGCGAGCTGGATTTCGCATGCCCGTTCGAGCGTATTCAGAAGATAGAATGCCTCGCCCGCATTGCGCCCCGCGGCAAGCAACCCGTGGTTCCGCAGGATCATTACGTACTTGTCCCCCAGATCAGCGACGAGCCGCTCCTGTTCTTCGGCATTGACTGCGATACCTTCGAATTCATGATATGCCACGCGATCAACGAACAGTGCGGCATGCTGGCTGATCGGCAGCAATCCGTTTTCCTGCGCCGAAACGCCTGCCCCTGCGCGGGTGTGTGTGTGAATAACGCAAGCGATGTCGTGTCTCGCTGCATGAACGGCACCATGGATGACGAAGCCGGCAAGATTGATGCCAAGGCCGGTGGGATCGTCGAGAATTTCGCCGCCCACGTTGACCTTGACCAGCGACGATGCTGTGATCTCTTCGTATAACAGGCCAAAAGCGTTGATCAGAAAGCTTTCTTCACCGGGCACGCGCATCGAGATGTGCGTGTAAATGCCATCGGTCCACTTGTAGTAAGCCACCAGGCGGTACAGCGCAGCAAGTTCGACCCTGGCACCCCACTCCGCTTTACTGACACGGCTGCGCACGTCGCCATCGCGACCGTTAGCCTTGGAGGAGGCCATTTTCTGATCCGAACGTCCTGGCATTAGCATTGCGTCTGACATGACAAGCTCCTCAAATCGTGTAGATATCAACAGATGCAGGCAAGTAATCGTTCAAAAGCAGGATAGTTTTCGCGCTGATCTTCAATGCGCCATCGACCGTCACGAACTGATGACGGTAGCGACCAAAGGCCACGAAGGTCTCTTTTCGTCGCGGGTTGTAGCTATGCACCGTGAAGTTCGAGAGCACTGTATCTGGCGCGGCCTTGTCCAGGCGGAAACCCGTGATGCCGTGCATGGTGCGATGCAGCGGGACCGAGGCCGGGGATTGACCTGACCGCAATCGCCAGATGCGTTCCTCAAGCCGCTTCCTGCTGGAATAATAGATCAGTGACAGCTGACTTTCCGGATCGGCGGTGGGGGTGCTGTAATCATCCCAGCTTGGGGCCCAGAAAACACAATCTTCCGAAAACAGCGCAAGCCAGTCGTCCCATCGCCCTTCGTCAAGAGCAGCCGCTTCCTCGAGTATCATCTGTTCACCTGCAGCGCAGGTCATTGTGGGGGCAAGGCTTGCCGTTCCATGGGGCATGGCGTGACTCCATCATGTGCATCGGCCATCCGCCTGGCCCATTCGCGATAGTAGTTATGCATCAGCGTTTCATCGCACAGGCTGGCTGCGCCGCGGACGGCGGTAAGGGGACGAATGCCAAGCTCGCGCGCCTCGGGCGTGTCTCCATCCTGAGCACTTGCCACGCCGCGTTCGTAGCTTTGCCAGGTGTCATTCGCGGCGGTGTCGGCCACCTGACAGTCCTGATAGACGACGAGATCGTCAGACGTGGCCATGCCGCTGGGCATGAAGAAGTCCTCGTACTGGCGCAGCCTGCTGGTGCGGGCCGCCGCGCCTTCTCCCCGCGGGCCGACGCACCACGTCATCATCTCTGTCCGATCCGCCGACAGCGGCCTGAGCACCCTGATCTGGCTGGAGAAATTGTCGACAAACTGAAGATTGGGAAAAATCGTGACATTGCGCCCATAGAACATCCATTTCGCGCGGACAGGACCGAGCCGCTCGACCAGTTCGTCAGTCCGTTCGAAGAGCGGATGTCCCGCTGAAGGGGGGCCGGAAACCCATGTAGCGACATGCCCGTTGGCAAAAGTGAAGGAACCGGCCTGCGCGGACGTTTCCTCGTGCCCCAGCGCCGATGCAGTTCTGTTCCAGACGCCGCCCAGTGCACTGTCGGCGGCTTCATTGGCGCGTGCCTGCGCGACTTTCAGATAAGTGGGATGGACCGAGGTCACATGATAGGCGTCAGAGCAGTTTTCCAGCTGGTGCTTCCAGTTGCCTTCGTAAGTGAACGTCGATTGCCCCGGGACCAGTTCGAGCCCTTCGGTTCCCTGATCCTCGGCAAGATCGATGAAAACCCGCGCGTCACCGAGATATTCTTCAAGCGGCGGGACGTGGGGTGAAAGGCTGCCGAACAGGAACCCGCGATACTGGCCGAACCGTGCGATCGGAACGAGATCGTGCGACTGTGACAGAAACTCGGCAGTGTAACCCCCTTCCGCTTTGCTTTTGATCGCCCTGTTGCGGCCGTCACTGCCGAACGACCAGCTGTGATAAGGGCAGACGTGGAGTCTCGCGTTGCCCCGGTCCAACGGGCAAATCGTCGCGCCTTTGTGCGGACAGGCATTGTAGAATGCCCGTAGTTTTCCGTCGGAGCCGCGCATGACCACCACCGGCCTGCGTCCGGCCATGACGGTTACGTAATCGTCACTCCGGCGCAGTTGGGATTCGTGGGCAAGATAGATCCAGCCGCCTTCAAACAGTCGTTCGAGTTCGCGTTGATGGATCAGAGGGTCGGAAAAGATGTCGCGCCTGACGCGCAGCGCCTGATCGCCGCCTCTGTCATCGACATGGTTTTCCAGCCGCACCACGCTCTCCCCATTTTTCGTATAGCGCAATTGTATTTCGCTATACGAAAAATATCAAGCAAAAATGCTCGGGTCAGGTGCGGTCTGTCAGCATTCCCGAAATCTCCGCGGCAGCTTCGAGCAGGGCGCTGATCAGGGCGTCCTGCTGACCGACGTAATGGATCGAAAATCCGAACATGCCGATGGCCGCCACCGCCATGCCTTCGTGATTGACGACCGGCGCAGCAATACTGAAGACGGCATTGGGAAGTTCGGTCCCGTAGCAATCGTAGCCACGCTCCCTTATGATGCTCAGCCGTGGACCGAGTTCGGCCTGCGACAAAACCGGGTCGGGAAAACGATCGTCGGTCTGGCTTGAAAACTGCAGATCGGGCCGGGTCGGCAGATAGGCCAGGATAGCACGTCCGCACGCCGATCCTGTCAGCGAAAAGGTCATCCCCGGCGCCATTGCCAGCCGAGGGGAACCTGCGCCCTCGAACGAAATCCACACGGTCGCTTCGTCACCTTGCGCGCGGACAAGCGACGTTGCTTGCCCGGTGCGGGCATTCAGCTTCCGCAATACCGGGAGCGCCAGGCGGCCCACGTCGTGCTGGCTGGCCGCGCGCGTTGCCAGTTTCACAAGGCCGATGCCGAGCCGATAGACGGGCTCGGCGGTATCGCA
>JBEQCK010000002.1:0-27665 GCA_041639335.1 Novosphingobium sp.
CGCGCTCGACAAATTTGAGATCGACCAGAGTGGCGAGATGCCGCAAGACCCGTGTTGGCGTCATGTCGACGAGCCTTGCGAGTTCGGTCAGCGAGGTTCCATCTGACCGCGCCGCCAGAGCTTCCAGCAATTCATGCGCCGCTACAACCGACTGAACCTTCTGCAAGTTGTCCATAGAATGAGCCTTCGTGCTGACGGGTACGAAGGCTAATGCCGCCGAACGCCCTCCAAGACCATCGTTATCGGACGGTTCGGATGCACTCCTTTACGGTTGCCGGGCGATACTGCGACCTGCAAGCGCGAAGAATGCCAGCGCCACGACGCCCATCAGCGCCGCAATAGCTGACAGCGCCAGATCGAACCGGGGCTCGCCCACCACGCTATTGGCAACGTAAGCCACGCCGATAGGGCCCAGCCCGAGGCCAAGGCTCGACGACACGAGCAGTCCCGCCGCAACGAGCGTGGCACGCAGATGATCGGGAGCGAGGCGCTGCAATGCCACGAACACGGTGGCGTTCGTTCCCAGCATTGCAAAACTTCCCATGAAGTATGCAACGAGCATGAGCGCGATGTCAGACTGCAGCGGTGCGGCGATAAAGGCTATCGTTCCGCATAGAACGACGACGACCGGCACCGACGTCAGTGCCCAGCGCTTGCCGAGATCGTAAAGGCGCACGACAAGAAGGGGGACGGCAAAGGTGCCGAGGATTGCGCCGCACGATCCCGCCAGGCCGAGCAGAAGCCCGGCCTGGCTCATGGAAAGCCCGTACTTTTCCGTCAGCAGCGTTGGAGCCCAGGCTTGGTAGGCATAGGGTACGACCTGGCAGACACCGCCGGCCAGCAGAAGCAGGACGAACATCGCCTTGCGACCGGCCAAGGCCTCAAATGCCTTGGCAGGAGCGGGCTGCCCCTGACGAGCCGTGCGAACGGGCTCTCGGACGAGGGCAAAGAACAGCATGCCTAGGGCAAGACTTGGCGCGCCGACGGAAAAGAACACGAGCTGCCAAGGGCGGAAGCCGGCGTGACTTTCGCCCACGAAGCCCGTTATCAAATCAACCAGTCCGCCACCCGCGACAAACGCAAGCGCCCCTCCCAGCGGTGCTGCAGCCGTGATCAGAGAAGCGGCAAAAGGACGTCGGCGTACGTCAAACATGTCAAAGATCAGCGAGTGCACTGTCGGGAATAGCGCAGCTTCGCCGATCGCGAGCCCGGCACGCAGAAGCAGCAGTTCCTCGAAGGTCGTCGCAAATCCGGACAGGATCGTGCAAATGCTCCAGAGCACGACCGCTATGGTAATCAGCCGCACACGATGATGCTTGTCCGCAATACGTGCAATGGGAAGACCCATGACGCCATAGAATACGGCAAAGGCGGTGCCGAACAACAACCCTAGCTGCACATCGGACAGACCAAGATCGGCTTTGAGCGGCTTGACCAGAAGAGCAAGGATCAGCCTGTCGATCATCGACATCACGATGAGCGCGGCCATGATCGCCAATGCGCCCCAAGGTTGTGGCGATAGACCGGCGGATGGCGTGGAGTCCTTCGTATTCGAGAGTAGGGACATGGTCATCCTTCGGTGTTGCGGTGATCCCGCCCTGGACTTTTCAGCTGGCCTTGAATGACCAGTTCGGCACGGCCTCGGCGTTGACCGCACAAGCCGGGACCATGCCACGCTCAATTTCGAGAAGATGCTGAAGCCCAAGCTTGACCATCCCGATGTTCGACTCCCGGGTATGGCCCAGATCGTGCGGAGTCAGGATGGCGTGGGGCAGGGTGAGCAGTGGGCTGTCGAGCGGCAAGGGCTCTGTCTCATAGACGTCGAGCGCAACGGCGCCGATATGACCGTCCTGCACCAGGCGGACGAGCGCTTGCTCATCCAGCAGTCCCCCGCGCGCCGTGTTGATAAGCACGGCACCCTGCCGGACGCTGGCCAGCCGATCGGCGGTAAGCAGGTGCGCGCTTGAATCGTTCAGGCTGGCCAAGGGAACGATGACGTCGCTGCACGCTATCAGTTGTTCGAGCGAAACGAAGGTGATCCCCTCGTCAGGGTCCGAGGGCGGTCGCCGGGTGTGGACCAACAAGGTCACGCCCCAGCCGCGTAGCCGGTCAACGACGTTGCGGGCAATATTGCCGTATCCGATTATGCCAACCGATTTGCCCTTCAACATTCGTGAGCCCAGTGGCGAAACGTGCCATTGCCCCGTCGCAAGTCGGCGTTGCGCGCCGGGAAGATCATAGAGCGCTGCAAGGATCAGCAGGATCGTGGCTTCGGCCATGCTCTCGTAATTTTCCGGAGCCTGACCGTTCACGACGAGGATGTTGCGCTCGCTTGCAGCCGCGATGTCGACGCCTTCGTAGCCAATGGTCAGGGTGACGATTGCTTGCAGGTTCGACGCGCAATCCATTTCGGCCGGACCGCAGGCAAAACCGGCTCCGATAAGGACCTGCGCTTCGCGCCACACATCCTGCTGATAGATTTCATCAACCGCGCCTGCATGGGCATCAACCGTCAAACCACTGTTCCGGATTGAATCCACGAAAGGTTCGATCAGTTTGGCAGTGCCGGGGGGCGTGACAACGAGGACCTTCAACGGCATTCCTTTCCCGTTCCGCGCGCGCGCCGATGGTGCGGATATTTCCTTGAGCGCACTGCAAAAATCGCTGTGAACTCAGCGCGAGTGCAGCGTGACAGGCAAACGGTCGAACCCGTAGAGCCCACGGTTATTGCCAATGACCGGTTCGCCAACCTCGATGCGCGCCACGTGCTTCACCAGCGCTTCGAGCATGACTTCCATCTCGAGTTTGGCGAGATGCATGCCGGCGCACATATGCGGGCCGGTTCCCCAGCCAAGCTGGTCGACGGGGTTGCGGGTTATGTCAAACCGGTCGGGGTCGCTGTAATGCCGCTCGTCGCGATTGGCCGAGCCATACATCAGTACGACCCGGCTGCCGGCCGGTATGACGTGATCGCCGACGGGGTAATCCGCCTCGGCATAGCGGGTGAACCATCTGACGATTGCGCTGTGCCTGACGCCTTCCAGCACTGCGGCAGGGACAAGTTCCGGCTTTTCGCGGACAAGCTGCCATTGATCGGGGTTACGGGCGAGGTTGTAAATCAGGTTACCCTTGGCCAGGATGGTCGTGTCAAGGCTCGGAATGATCAATCCGCTGATTGCGGCGCGTGCTTCGCTCACCGTCAGCTTGCCCGCATCGGCTGCCTCGAACAGCATTTCTGCCCACGAACCTGGCCGCAGCGTGGCTGGATCGACCTTCTGGAAATAGACCCCTGCTTCCAGCAGCACGTCGAGCGCTGCCTTTACTTCCTCATCCACGCTTCCGCCGTGCGAAATGGGCGCAACGGAATTGAATGAGGCGGAAGCCCAACGCAGCATCTCGCGCCGTCCTTCGTCAGGCAGACCGACCAGATAGGATATCGCTTCGAGCGGCAGGCATTGTGCGATCGAGGTGATTGCATCGATCTCACCCTGGTCGACGAGTGCCAGAATTCTGCCGCTGATAAGTGCGCCGAGCATGTCGCGCTGTTCGCGCAGCGCAGCCGGCATCAACGGCTTGCCCAGAACGCCGCGGAGTCTTTTGTGTCTGGCACCGTCGGAATTGATCGTGCGCGGCTCTGGCAGGACCCTGTTGACGATATCGTTCAGCCCGACCCCGCGCCCGCTGATCAGTACTTCGGGTGATCGAAGTGCCGCCTGCACGTCGGCAAACCGGCTGATGGCATAAGCTTCGATCGAGGGTAGCCAGACGACCGGGCCAAGATCGCGAAGGGTGCGATAGTGTGCGAAAGGGTCACGCAGCGCGCTATCCCCGAACAGGTCCACGTCAAAGGCCGGCAGCCGCTCGCGCGCCAGAGTGTCGCTCATCGCAGTTCCTCTCAAGCATTTCGGGTCAGCTTCCGGGCTGCCTGCTTATATGATCCACACGGATAGGTTAGACATGGCAATCCTGCTTGTCCATGCCGAATTGCTCGCGCATGAGAGATCTGCGAGTTCTGTGGATCAGACTAGGCTGGAAGAGAGGGTTCCATTGACGAAATACGCGCCGCCACCGCCAGAAACGTCCGCGATTTCACTGGCAGGAGGATATATTTCCGTCGAACATCATGGGGATAGGCATGCGCCTGTCGATATGCTGTTCCTTCACGCCAACGGCATGAATGCGGCAACCTACCGGCAACTGCTTTCGTCCTTGCCACCCGGCGCGCATGTGGCGGCTATTGATCAGCGAGGGCACGGCTTGACCAGTCTGGCGGCGGACCCGGCAAGGCGTGAGGCGCGCGGATGGACGGATCTGCGCGACGATCTTCTGGAACTGCTCGACTTGCTCGGGCCACGGCCGAAAGTGATCGCGGGTCATTCGATGGGGGCGACAGTTGCATTGATGGCAGCGGCGGTCGCGCCCGTGGCGCAGCATCTGCTGTTGTTCGATCCTGTTTGTACCAGACCGGGAGATGCAGTCCGGATCGCGGAAATATCAAAAAACCGGCGCGGAGTGTTCGCCACGCGCGATGAGGCCTTCGAGAGGTTGCGCGGCCGTGGCGTTTTTGCAGACTGGCCGGATCGTGCGCTGGCGGACTATCTCGATACCGGGCTGAAAGCAGATCGAAATGGCTTCGAACTCAGCTGCTCGCCTGCATGGGAAACATCCAATTTCCTCAATTCCGTCGAAGACATATCAGAAACGCTTGCCGCGTTGCGAGTGCCAACAACCGCCCTGCTTGCGGCGAAGGGCAGCGCCTGGTGCGTCCCGCCGGGTCATCCCCTACCGGCAATTCTTCGCTTGGAGACGGTGGCCGCAGGACATCACTTCTTTCCAGTTACCCACCCAGACACTGCGCGAAGCGCGATGGTGCGGGCATTGGCTGCGGCCTCGATGACGCCGTGACCGGGAAGCGGGGTCAGGCGGGAGTGTCCCTGAAAAAGAGAGCTTGGCAAAGCTCGATATGTTCCTCGACGAAACCCGGTTCGAACGGGGATCTCTTGGTCATCGCCTCGACCTCGAATGCCAGCATGAAGATACGCGCGGCGGCTCCGAGAAACAGATAGTGCAGATGCACCGGATCGCCCTTTACGTACCGTCCGGCGGTCTGCGCCGACCTGATGAGCGCTATGAACGGTTCGAAGCTGTTATACAGGATGTTTTCCAGAAGCCACGTCAGCCTCTCGCTACCGCTTCGGGCTTCGTGCGACATCAACCAGTGAAGTTCGGGATGCCTTGCTGCAATCCTGATGAAGTCGGCCTGGAGCAAGCGAAGCTTGGTCACGTCATCGACGCCGTCGAGCCCCTTCATGCGCTCGTTGAAGGCATCCTGATACCATTGCACCACATAGTGCATGACGGCCTGCCACAGGCCCATCTTGGTTTCGAAATGGTAGATGAGCAGGGCATGCCTCAGGCCCGCGCGCTTTGCGATGGCGCGGGTCGTGGCGCCATTGAAGCCGTTTTCGGCAAACTCCTGCGCGGCCGCGGCCAGGATGCGGTTCCGCTTGTCAATGGAGCGCTCCTGCCGACGCCGGACAACGACGAGCTCGTCTTTCCCGACGTTTTCACCGGCCCAGATGTCTTCAATCTTGCGCTTAACCAATTACTACCTCCAGTGCACCATGCGGTTCAGACGTCCAAGGCATTCAGCTCATACCCGAAATTTGCACATGCCAATGCGGCCCCGGATGCAAGCTGGATCAAGGCAGGCGCTGCAACATCCGCTTGAACCCCATGGCTTGCTCATGCAATCCCCATCCCTGCAATAGCTGTCCCTCACGTATCTCAATCTGGCTTATGGGCCCATCATGGAAGCCGCCTGCGCTATTGCGTATCCACAAATTTGCGCCAACCCTGTTTGCGGGCTCCAAGTCACGGAAGTCGATGGCAGAACGGAAATTGTAGATCGAAGCCATGGAATACGAAGAAACACTGTTGCCAAGAAAGGCCGAACCCAGAACGATGTATCTCGTCTGGAGAGCGAGCGAGGCCTTGCGCGCGATCGCCGAGCGGGAGAAGATGGAAGGAGTCCTGTCCCTTCCCAAGTATGTCGTCCTTTCGTTCATCAGGAACGGCCGTGAATTCACTGCAGCTGATATCGCCAAGAAAATCGGCGTATCGCCACAATCCCTAAACGAGACGATATCTGCGCTGGAGAAATCCGGTTATCTCGTGAAATACTTCAAGGAATCAAATAAAAAGTCAAAATTTCTCAAGATAACGCAAGACGGTGTAATTGCGCTTAACGACGCTGATGCATTCATGGACAAGATAGAAAGCGTGGCGTTTGAGGGTTTTTCACCCCGCCATATCGAGCAGATGCGAGATTTCATGCTGAAAATCAATACGGCCTGCCGCATTGCCTGATTTCATCATGTGTGAGCGCCAGAGCCTGCTTCGCAAATCTTGAACCATGGACCTGGAAAAAAGGCGGCTCGTTGGAGCCGCCTTTTCCTGTCAGTATCAGAAGCGAATGCTTGCCTGTACACCGATCGTGCGAGGCATCTCTTCAGAAACCTGCGCCGCACCGGTCGCCCCAAACTGGTTGAAGCCATAAGCCAAGGCATAGACATCAAAGATGTTGCGCGCAACAAGCGCAACCTCAAGCTGCGCCGGGGCATACTCTACCCCAATGCGGGCATCAGTACGCACGCGGCCCGGGACGCTCGGGATCGGGAACGTTGGAACGTCGCTGAGTTGCTGGCTCGAACGGAATTCTGCCGAGACGTTCGTCTTCAGAGTGAGGTCATCCGATACCGGCCTTGCATAGTCGAGCGAGGCCAGTCCACTCCAACGCGGAGCGAACGGAAGCCTTGCGATCGACGGCGTGGCAGGCAGAGGAGGAAGCTTCTTCACGTCGGCATAAGTTGCATTGAGCGACGCGGTGAGGCCTTCGATCATGCGCAGTTCGACACCAGCTTCAACGCCGCGGCTCCTGATCTGGTCGTTGCGGATCAGGAAGTTCGTCCCCAGGTTGATACCGATCTGATAGTTTTTGATCTTGGTATCGAAGAAGGCCAGGTTGAAGTGCGAGTTTCCAGCGAAGTTTGCCTTGAGGCCTGCCTCGACCGTGCGCGATTCTTCGGTGTCAAAGAACGGGTTGGTGACCACGCCCCCCGGAGAAGTCGGCGTCCCGACGTAGCCAAAACCCTTCGTGCCCGTCGAGTAGCTGGCATAGACGTTCACGTCGGGCGTGATGAAGTACTGTGCCTGCAAAGCATAATCGAAGAAATCGTCAGACTTCTTGCGCGAGAAGGCCGCATAGGCACCGTAAACTGCAGCCGTCAGGCCACCGGGCCTCGTGACCGTCCGCTTGCTGTAATCGGCGCTCTTCTTGAAGTGTTCGAAGCGAGCGCTTGCCGACAGAACGACATTTTCAGTGGGCTTGAAAGTCACCTGGCCGAAGGCGGACAATGTTTCGGTCTTTTGATCGATACTGCTGTTGAAGGCACCACCAATCGCAGTAACCGGAGGTCCGGTGAAGTCGAAGCTGTCTTCATAGAACCACTTGTCGTTATAATAGTAGCCACCGGCGATTAGGCTGATTTGCTTGGTTTCATCGGTGCTGACGCGCAGTTCCTGCGAGAAGGACTTGTTCCTCTCATAACCCGCGCGCAGGACGGGGTTGTTCTTGCTCGACGATCCATCGATGATGAACTTGTCGGTATATTCAGAATAACCGGTGATCGAAGAAAGTGTGACGCTGCCAAGCGAATATTCGAGCGTCGAGTTGAAACGGGTTCCGTTCGTCTTGGCACCTATGCCGTCAAGGCCGTGGAAAGTAAAACCGGCCCTGTCCGAAACACGAGTTTCGCGATTGCGGATGACGTAGCTCGTATCCCCAGCGGCAAGAGCGTTGGCTGCAGCCCGACCGAGTGTGTCGATACCAGTGCGGAAGTATTGCCCGATCGTCCGCTGATCCGAGTATTGTGCGGAAACGGTCCAGTCCAGGTCCGTAGTGGGCTGGAAGCGTACCGTACCGCGAATGGCATGGCGCTTGGTTGCGGGCTGATCGGGGCCTCCGAACACCGCCTTCATCCAGCCGCCTTCATCGCTGAAAACCCCTGCGAGACGAACCGCGACCTTGTCGGACAAGGGAGCATTGACGCCGGCAGTGACCGTATCTGTGCCAAGTTCAAACTCGTGGTAATAGCTCGCATCGCCACCGAACGTGAACGTGGGCTTGCGCGTGACGAGGCTCAGCGCGCCGACACTGGTGTTCTTGCCGACCACTGCGGCCTGGGTGCCCTTGAGCAGTTCGACACGCTCAAGGTCGAACAGCGCTGCGGAATAGTCGCGCGGGTGGCCTGCAAAAATCCCGTCGACGAAAAGACCGATCGTTTGTTCGAAGGAGTTGTTCGATGGGCTGGAGCCGAGTCCGCGGACGACCGGGTTAACCAGTCCGCCCGGTGCCTGGTTAATGCGAATGCCCGGAACGACTGCGGTTAGCTGATCGACCGAGGTAAGCCCCTTCTGTGCGATTGCCTCACCATCGACGATATTCACGGTAACCGGCGCCTGTTGCACGCCGACGTTGCCCTTGAGGGCCGTGACGATAATCGCGTTGTCGTCCGGCGCCGCCTCGGCTTGCGCATCGGTCTGTTCGTCGGCGCGCGCCTCTGCAGTGATCAGGGCGCAAGACAATGCCATCAAGCTGCAGAACGCACTTCTGGCACGTGTATTGGCTTTCTTCATCGCTTTCCTCTCCCTTTAGGCTTCCCATGCCTCATGCACGGGTTTGACCTGGTAACCTGTCCAACAGGTTTATTTTGCAACTTAAACTATCCGTATGGTCAGTCCAGTAGAATTTTTCGTGGTGCTCATTCGTCGTAATTTGCCTGCGAATTCTACGCTTTCGCAAGGAGTTGAGCCGAAAATTGGCGACACTTCACTCCTGTCGATTACGGTCCGTCTGATGGCGTGCCCTTGCCTTGTCGTTCATTGGGCGACTCCGCAGAACGCTATCCTGCCCGCCTGCCAACGCCGGGAGGACGCCCGCTTGATCAAGCCGACTTTGCCAGCATTTCGCGCAGGCTGAAGTTTTCGTACGATTCCGACTGCAACCCCATCGCCGCTTCGAAATCCAGGCGCACATCGTCGGGCTGTCCGGCCTGAAAGATGTAGGACGTGAACAGCAGTCGCAGGCGTGGATCCGAGAGAATCTGTCGCTTGGTCAGGCCATCGCGAACCAGTGCCTTGCTCATCATCGGCAGTTCAACTGCATGCGATGCGGCAGGATCGCGGATCGTGCCTTTAGGATCCTTGCCTGCGGCAACCCGATCGAGCTCTTCGAAGAAGCGCCGCCGGACCAGAACGATGCCCTTGTCGCTCAGGCCGAGATTCTCCTTGGTCCGATCTGTGATACGGCCCTGACCTGCCCAGGCGAGAAAATCCTGATTCATGACATGAGTCGTGATCCAGTTGCCTGCCTCATCGAAGACAGGACCGTACCATGTCGGAATGCGTTCCTGGACGTAGGGTTCTTGTTCGCGCGGGACGCGCGTGAACTTCCAGGTGACGCTCAACGTGTTTTCATCGTCGATCGGAACGCGCCACTCGAAATGCTCGCTGAGGAAGAAACCATTCGGCCAGAGGAATACCCTGCCGGTCGTCCAGGCCTCGTCGTTCTCGTCGGTATCTTCCTTGACCCGGCGATAGACGAAGCCGTGTTCGAATTCGTCGAAGGCAAGTTTCAGGTGTCGCGGGCTATATGGACCTTCCGAGCCCTGCAGGCGGGTCTGCCAGTTCTCGTGCATCCATTCGAAGTGGACTGGGTCTATGGAGTTTTCCTGGCACTGCAGCCAGTTGCACGGGACTTCGGAGATGACGACCTGCGCGAAGCCATTGTCCCAGGTGAAGGGCTCCCATTCCGGCAGTTCCGGTGCGGGCAGCGGCCCCATGTAGGCCCACAGGATTCCCGCCATGGCGCGGAGCGGATAGCCTGTTGTCCGGACATTGCCACGTCCGCCCTTGTTGCCACGCGCCACATCCTCGAACGGCTGCTCCACGCATTCGCCCGCGGCGTCGAAACACCAGCCATGGTAATTACACCGCAGGCCGTTTTCTTCGACCATGCCATAGGCGAGGTCGGCACGGCGATGAGGGCATTGGCGGGCAATCAGTCCGAAATTCCCTGAAAGATCCTTGTACAGGACAAGGTCTTCGCCAAAGAGCCGCACGGGTTTGACCTGCCGTTCATCGAACTCGCTGATCCCGGCTACAGGGTGCCAGTACCGCTTGAGGTACGCGCCCATCGCCGTATCCGGGCCGATTCTGGTCAGCAGATCATTCTGTTCCTTGGTGAGCACCACTTTTCTCCCTCGTCAGTGCTGTCGAGCGGATCCTTCTCGCGCCGGAGGAGGTCATCCACGACAATGCCGGGCAGGTCGTTACCGAACCGGGCTTTGCGCTGACGGATCACCTATACTATTCAAAATCGCTAGATAGCAACATTTAAATTGTCAATCTGGTCAGGATTGGTTGGCCAAGACTGAAAGCGGGTCTATCAGGCCTTGGCCACTCGGGTGGGTAACGGACGGGCAAGGCTCTGTCCGTTGTCGGGTCGGGTAGCGCCAGATCGTTGATCTGCGCCGATCGCGGGGGAGAAATTGGAAATGGCATACAATCGCAAACCGATCCTCAAGACCATGCTCATTTTCGGAGCGGGCGGACATATCGGTGGCGCAGCGGCATCCTACATAGCGCGCGTGGCGCCCGAAGTGAGACTGCGCTTGGTCTCTCATTCGGAGGCGAAGATTGGGCTCCTTCAGGCGCAATTCCCGAATGCTGAAGTGATCCAGGCGGACTATTTCGATCGCGATTCGCTTGGGCGTGCGGTCGCGGGGATGGAGGGCGTTTTTGTCATCTGCCCTAGTGGCACGGACGAACGCCCGGCGATGACCAATCTCATTGACGCGCTGAAGGCTGAAGGGACTGCCGTGCACGTCATCCGTCAGGTCGGCGTGCAGCCCGAAGCCAATCCGCGCCGCATCCCCGCGTCATTGAACCAGCCCGGATCGCGCTCGCTCCCCGTGCAGCATGCAATCGTGAAGCAGATGTTCGATGAAAGCGAACTGCCGGTCACCTACCTGAACTGCGGTGCGACGTTCATGGACAATTTCACCGTCCTGGGAATGGCGAAGAACCTGAAGGAAAATCGTCGCCTCATCTGGCCCGAGCGGCTGATCCCCTGGATCGATCCGCGCGAGGTGGGGGAAGTGGCTGCGCGCTTGCTGCTTTCCGACAATCACCGACATATCGGCCAGTTCCACACGCTCAACAACGGGCACGATCTCATGCGCTTTGCAGAGGTTGCCGAACTGATGAGTGATGTCTTCGGCGTGACGATCACCCACGATGCTTCCCGCGAAGCCTTCTTCCAGACTTACGAGCCGATCTTCGGTGCGCGGGCGCAGATGCTTTGGGACTTCTTCCAGTACGAACAGGACAACGAGGTGGTCTGGGCGCGCAACGACTTTGTCGAGCGTGTTCTGGAGCGAAAGCCGATGACGCTGCGGGAATGGCTCGTCGAGCACCGTGACGAGTTGATCGGCTAGCAATAGAGCAGCTTGCCGGTTCAAACCTGCCCACACGCATTGACTAAAAGTTTTTAAACTGACCTCTTGGATGGTTTTGAAATCTGGGGTATCGGGTCTGCCAAGGCGGAGAGAAAAGATGTCGGGAGAAGGTGATTCGTCGTTGCAGGGGCTTGGCCTTGCGCAGGCATGTCCTGGCACTGCAACGCTGCACGAGGCATATGGCAGGCGCGGCGCGCTGCCATCGAATCTCAAGCCCATCTGCCGCGATATGCGGATTTTCGGCCCGGCCTTGCCCGTGCGTTGCCCTCCTGGCGACAATCTGTGGATTCACCGCGCGATGGCCGAAGCCAGGCCCGGCGACGTTCTCGTCGTCGAATGTGGGACCGGCGACGAGTTCGGCTATTGGGGTGGCATCATGGCCACATCGGCTGCGGCGTTGAAGCTTGGCGGTCTGGTTATCACCGGAGGCGTCCGTGACAGCCTCGAACTTCTGGAAATCGGATTCCCCACGTTCTCCGGCAGGATCTGCATCCAGGGCACTGGAAAGGACCCCGAAGGCGACGGTGCCGTGGGCGAGCCGGTGCGCATCGGCAATGTCACCATCCGCAAGGGCGATCTGGTCGTGGGTGACGCAGATGGCCTGGTTGTCCTGCCGCCGCAGGATGCGGCCTGGGTCGTACCGGCGGCGCACGAGCGGGACGCCAAGGAAGCCGTGATAATCGAGCGCGTTCGAGCGGGCGAACTCACGCTCGACGTCTACAAACTCTGACTATTCAGTGACGATGGAGTCTAAGAAACCATGATCATCGACGTACATTCCCATCTCTGGGCGCCGCCCGAACTGAACGCCATGGGTCTCAACCTCGTCGGCAGCGACGGTCACTATTCCGGGCTTGAACCACAGATTCCCGATGACCGGTTTCTCGAATATCTCCAGACCTTGTTCAAGGCGCTGGATATGGTTGGCACGGATTTTCAGGTCGTGTCACCGCGTCCGTTCACGATGCTGCACTCACGGGGCGCGCGGCTGGTGGATGTGTGGACGCGCTGGACCAACAACGCCATTGCGCAACAGGTGCGTCTCGCACCGAACCGCTTCATCGGCATGGCAGGGTTGCCGCAGGTGCCGAACGAGCCGATCGAGCGCGTCTTTCCGGAAATGGACCGCTGCATCAGGGAACTGGGTTTCAACTCGATCCTGATCAATCCGGACCCGTCCGAGGGCACCGGCAACGTGCCGCCGATGGGGGATCCCTATTGGTATCCGCTGTACGAGAAGATGTGCGAATACGACGTTCCCGCACTGATCCACGCCGCCTCGTGCTGCAATGGCCGTGAAACCTACGCCAACCACTTCATCACCGAGCATTCGATCGCGCTGATGTCGATGATCAAGGCGGGGGTCATGCAGCGCTATCCCGATCTCAAGATCATCGTTGCGCACGGTGGAGGATCGGTTCCCTACCAGATCGGACGCTGGCGTGCCGAACGTGGGTCGTTCCCCGATCTCGGCAAGGGTTCGGTCAAGGGCAAGATGAACGAAATGGCGGGCACCTTCGACGATGCCTTGCGCGCTTTCCATTTCGATACGTGCCTGCACGCCCCTGAATCGGTTGAGTTCCTGATCAAGGTCGTCAGCCCGGATTGCGTCTGCTTCGGCACCGAAAGGATCGGCAGCGGATCGCAGATCAACCCGAACACGGGTCGCTCGTATGACGACATGCGGCCCGATATCGAGGCGATGGGCTTCCTGTCCGATACCGATCGGCACAAGATCTTCGAAGGCAACGCACGCAAGCTGTTCAACGGGTTGCCCGGCTGACATGGCCGAAATCGTCCTGGGGATTGGCTGTTCGCACAGCCCGCTGCTTGCCATCGACTGGAGCGAATGGCAGCGGCGGGCCGAGGCGGACCTGGCCAACAAGGCACTGAACCTGTCTGACGGCAGGTTCGTGACCTACGAACAACTGGCTGCTGAAGTGGGTGAGCCATGGGCCACGGTAGCCACGCCGGAACAGTTCGAAGCGTCGGCCAGCCGGTGTCAGTCCGGGCTGGACCGGCTGGCTCAGGAGCTTGAACGCGCCAACGTCGATACCGTCGTGGTCATCGGGGACGACCAGGGGGAACTGTTCCCGTTGTCGAACACGCCGATGATGTCGATCTATTATGGCAACGAGATTGCCACCAACGATGTGTGGGGACGCGAAGGCAATCCGCCCTGGGTGCACCAGATGGCGAAGAGCTACAAGATGGACAAAGTCCATTTTCTCCCTGGGGCGCCGGAACTCGGCCGCGATGTGATCGCAGGTCTGGTACGCCGTCATGTTGATGTCGGCGCATCTTCGGGCGTTGATGATCCGGTGAAGGCGGGGTTTGGCCATGCTTTCGGGTTCATCGCCGAACGCCTGTTCCGGGAACGGGCCATTCCGATGCTGCCGATCCTGCTCAACACATATTTCCCGCCCAATGTCATGACGTCCGCGCGGGCGCTCGACGTGGGCAGGGCGGTGCGGGCTGCAATCGAGGAAAGTGCCCAGGACCTGAGAGTTGCGGTGATCGCGTCGGGTGGATTGAGCCATTTCGTGGTCGACGAGGAACTGGACCGTCAGGTCATTGCCGGTCTTGAGCCTGCGAACAACGCGGTCCTCGGTACGATTCCGCCGGGCGCGCTCAATTCCGGCTCTTCCGAAATTCTCAACTGGATCATGACTGCAGGGGCAGTCGAACACCTGCCGTTGTCATGGGTGGAGTATGAGCCGGTTCGCCGGACTCCCGCTGGCACCGGCTGCGGTGTCGGTTTTGCCTGCTGGCGGCCAGAATAAAGGAACCTTGGCGATGTACGAAAATCGCAAGAGCATCGAAGTAGAAGGCTTCAACCACGGCGCGCAGCCGATCCCCGCAGCCAGCCGCAAGGGTGGATTGATCATGACCGGCGGCGTCTATGGCCTCGATTCGGCAACGGGCAAGCTGCCCGATGACGTGGCCGAGCAGGTGCGCCTCATGTTCCATCAGCTTGAGCGGGTCATGGCAGCCGCTGGCAGCAGTCTGGACGATATTGTGCGAATGACGTTCTACGTCAAAACGCCCGATGCCCGCCCGCTGATAAACCAGGAATGGTTGCGCCTCTTTCCCGATCCGGCATCGCGACCCGCGCGGCACACGCTGAATTACGACGGCCTGCCCGCAAACATGCTGGTGCAGTGTGATGCGATGGCGATGGCCAATGGCTGATCAGGCAACCATCGCAAGCCTGTTGCGCTTTGACAGCTGCACCATTTCCGATGCGCTCGACAAGCTCGGACTCAAGGGCGCAGTCTGTGGCCTCGCCCCGCAGACAACGCAGGGCAAGCGGATCGCGGGATGCGTTCAGACGGTCAAGCTTGGCGCACCCATGGAAGGGCTGCCCAAGCGTCACCTCGGTGCTGGTGCGATCATGGCCGCCGAAGCGGGCGACATCATCGTTGTCGAACATCGCGGACGGTCCGACGTCTCGGGCTGGGGCGGTTTGCTCAGCCGTGGCGCGGTCAAGAAGGGTATTGGAGGCGTCATTGTCGACGGCTCGTTCCGGGACGTCGACGAAAGTCGCGAACTGGGCCTTCCCATCTTCGCGCTGCCCCCCGTGCCCGTCACCGCACGTGGCCGGGTGGCCGAACACGATTTCAACTGCCCGGTCACCATTTGCGGCATTGCGGTTTTCCCGGGTGACTGGCTGGTTGCCGACGGCAGCGGCGTGGTTTTCATCCCCGCTGCGCGCCTTGCAGACGTTGTGGCCGAGGCCGAGGCCATCCTCGCGCGCGAGACGCTGATGGCCCGCGATATCGATGCAGGCGTCCCCATCGGAGAAGTGATGGGCGCCAGTTACGAAGATATGCTGACGAATTCGGAGAAATAACATGAACGACACTTCGCTGGTTGAGCGGCTGAAGGCCGTCGGCATCACTGCACTTTCTGACGCGCTTGATCGTCTCGGCATCGAGGGACAGGCTGTCGGCATCATGCCCGTTGTGCGTACGATGCGGTTTGCCGGTCCTGCTTTCACCATCCGCATGCTTCCCGTCGGCCTGTCTGGCGGCGTCGTGGGGGACTATATCGACGATGTGCCTGCGGGCGCTGTTGTCGTCATCGATAACAAGGGCATCATGGACCAGACCGTCTGGGGCGATATCCTGACTTTCGTGGCGCATACCAAGGGCATCGCCGGGACGGTGATCGATGGCGTGTGCCGCGACAGCGACCGCTGCGTCGAGCTGGACTATCCCGTCTTCGCGCGCGCAAACACGATGCGCACGGGCAAGGATCGCACGACTGCCGACGCCTACAACGTCACCGTTCAGGTGGCCGGTGTGCGCGTCGAACCCGGCGATTGGCTGGTCGGCGATGCCGATGGTGTTGTCAGCATTCCGGCCGACCGTGTGGCCGAAACCCTGCGCATTGCCGAGGAAATCGAAGCCGCCGAAGACCGTATTCGCGAAGCGGTGCGCAATGGCAGCCGTCTCGACGAAGCGCGCAAGGCCACAAACTACCACGCTCTGCAAACCCGGGTCGCCGGGTAAGCGGAAAGTCGATCCCGCAGTGCACTCATGAACGGGAGGGGTTATGACTGATTTACCATTTGGCGTTTCGGAAGCCGATTTTGTTGACGATCCGTACAGTGTCTATCGGCGGCTTCGCGATGAAGTTCCGGCCTATTATCACGAACCGGCCAATATCTGGTTCCTGACCCGACATGCCGACGTGGAGCAGGCTGCAACTGCCTTCCAGACGTTTTCCTCGTCCAAGGGAAATGTGCTGGCCGATTCTCCCTTGCGCGTCGGCAATACGTTGGGCTCGATGGACCCGCCCCGGCATGACGAACTGCGTCGCGTCATCCAGCGGGCGCTGGGCCCTGCGCGGATTGAAGCGGCAGTGCAGATGGTACGCGATCTGACAGCGCAAAAGCTGGCCGAACTCGGGCCCTCGGGCGAATGCGATCTCATTGCCGACCTCGGCCGCCCGGTCCTGTTCAAGGTGCTCGGCGTGTTGCTCGGCCTGGATGACGAGAGCGCCGCCCGGGCAGGTGAGCTGACCGCCGGCCTGTTCCATCAGGAAGGGGGCCTGATGGCGCCGGCACTGGATGCGGAAACGTTCAAGGATGTTTTCGCGTACCTTCAGGGCCAGGTGGAATCGCGGCGGGCTTCTTCGGGTGATGATCTCATATCGGTCTTGATGGAAATGAAGGCCAACGGCGCGCCGATGAGCGAGCTTGAGATCGTGGCCAACATGTCGACGGTGCTGATGGCCGGCAACGCTTCGATCGGCCATTTTTTCCCGAACCTGATCCACGCTCTCTGGGCCCATCCCGATCAGCGTCGCCGCATTATCGAAGACCCGTCGCGGATACCTTCCGCGATCGAGGAAGCCGTGCGCTGGGATACCTCGACGCAGTGCTTCGCGCGCCAGACGACCAGGGACGTGGAAATCGGAGGGACGATCATTCCAGCGGACTCGCGGATTGCGGTCTTCTTCGGCGCTGCCAATCGTGATGAACGCGCAATCGAAAAGCCTGACGATTTCAATATTGATCGCAAGCGCGTGCGTCATTTCGGATTTGGCATGGGGCCACACGTCTGCGCAGGTGCGCCGATCGCGCGTGCGATGCTCAAGGCCATGCTGGAGCTGATGTTGCCCGCCCTGGGGGACTTCGAACTTGATGTCGCCAATGCTCGCCGCGTTCGTCACATGATGGTCCGCGGTTTCATCAATCTGCCCATGTCGTGGACGCGACACTGAACTGAAAAAGCGGAGATGCGTCGGCTGAACGCCGACGCATCTCAACCAAGCCGAAAAGAGCAACCGGAGATCCCCAATGATCGAGACCGCCCGCAGAGACAGCCTTTCGCATATGCTGCGCCGCTCCGCGCTGAGACATCGTGATCGGCTTGCGATCGTTTGTGGTGAAGCCCGCTGGACGTACGCGGAGTTTGACCACGTGGTCGACCAGCTGGCACGGGGCCTGCTGGCGGAGAATGTAAAACGCGGTGACCGCGTTGCCGTGCTCGCGCGCAACAACCATTCGTTCATGGCGTTGCGTTTTGCGGTTGCGCGCATTGGGGCCGTTCTCGTGCCGGTCAACTTCATGCTGACGGTCGAGGAAGCCCGCTATATCCTCGAAAACAGCGGCGCGAGCCTGCTGTTCGTCGACGAGACCACGGTCGATGTCGGCTTGGCCGCCGCGCCGGAATCAGTTGCGGCAGTCTTCGCCCTCACGCAGGAAGATGGAAGGGAAGCCACGCAGCCGGAACTGCGTTCGTGGCAGACGCTGCTTCTGGATGGGCCTGCAGTCGAGGATGTGCCGAACCGGTCGGACCTGCTTCAGATTATCTATACCAGCGGTACGGAATCCCGCCCCAAGGGCGCGATGCTGACGCATGAGGCCGTGCTGCTGCAATACCAGAGCGTGATCACCGAAGGTGAGTGGCACCGGGATGTGGTGGCGATCCATCCGCTGCCGCTGTTCCATTGTGCGCAGCTCGATGCCGTGATGGGGCCGGCGCTGACGGTTGGCGCGATCAACGTGATCACTGCGAACACCGCGCCCGAAAACCTGATCCAGTTGATGCACAAGCACAAGGTCAGCGCGTTTTTCGCAGCGCCCACGGTATGGATCTCCATCCTGCGTTGCCCGATCCTGCCGGAGTACGACCTGACGCACCTCGAGCGTGGCTATTACGGCGCGTCGATCATGCCCAAGGAAGTGTTGCACCAGATCCAGGCGCAATGGCCGAAGCTGCGTCTGTGGAACTTCTACGGTCAGACCGAAATTGCGCCTGTCGCGACCGTGCTCTATCCCGAAGAACACGAAGACCACATCGGTTCGGCGGGCCGCGCCGTGTTGAATGTGCAGACCCGCGTGGTCGATGATGACATGAACGATATCGCCCCCGGCGAGGTCGGCGAAGTTGTCCATCGTTCACCACAACTGATGATCGGTTACTGGAACGACCCGGAACGCACCGCCGAGGCGTTCAGCGGGGGGTGGTTCCATAGCGGCGATCTCGCCACGATCGACGAGGATGGCTACATCACGATCGTTGACCGCAAGAAGGACATGATCAAGACCGGTGGCGAAAATGTCGCATCGCGCGAGGTTGAGGAAGTGCTTTACACGCACCCCGCCATTTCCGAAGTCGCCGTGATCGGGTTGCCGCATCCCCGCTGGATCGAGGCCGTAACGGCGATCATCGTCCTGCGGGAAGGCATGCAGAGCAGCGAAGCTGAAATTCGCGAGTGGTGCGCCCCCCGTCTCGCCGGGTTCAAGACGCCCAAGGCGATCCACTTCATGACCGAGCTGCCCCGCAATGCCAGTGGCAAGATCCTGAAGCGCGATCTGCGGTCGATCCTGCTCGAAACCCAATAAGCACGCATCAGCCCGGGAGCATCGGCCGTTCGGGTTGAGGCTCCCGGGTTTCTGCGGGCTCTTGATTATTATTAGGAGCCCTGATAAAAATTGCTCGGTGGAGAGTAGCTTTGATTCGCAGCGCGACGGCCACTCAGAACAAAAAGCTCGATGAGAGATAAATCATGTCCGAAGAACTAATCACTTATGAAGTCAAGGATGGCGTCGCCTATCTTGGCATCAATCGCCACCAGAAAAGAAATGCCCTGCATGGTCCGCTTTTTCAGGCCATTGCCGATGCTGTCTTGAAAGCAGAAGATGAAGCGTCGGTCGGCATTATTTACGGGCATGGCGATCAGTTCTCATCAGGGCTTGACCTTGCTTATGCAGCCAATGAGATGATGGTTGGCGATCAGACCCGTCGCAAACGCCGTCCGGACGTCAGCCGCGAAGCATTCGACCAGATCGCGCGGGGCGAGATTCCCTGGATCGCGGCGCTCCACGGAGCCGTTGTCGGTGCCGGGTTCGAGCTGGCCGCCGCAGCGCACATCCGCGTTGCGGACGACAGTGCCTTTTTCGCCCTGCCCGAATGTGCCCGCGGCATTTTCGTAGGCGGTGGCGGATCTGTACGCATCCAGCGCCTGATCGGCACGGCCCGCATGACCGACATGATGCTGACCGGGCGCGTCTATTCCGCTGCCGAGGCGGAAACGTTCGCAGCGGTTCAGTATCTCACACCGAAAGGCGGAGCGCTGGAGAAAGCAGCCGCGCTTGCTGCCAGGATCGCCCGCAACGCGCCCTTGTCGAATTTTGCTGTCACGTCCGCACTGCCGCGCATTGCGGACATGCCCGCCGACGAAGGCCTGTTCGTCGAGCAGCTCGCAGCGAGCTTCATCGTTACCGAGGATTCCACCCGCCGGTTGCGCGATTTTCTGGAAAAGCGCGCCGAACCGCTTCGCGACAAAGCCCAGCCCGGAGCGGAATGATGGCCGACGCCAGCGCCTATGTTGTCGGGATCTATGAACATCCCACCCGGCACGCACCCGATATCTCCACGGCACAGCTCCACTTCGAGGTCGCCTGCGGTGCCCTGCAGGATGCGGGCCTGACGCTGGACGACGTAGACGGCTATTTCTGCGCGAGCGACGCACCCGGCATGGGTGGCGTGACCATGGCTGAATACATGGGCCTGCGAAACATCCGCTACACCGACACGACCGAGACCGGCGGATCAGCCTATCTTGTCCATGTGAATCATGCGGCGGCGGCTATTGCCGCGGGCAAGTGCGACGTGGCGCTGATCACCATGGCGGATCGGCCAATGGGGGCGAAGCAGGGGCTCGGCCTTGGCGGGGTCGATCTCAGTGCCCTTCCCGACCTTGCCTATTCCGGCGCATTTCCGCCCATGCCGGTTGCGGGTTACGCAACTGTGGCAAAGCGGCATATGTACGAATTCGGCACCACGAGCGAGCAGATGGCGTGGGTCAAGGTGGCTGCATCGCACCATGCCCAGCATAATCCCCACGCCATGTTGCGCGATGTCGTGACGGTAGACGAGGTTATCGGATCACCGATGGTCGCCGACCCCCTGCGTCGGCTCGACTGTTGCGTGGTGAGCGATGGCGGTGGCGCGATCGTGCTTGCCCGCGCCGACATCGCGCGTCGTCTCAACAGACCGTTGGTGAAAGTGAAAGGCGGGGGCGAGGCGTTCAAGCATCGCTGCAACGAGACCTTCGACCTGACGTATAGCGCCGGCGTCTGGTCAGGCGCAGCAGCGTTTGCCGAAGCCGGCATTACCCCGGCAGACATCCGTTACGCATCGATTTATGACAGCTTCACGATCACCGTCATCATCCAGCTTGAGGACCTTGGCTTCTGCGCGAAGGGCGAGGGCGGCAAGTTCGTTGCCGACGGCAACCTCATTTCCGGTGTCGGGCGGCTTCCGTTCAATACCGATGGTGGGGGATTGTGCAGCAATCATCCGGGCAATCGCGGCGGCATGCCCAAGCTGCTGGAGGCTGTCAGGCAAGCGCGCGGCGAAGCCCATCCGGCGGTACAGGTCCCCGATCACAGCCTCGTGCTGGCACACGGCACAGGCGGCAGTCTGGCCAGCTATCACGTTTCGGCAACTGTCATTCTGGAAGCGGAATAGGTGTAGTGATGACGTTCAGCAGCCCCATTCCCGTTCCGGAAAGCGAACATTACTGGCAGGCCGCCAATGACGGCGTGCTCCTGTTGAAGCAATGCGCCTCGTGTACGCGGACGTTTCACTATCCCCGCGCGATCTGTCCCCATTGCATGTCCCGCGAAACGCACTGGGTCGAGGCCAGCGGGCTTGGCACGGTATACAGCTTTACGGTCATACGCCGTGGCCCGGGCACGGGCACGGCACCGGCGTTCATAACGCTTGATGAGGGACCGACGCTGATGGCCGGCCTGATCGATTGCGATCCGGAAGACGTGAAGATTGGCGACCGCGTGCGCGTACAGTTCGCGCCATCGCAGAATGGCCAGATGATCCCCCTGTTCACCACCTTGAATGAGAGCGGAAATGCTTGATTCCAGCGACTATCTGAAAGCGGCCCAGGCTGTTGCGACATGCGTGGGAGCCGAGGGATCCGCAAGCGATCCCCGCGATTTCCAGACGATCGCCGTGATTGGCGCGGGAACCATGGGCACTGGCATTGCGCTCGCGATGGTGAATGCGGGCCTTGCAGTGACGCTGATCGATGCGGCGCAGGCCGGACTGGACAAGGCGATCGGCATTGCCACGAAGACACTGGCACGATCGGTCGAGCGTGGCCAGATCAGCGAGGACGAGGCGCGCGCACGGGTTTCGCGCATCAAGGTTTCGACCGAGATCAAGGACATTGCCTCTGCTGACGCGATCGTCGAGGCGGTTTGGGAGCGCATGGATCTCAAGCAATCGATTTTCCGCGATATCGACAAATTTGCCAAGCCCGGCGCATTGCTGGGGACCAACACTTCCACTCTCGACATCAACGAAATCGCTGCGGTCACGTCGCGCCCCGAGGATGTGGTCGGATTGCACTTCTTCAGCCCCGCGCATGTGATGAAGCTGCTTGAGGTCGTGCGCGGCGACAAGACGAGCCAGGCCTGCCTTGCCGACGCGGTGGCTCTCGGACTTCGGATCGGCAAAGTGCCCGTCGTCGTTGGCGTGTGCGACGGCTTTGTCGGCAACCGGATATTTGCGGCGCGCGAACACGAGGCGGCACGGCTTCTGCTTGAAGGCGCGCTGCCGCAGCAGGTCGACAAGGTTCTGGTCGAATTCGGATTTCCGATGGGCAGCTTCGTCTTGCAGGACATGTCGGGCGGGATCGAACTTATCTGGCGGATGAACCAGGCTAGGGGCAAGACCGACGTACTTGTGGACAAGCTCGCCGCGCTCGGGCGCTTCGGGCAAAAGGCGGGTCGAGGCTATTATGCCTATGGCGAAGATGGCCGCACCCCGCTGCCGGACCCCGAAGTGGAGCTGCTCATCAATGAGGCCTCCCGCGAAAGCGGCATCGCCCGCAGACAGATCGATGATGCCGAGATCGTCGAACGGCTGATCTACCCCATGATCAACGAAGGCGCGAAGATCCTCGAAGAAGGCATCGCAGATCGCGCGAGCGACATCGACGTTATCTGGAGTCTTGGATACGGCTGGCCCAGGGCGAAGGCGGGTCCGATGCGCTACGCCGACACGATCGGCCTGGGCAAGATTCGTGACGCATTGCAGCGATTGGCTGTTGACCATGGCAGCCGGTTTTCACCTTCGGCGCTGCTGACCCGGCTTGCCGAGACCAATGGGACATTCACCGCTGACGCAGGTGTTGCGTGAGCCATTGCGCAGATACCGGCGCTGGCAGAGCAGTTCGGGCGCCGGTCTGCACAAGTTCAAAAGTCGGCCGAATCAAATCGGCGAAAATAGCGAAGCCATGGAGAGAGAGACGATGAGTCAGCAGGCCGAACCACCGTTCAGGGAACTCGGTTGGATGCCGGTTGATCTCGATGTCGAGCATCGGGCCGACGGCACGATCGTCCTTGCCAGCAATATCGGGCTGGAGGAATGCAAGCCGCATCTGCCTGCCTATTTGCGCGCATTCGCGGCAAGCAGGCCGGATGCCACCTGGCTCGCCCGACGTGCGCCCGATGGCACATGGAACAAGATCAGTTTTGGCCAAGCTGCCGCGCGGGTCGATGCCCTGACCCAGGCATTGCTCGATCTGCGGCTTCCGGCGGGACGCCCCCTGGCAATTCTGAGTGGAAACAGCCTCGAACATGCGCTGATTACCTTTGCGGCAATGCAGGCCAGCATCCCGGTCGCGCCGCTGTCGCCCAACTATTCGCTGCTCAGCCAGGATTTTCTGAAGATCCGCGGGATGATCGAAAAGCTTGAACCAGCCATCTATTTCGTTCAATCCGGTCGACCATTCCAGAAGATGATCGACGCCTGCATTCCCGCAGGCACTCCGATTATCTATTGCGAAGACGCACCAGTCGCGTCCAACACCTTGCCATTTGCGGACCTTGTCGCAACGCAGGCACGGGATGACGTCCTGCAGGCCATCGCGGCAATAGACGGCGATGCCGTGGCGAAATACATGTTCACGTCCGGCTCGACCGGATTGCCCAAAGCTGTCGCGCAAAGCCAGCGCGGGCTGGTCGCGGCGGCGGTATCGACCGTTCAGACATTTCACCTGTCCGAAGACAAGCCTTCTGTTCGCCTTGACTGGACGCCGTGGAATCACGTCTTCGGTTTCCTGAACCTTTGCTTGTCATTGCTGACTGGTGGCGAGTTCTACATCGACGACGGCAAACCGGTTGAGCCATTCATCCATGAATCGCTGCGAAACCTGAGGGACATAAGCACGACGACATATGCCAATGTTCCCGCAGGATTTGCGGCAATTCTGCCCTATCTCGAAGGCGACCGGGAACTGGCCGAACGGTTTTTCGAGCGACTTGAAGTGGTCAGCTATGCCGGGGCCAAGCTGCCTGATGACATTGGGGCCCGACTGCAGAAACTGGCGATCGAGATAACCGGACACCGCATCCCGGTTTCCACAGGCTATGGATCGACAGAAACGGGACCCAGCGGTTCTTTCGTTCACTGGCCCACGGATCGTGTCGGCCTGATCGGATTGCCGCAGGCCGGTGTCCGGATGAAGCTTCTGCCTGTGGGCGAAGGGCGTTACGAAGTTCGCGTTCGCACGCCGGCGCTTATGCTCGGCTACCATCAGCAGCCCGAGGCGACCGCGCAGGCTTTCGACGAGGAAGGCTTCTACTGCCTTGGTGACGCGGCGACGCTTGTCGAACCGTCTGACATCACGCAAGGCTTGCGTTTCGCCGGTCGGATTGCCGAGGAATTCAAGCTTCAGACCGGGACGTTCGTTCAGGCCACCATGCTCCGCAGCGAGCTGCTTCTCAAGACCGCGCCGCTGCTGCAGGATCTGGTGGTTTGCGGTGAAGACGAAGCGTTCGTAGCCGTGATGGCCTGGCCCAACGTTGGCGTGGCGCGAAAGATGACGGGTAACGACAGCCTCGATCTGGCCGCCGCCGCGCGCTCGCCGGCTATCATTTCGCAAGTCGCTGCCGCTTTGCAGCGCCACAACATCGAGTGCCCAGGTGCCAGCAACAAGGTCGTCAGGTTCACGTTGCTCGACATCCCACCATCAATCGATGGCGGAGAGATCACCGACAAGGGTTCCGTCAACCCGCGTGCCGTCAAGCGCAACCGGGAGAAGGTAGTTGAGGCACTGTTTGATCGCGAACAGCACGGGCTTGTGATCGACGTCTAGAACGGGATTATGTCAGGGTCAGCATGCATGAACCCCAAGTTCCAGGCACGCCCGCACCAAGGGGCGTTCCGGAAGCCCCCGGTTCAGTCCATGAGTCCGCCAGGTACGGCGTAGCCCGACCGGAGGCGGCAGCAGCGCGAAGGTCGCTTTTCTGGGGTGTCTCAGCTGCGGTGCTTGAAGCGCCAGCTGTCGTTGCCGGTCTCGACGATATCGCAATGATGCGTGATGCGGTCGAGCAGCGCGGTGGTCATCTTGGGATCGCCGAAGACGGTGGGCCACTCGCCGAAGGCCAGGTTGGTGGTGATGATGACCGAGGTCTTCTCGTAGAGCTTGCTGATCAGGTGGAACAGCAACTGTCCGCCCGATCTGGCGAACGGCAGATAGCCCAGTTCATCGAGGACCACGACGTCGAGCCGGCTGAGCTGGGCCGCAATGGCGCCGGCCTTGCCGATACGGGCCTCCTCCTCGAGCCGGGTGACGAGGTCCACCGTGTTGAAGTAGCGCCCGCGGGCACCGGCGCAGACGACACTGGCGGTGATCGCGGTAGCCAGGTGGGTCTTGCCAGTGCCCGTGCCGCCGATGAGCACGATGTTGCGGCGGCCGGGCAGGAATGAACCTGCGTGCAGAGAGCGCACCAGGCCCTCGTTGATCGGCGTGCCCTCGAACACGAAGGCATCGAGGTCCTTGACCACCGGTAGCTTGGCGGCGGTCATGCGGTAGCGGATCGAGGCGGCATGGCGGTGCGCGGCTTCGGCCCTCAGCAGGTCGGTCAGGATCTCGTGGGTCGTGCGCTTGCGCTGCAGCCCGGTGGTGACCGCCTCGTCGAACGCACCGGCCATGCCCCTGAGGCCGAGCGCTCGCATGGCTTCGATCATCTCATGCCGCTGCATCGAGACCTCGCACGGTGTCGTAGCGGGCGCAGTCCGCCATCGGCGGATGGCTGAGCTTGAGGTCGACGACCACGTCGAGGGGCCGCGCGGATGCCGGCTCGCGGTATCGGGCGAGGATGTTGAGGATCACCTCGTCGCTGGCGGCGCCGGCATCGAGCGCTTCGCGGATCGCGGCCTCGACCGCGTCCAGGCCATCGGTCTGCACGGCCGCCAGCACCCGCACGAAGCGCCGATCGGCCTCATCACCGCTCCCCAGCTTGCGGCGCAGCCGCGCCAGTGCCGGCGGAAGGTTCCAGCCCTGGAAGGGGGCGCCGTTGCGCCAGGCGCCGGGCTTGTTGGCCAGAACGGGGAGGTAATGCCAGGGATCGTAGATCGTCCGGTCACGGCCGAAGTGCCGGGCATGTTCGGCAACGACCTCGTCGCCGAGACGCACGACGATCCGGTCGGCATAGGCACGAACCTGGACTGCCCGCCGCGCGGCCTTGGCCATGACGGAATAGCGGTTGCGGTCGAAGCTGATCAGGCAGGTGCCGGTGACGGCATGGGCCGTCTCGTGGAAGCCGTCGAAGGGTGCCAGCATCGGCTGCAGGGCTGGCCGCTCGAGCTCCAGCGCCTCGGCAACGGTCAACTCCTTCTGCTCGGGATGCGTGTGCAACGAGGCCCAGCGCAGGCACTCGGCATCCAGCCAACCGTTCAGCTCCTCGATGCTGGCAAAGCGCAGGCGGGGCTGGAAGAAACGGCCGCGGATGGTCTGGACCTGGTTCTCGACCTGACCCTTCTCCCATCCCGCCGCCGGCGAACAGGCCGTGGGCTCGACCATGTAGTGGTCCGCCATGACCATGAACCGGCGGTTGAACACCCGCTCCTTGCCGACGAACACCGCGGCGACGGCCGTCTTCATGTTATCGTAGATCCCGCGCAGTGGAACGCCGCCGAAGAAGGCGAAGCCCCGGGCATGGGCATCGAACACCATCTCCTGCGTCTCGCGGGGATAGGCCCTGACGTAGACCGCCCGCGACGCGCACAGCCGCATGTGCGCCACCTTCACCCGCATCGGCTTGCCGGCGATCTCCACGTCCTCGTGGCTCCAGTCGAACTGGTAGGCCTCGCCGGGTGTCGCATTGCCTCATCATCGAAGTGACTAAGCAGATGCCGTTGCCTCACGTAGAATGTTACTGCGGGCGCACGAAGCGATATGCCAAGCGCCCCGATTAAAGGGGGGGCGCGATGCAATCGCCAATGACGCACGCCGGACGGGTGGAGTTAGCCAACGCGATCAGAGATCGCTATGTCAACGCCAGAGGCAGCGAGAAGCAAGCAGTACTCGAAGAGTTTGTCGCAGCCACTGGTTACCATAAGAAGTCCGCCATCCGGGTTCTGAACGGCCCCCCAGCGTCGACAGAAAGGCAGACGAGGAGACGGCGATCGATCTATGACGATGCCGTTCGTGCTGCCCTTATTGTTCTGTGGGAAGCGTCGGACCGCATTTGCGGCAAACGCCTCAAAGCGCTGCTCCCGATTTTGTTGCCTGCGCTTGAATGAAATGGGCATCTGAGCCTTCAGACAGAAATACGTGCCAAGCTCTCGGCAATGAGTGCCGCCTCAATTGACCGGTTGCTCAAGACGCCGCGTCTGGCGAAGGGTCAGAGGAGAAAGAGGCGAACCGAGCCGGAGCCCCGTCGAAGTATAAAGCTGAGGACTTTCGCGGACTGGTGCGATCCGCCGCCGGGTAGCATGGAGATGGACCTGGTTGCGCACTGCGGTCCGATCAATCGGGGCAGCTACGTCAACAGCGTTGTCATGACCGACATTGCAACCGGGTGGACTGAAGCTGCGCCGATCATTTTTCGTGAAGGCAGCTTGGTTGTCGAGACCGTTGAGCAAATTCGGCAATCGTTGCCGTTCTCCCTGATTGCGCTGGACGTCGATAACGTCCTAGGTCGGGAAGCAGCGGCGGAAAACGGCCAGCAGGTCTCGTTGCGCCGATTGCGATCGGCGCGGATTGCGTTCTGATCCAGATGGCTTCCATCGTCAAGGAATGCGCTCTCGGCCATAG
>JBEQCK010000003.1:0-5083 GCA_041639335.1 Novosphingobium sp.
TGCTTCTGCGCGAAAAGCTGACTGGGCAGGAATCGCCCGCTTCAACCGATACCGGCATGGCAATGGTGCGCAGCTGGATCGAGAGCAAGGTGGGCGAGGACATCGAAGGCCTTGCCCTTTCGCTCGATAACCAGCGGGCTTTCCAGCAGCTCGCGCTCGACATGCTGCAGCATCTCGACCTTACGCAGTCCGCGTCCGAGCAGGATGAGGACACGCAGGACGACGAGGGCGAGGATCAGGAGGACGAGGGCGAGGAAGAGCCTTCGAACTCCGACGATCAAGAGCAGCAGCCCTCCGAAGTTGCAGGCGATACCAGCGAAGGCGATGAGGATTCGGAGTCCGAGCAGGAAATCGAGCAGGACGACGATGCCGCCGATTCCGACATGGCCGACGAAGGCGAGGAGGGCATGTTGCCCACGCGCCCGAACCGTCCTTGGACCGACCTGCCCGAAAACTTCGATTACAAGAGCTACACAACACAGTTCGACGAGGTCGTTTCGGCCACGGACCTGTGCGACGAAGAAGAGTTGACGCGGCTGCGCGCCTACCTCGATACGCAGCTCAAGGGCCTGCAGGGCGTCGTCACGCGCCTCGCCAACCGGCTGCAGCGCCGCCTGATGGCACAGCAGAACCGCTCGTGGGACTTCGACCAGGAAGAAGGCCTGCTCGATGCCGCGCGCCTTGCCCGCGTGGTAATCTCGCCGGGGCATTCGCTCTCCTACAAGATTGAGCGCGACGTCGAGTTCAAGGACACGATCGTCACGCTGCTGATCGACAATTCCGGCTCGATGCGCGGTCGCCCGATCTCGATCGCCGCAATCAGCGCCGACATTCTCGCGCGCACGCTGGAACGCTGCGGCGTGAAGACCGAAGTGCTTGGCTTCACCACTCGCGCGTGGAAGGGCGGGCAAAGCCGCGAGGCCTGGCTGGCCGGTGGCAAGCCCTCCCAACCCGGCCGACTCAACGATTTGCGCCACATCGTGTACAAGAAGGCTGACGAGCCCTGGCGCCGTGCGCGCAAGAACCTCGGCCTGATGATGCGCGAAGGCCTGCTCAAGGAAAACATCGACGGCGAGGCGCTGCTATGGGCACACACACGGCTTCTGGCCAGGCCCGAGGATCGGCGCATCCTGATGGTCATTTCCGACGGCGCGCCGGTCGACGATTCGACCCTTTCTGTAAACAACGCCGGTTATCTTGAGCAGCACCTGCGCAAAGTGATCGACTGGATCGAGAAACAGTCGCCAGTGCAGCTTGTCGCCATCGGGATCGGCCATGACGTGACGCGCTATTATCGCCGCGCGGTGACGATCATGGATGCGGAACAGCTCGGCGGCACGATCATCGAACAGTTGGCGGATCTATTCGAGGACGAGTAGGTCCAGCTTGACGACGTGTGTTTAACCGGGCAGTTAATCCGGCATGAGCACCATGACAGTCAGCGAGGCCGTTCTCTCCCGTCGTTCTATCCGGGCGTTCAAGCCCGATCCTGTGCCGCTTGAGACCTTGCGTCGCGTGATGGACAAGGCCCGGTGGGCGCCGTCCGGATGCAACTTTCAGCCTTGGGAAGCGACGATCGTGACAGGCGCACCGCTTGCCGAGTTGCAGGCAAAGATGCTGTCGTCACCGATGCAGGATCCGATCGAGTATTCGTGGTCGGATCCTGAGGTCATCCCCGAATGCAAGGCGCGCCTTCATGCGGTCGGAGCTGCCATGTATCAGGCGATGGGCGTCGGACGCGCCGATGCGGATGCAAGGGCTGACTTCGTTCGCAACAATGCCACGTCTTTCGGCGCCCCGGCCGTGCTGCTGTGCTACTTCGACCGCCGCATGGGGCCACCGCAGTGGTCAGATGTCGGGATGTGGCTGCAGACATTCATGTTGCTTCTGCGCGAAGAGGGGCTTGATTCCTGTCCTCAGGAATTTCTTTCGATGTATGCCAAACTTATCAAGGAGTTCATTGGCGTTTCTGATGAAACCCATATCTTCTTCTGTGGGATCGCGATTGGCTATCGCGATGAAGGCAATCCCGTAAACGGCTTCAGTCGCGAGCGCGAACCGATTGACGGCAACGTACGGTTCCTTGGCTTCTGAGTGGCTCCATGTATGTAACCGACGCAGTGCTGACGCGGCGATCGGTGCGCCGCTTTCGCTCGGATCCTGTACCGCTTGATCTCTTGCGTCGTGTCCTCACGAAGGCGCAGAGAGCTCCATCGGGTGGCAACGTCCAACCTTGGAATGCCCACGTCATTTCGGGTGAACCGCTCGTCAGGCTGGTCGAGGCCGTAGGAGCCGTCATACCACTCGGCCGCAATGCGCATGCGCCCGAATACGCCATCTATCCGCCAGAGCTTGATGGTACATACGAAGCGCGGCGCTTCGGTGTGGGCGAGGCGATGTACGCTGCGCTTGGTATCGAGCGGGACGACAAGCGCGGGCGCCTGGCGCAGTTCATGCACAACTTCCGGGGCTTCGGCGCCCCGGCGCTCATGCTGGTCCATACTCCGCGCTACATGGGGCGGCCGCAATGGTCTGACATCGGAATGTGGCTGCAGACGGTTATGCTTCTGTTGCGGGAGGAAGGGCTTGATTCCTGCGCGCAGGAAGCGTGGGCCGTTTACCAGAAGCAAGTCCGGGAATGCGTCGCCATCCCCGATGACCACGTGTTTTTCTGCGGGGTCGCGATTGGCTATCGCGATGAGAACGCAGACATAAATCGTTTTGAAGTACCTCGCGCGGCGCTGGAAGAGGCAGTGACCTTCGAGGGCTTCTGACGCCTGACGGCGACATTTTGTCATGCATTGCCGGTGTATGACTTGGCATTGCCGGGCTGACGCGCCTATGCTGTGGCAAAGGGCACAAGAGTCTTCGGGATACGCAGTTAATCGATGCAATGGTCTTGGCGTTCACGTGGATCGTGGAGGTCGGGCTGAGGGAGCAGGCGATGCGTAACCGATTGGCAAGCTTCGGAATAAGACTGGCGACGGGCGTTGCTGCGTTTGCATTGGTGTGCGGCCCTTCGGTTGGACACGCGGTGGCTGCTGAGGAATCGCTGCTACTGCGCGACAGTTTCCCGCTCGGATCGGGCGGCAGCAAGGCGCTCTGTCAGGTCCAGTCGCGCACCACGGATCAGGCCAACCGGTCGCCGCTGGACAGGACATGGGCCATCGTCTGCCGGGATTCCGCCCTGCCGGTGGGATATGTCTTTGCCCTGCGGCACGGCCAGGATGACGAGCTTGCCCGCCTTGCGGAACGACGTCGCCAGAAGGTCACCTGCCAAGGTGCAGGCCACCCTTCCGTTGCCGGGCGCATGCGGATGGATTGCCGGTGGAACGATCCTGATCTGGCCTACGAAGTGGTGAGCGTGGCGAGGGGCAATACGACATTCCTGGTGGAGGGCTTCTCCGCCTACCACGGTGCGCTCGATCTGGCTCTGCGCTCGATCTATGCGGATCGCCTGCTCGACGAACCGATCGAGATCGCCATGACCTCGATAAATGACACCGAAGCCTATGCCCGAATCCAGGCGCTGACGCTTGATCCGGCAACGGCGCTGGCAGAAGGCTATCGCCGTAACAATTCGGGCGATTACGCCGAGGCAGCCGCCTACTTCGAGACGCTCGACCAGCGGCAGGCGTCGACGGGCGATGTTCCGATCGACCGCGTCGAGTTCTTGGTGAACGCTGGCCTGCAGCGCTCGAACCTTGGCCAGTTCGCCGAGGCCGACCGCCTGTTTGCAGAGGCTGGCGCAATGCCCGCCGGCAGCGGCGTAGTGGAGCGGTTGCGTCGCAATTACGAGGCGATTCACCTTCTCAACCAGGAACGCTACGCTCAGGCACTGGAGCGGCTGGGACAGCCACTGCGGCAGACCAGCGCGATGGGTGCGGAAAGCCTTCGCACCAGCATGGAGCTTACGCCTTCGGTGTCACGGCGCATCAACGCTTCGGACCTGACGGCCAATGCGATGGGATTGGTCGACGATCTGCGGCTGACAGATGATGAGCGCGCAACGATTCTCGATGCACAGAGCCTCCAGTTGCGCGGAACGGCATTGCGTCTTGTCGGGCGCAAGGCCGAGGCCCGTTCTGCGCTGGAGCAGGCGCAGGCACGCGCTTTGGCAGTGCGCAACGGCCGCGTTGTTTCGATCGTGCGCATGCGTGCGCAAGTGCTGAACGAGCTTGCCACGATTGCCGAAGATGAGGGGCGCATGCCTGATGCAGAAGCGCTTTTGCGTTCTGCGCTCGAGATCGTCGGCGTGCAGTATCCTGAAACCCGCAGCATGGCGGCGGCGCAGGCAAGGCTCGCAGCTTTCCTCGTGCGTCGTGGGCGCCCGGCCGAGGCAGAACCGCTTTACCGTCAGGTCGTTGCCCGTTCGGTCGAGCGCGAGAATGGTCTATCCGGCCTGTCGCGGCAGATGGCTCCCTATTTCGATCTGCTGGCCACCCGAATGGGAGGCGATGCGGCAACGAGCGATGCCTTCTTCCAGGCGTCACAAGTGCTGGTGCGTCCGGGCGTTGCCGAAACGCAGGCCGTGCTTTCGCGCGAACTGTCAGGCGGCAGCGACGAGGCCGCCCGGCTGTTCCGGCAATCCAACAGCCTGACGCGCGCCGTGGAACGCGCCCGCATGACCTATGCGGCCTTGCAACGTCTGGATGACGCGTCGGCCCGGACTGACGAGATTGCCGATGCTGCAAAACGGGTCAACGAACTCGAAGCGCAGGAACAGGCAACCGTCATCGAACTTGCCAACTATGCACGCTATCGCGTTGTGACACAGCGGATTATCGGTCAGAAAGAGCTTCAGGATGGGCTCGCTCCGAATGAGGCCTATGCCAAGATGGCTGTTCTTGGTCCTGATGTGTTCGTGTTCTTTGCGAACAAGGACAAGGCCCTCGGTTATCGGGCGCCGATCACTGCGGCGGAATTGGAATCATCGGTCAAGGCGATCCGTGAATCCATCTCGCGCTTCGATGGCACGCAGTATGTAACAGGCACTTTTGCGGCAAAAGAGGCGGTAGCCGCCTACAAAGCCCTGTTTGGTCCTGTCGCATCGGATTTGAAGGCGGCCAGGCATCTGATTTTC
>JBEQCK010000004.1:0-6955 GCA_041639335.1 Novosphingobium sp.
GCCAGGCATCTGATTTTCGAACCAGACGGGGCGATGCTGAAATTGCCGGTAAATGTGCTGATTGCCGACGAAGGTTCGGCACAGGAATATCTCAAGCAAGCCGAAAGCCCGGCCGGCGATCCCTTCGATCTGCGGGCTGTTCAATGGCTTGCGAAGGACAAGCTCATCTCCACCGCGGTTTCTGCACGCTCCTTCATGGATGCCCGAAAGCAGCCTGCTTCCAAAGCGCACGAGGCCTATCTCGGCATGGGCCGCAATGCTGCGGTTGTAGCATCAAGCGGGCCAGTCGGTTCGAGGGTGCGGGGGAGCGATGGGCTGGCTGGCAACGATTGCGACTGGCCGCTGACGACGTGGAGCAGGCCCATCTCCGAGGCCGAACTTCTCAAGGCCCGGATGCTGCTTTCCGGGCAGGGGACTGATCTGATGGTCGGTTCGGCATTTTCGGACACGGCGATCAAGGCGCGGGGCGACCTCGACAATTTCCGCATCCTCCATTTTGCTACGCATGGCCTCGTTACCCCGCCACAGCCGTCATGCGCGGCACGGCCCGCGCTTGTCACATCATTCGGGGCGCAGGGGTCGGATGGCCTGCTCAGCTTTGCCGAGATATTCGATCTGAAGCTCGACGCTGACATGGTCATCCTTTCGGCTTGCGATACGGCGGGTGAAGCGGACGTGATCGCCACGCGCGAGACGGGCCTTGCCACGGGTGGCGGCTCCGCGCTGGAAGGGCTGGTCCGCGCGTTCATCGGGGCCGGAAGCCGATCCGTCCTTGCCAGCCACTGGCCAGCGCCCGACGACTTCGACGCCACCGCACGATTGATCAACGGTCTGTTTGCGGCTCCGCCCGGCACCGCGTCCGGAGAGGCCCTGCTCAAGGCGCAGCAGGCGCTCATGTCCGATGTCGATACATCTCACCCTTATTATTGGGCCGGCTTTGCGGTTATCGGAGACGGAGCTCGGCCGCTCGTGTCCCACGGGGCGCGGATGGTTGCCACCGGAGGGACCTCGGGGGCGCCGTCACGGGTAACGGAGGGAATTTAAGGCATGGCCAAAGAGCCGCGTGTGGCCAGTGAAGGACCGCGCGAGATTGGCAGGACGGCGCGGCGCAGCCTGTCGCAACTTGGCTGGCAGCGCAGTTTCGTAGCGCTCATTCTGCTGGCGTTGGCCCTGTTCATTGCCCTGAACAGTTGGCGACTGCCGCTTTTGCGTGATGCGGAAGCGGCGCTGTACGATCTGCGTGCAGCCAATTTCGCCCCGCCGACCGATACCGACAAGCGTATTACGCTGGTCGTGTACACGGCCGATACAAATCGGGCGACGGGACAGATTTCTCCGGTAGACCGGACGATCCTTGCCAAAGCGCTGGGGCAGATCGACCAGTTGGGAGCGAAGGGCATCGGTATCGACGTCCTGTTCGACAGCCCGCAGGATGACGATGACCTCTTGAGAGCGTCGCTCAAGGCAATGAAAACGCCTGTCTTTCTGGCGTTTGCTGATAACCGCACCAATCCGGAAGCCATCACCTACGAGCAGGAGCAGGACCTGCGCGCCTTCATGCAGAGTGCAGGTGGTGCGATGACCAAGCCCGCCTCGATCCTGCTTGAGACGGATACGGACGGCGTTGCCCGCCGCTGGCCTCGGCAATATCTGGGGTTGCCACCTCTGCTTTCCATCGCCCTGACGCAAGGCAGCGCCGATGCCGATCCACGTTTTGCCAGTTTTACCGGACCGATCCGCTATCGGGTCCCTTCGGCGAGCGACCGGCCGGTGTTCGACAAGATCCCGATCGATCTTGTGGCCGATCCCGAGACGGCGCCTCTGGTCGCGGACGCAATCAAGGGGCGCTACGTCCTGATTGGCGGGGACTTTTCGGATTTTGACCAGTTTGACACGCCGTTTACCCGCACCGGGAATCCCGTGACCGGCGAAACCCGGATGATCGGCGTTGAAGTCCACGCATCGATGCTTGCGCAACTGCTGGACAAGGCCTGGAAGCAGCGGCCCGCGATGGGGCTGAAGATCCTGGCAGGCATCCTGGCCGTCGCACTGGGCGCTGCCACCGCCATGGTCCAGACCCGTACCTGGGTCTTGGCGATCGGCGTGCTTGCGCAGTTTTCGCTGTTCCTGGCGGTACCGTTCCTTGTGGAGCGGGCGGGCTACGACACGCTGGACCTGCCGGCGACAGGCTGGTTGATCGGCTGGCTGATAGCCTACACTGCTATCAGTTCAGGCTTGCGTGCCATCAACGCCGCGCAGCGTGAGTTCGCGCAGGGGGCACTTGGCAAATACCTGCCCCGATCGGTTGCATCAGAGATCATGCGCAACCCGGACCGCCTCTCGCTCCACGGAGAAAAGCGCGAGATATTCTGCCTTTTCAGCGACCTCGAAGGCTTCACCAAGCTGACGCATGCAGTTGAGCCGGAAGTGATCGCGCGCTTGCTGAACGATTACCTTGATCGGCTCAGCGCGGTCGTGCTCGAATATGGCGGCACGCTCGACAAGTTCGTGGGCGATGCCGTAGTGGCCTTTTGGGGAGCCCCGATTGCCTACCCCGATGACGGTGAGCGCGCGGTGAAGGCCGCTTGGGCGATGTACCAAGCGGGTGAGGAATTTCGCAAATCGGTGCCTGAAGGCGTGCCCAAGATCGGCCGGACCCGCGTGGGGGTGCATTACGGCGAAGCGGTCGTCGGCAATTTCGGAGGCGAAGGGCGGATACAGTACACCGCTCTCGGCGATGCCATGAATACTGCCGCCCGGCTCGAGGGAGCCAACAAGCCGCTGGACACGCGCGTGCTCGTCAGCCGGGAAGCAGCCGAGCGGTCCGGGCTTGACTGGTTCCGTCCCATGGGGGCTGTGACGCTGCGGGGGCGCAAGACGCCTGTTGAAATCTTCGAACCGGTTCCGGACATGGCAGAGGACCAGCGCGGCTTGGCGATCGCGGCGGTCGAGGCGCACGCGCACGGAGACGCGGAACGTGTGAAAGCTCTCACAGACACAATTCTCGAATCGGTCCATGATGATGACGCGATGATGAATTTGATCCAGAGGTTGCGGCAGACGCACAAGGGAGAGAGTTATGTTCTTGGTTGATGGCAAGCAGTTGCGCGCCTTCGTGGCGGGCGCGTCGGCCATTGCCGGGCTTGCACTGGCAGGCCATGCCATGGCGCAATCGGTTGTGGTCCGTTCGACCGGACCTTCGGCAGGGACCTACCCGCAGGGGCGAAAGTTGCCCGCAGGAGCGTCGGTCGTCCTCAAGTCGGGCGACCATGTAACGGTTCTCGACAAGGCCGGGACCCGGGTTCTCAACGGCCCCGGAACTTTCGCACTCAACGGCGAGGTCAACCGCGATGCCGCAGCGGGCACTCAGCTCGCGGCAATGATGGCCCGCGGCGGCGCCTCGCGCACACGCACCGGGGCTGTGCGCGGCGCTGCGAGCGCTCCGGCATTGGCTGCCCCGACCGGCCCGGAGAACGTCTGGTACATCGACGTGAGCAAGGGGGGAACCTATTGCATTGCCGACCCTGCAACTGTCGTGCTCTGGCGTCCTGAAAAGGTTGAGGAGGGCACGGGCAAGCTGCTTTCGCAGGACGGAAGTTCCGCGGATGTAACCTGGCGTGCCGGAAGCGCGCTCAAGGTCTGGCCAGCCGCAAGCGTGCCCGTCGTCGACGGGCAGACCTACACTTTCAGCAATGCTGTGGGCGCGCCGGTAAAGATCCGCACCATGGTCATGACCAACGTGCCGAGCGACGAACTTGAAGTGGCCGGAGCTATGGCGGACAAGGGCTGCAATGCGCAGCTCGATGTTCTTGCGAACCTCGCGCAATCAACCCAGGCCGGAGGCTGAACAATGCGCCGCAAGGGACTGGTTACGTTCAGCATTGCAGTTGCTTCGGCATTTGCGGCAATCACGAGCGGTGCCTTCGCACAGGCCGTTGTCGTGCGATCGACCGGTCCGTCGGCCGCTTCATACCCAAAGGGCAAGCGGCTCCCGGCGAACGCACAAGTCGTGCTGAAAGCCGGCGACGTGGTTACCGTGCTGGACAAGGCAGGTACGAGGGTACTCAGGGGTGTGGGCACCTTCACGCTCGACAATGCAGTGAACCGTGATCGCAGTGCGGCAGCGCTTCTGGCGCGGTCCCTCAGCAATCCTGCTTCGGTCCGGGCGGGGGCCGTGCGCGGGGCCGGGGACTCCTCGGGTGAAAACGTGCTGCCCGTAAGCATCTGGCTGGCAGACACCAGCGAGGGCGGAAACGTCTGCGTTCCCCGCGGCAGCGACCTGTATCTTTGGCGAGAGGAAGCCAAGGCACGAAGCTTTACCTGGCTTACCGAAAGTGCGGGCGGCGAGATGGTGCGCATGCAATGGCCGCCCAAGACCGTGGGCATCGCCTGGCCCAAGACCATGCTCGCCCCGCAGGAGGGGCGCACTTACCGCATCTACGATGAAACGGCGCCAGACAAGGCGGCGGAGTTCCGGATCGTCATGCTCGAACCCGAGGACGTTCCGGCCGATGCGGCTTCGTTAGGCACGCTGTTGCTGGACAACGGTTGCAAAGCGCAATTCGATTGGCTTGCGGCAACGCTTGCAGAACCGGACATACAAGAGCAACATCCATAGTGGAACTACTTAGGGTGATTCTCCACCACAGGTGATTCCCAACATTACAGAGCCTTACCGGGCCAAAAAGTTAAGTCATCACGGGTCGCGCCTGTGGAGATTCGACTCAAATGGCCGATCCTGTTGCTGTTTTGCCCTTGTCCGGGGGCACGATACCAGTTCGTTTCCGAGACAAAGCCCGGTTTTTCAGGCTTCGCGGGACGACTGCGGCAGGCTTGTTTCCTCTTTTGACCCTTTCCCTCTCGGTGAGCGCAGCGCTCGCCCAGTCGGTCCCTGCTGGTAACGTCCAGCCCCCTACGCGCGAAGAGATTCAGCGTGGCGTTGCAGAAGGTACGCTCAATCGCAGTGGCCCGGTCACGGTCGACACGTCCGAAGTCGAACGCGCGCCATGCCCTCTCGCTGCTCCTGATTTCGCCGGGATCCGCTTCAAGCTATCGTCCGTCAACTTCACCGGCATGCAGGATCTTCCGGGCTTCGACCTGGCGGATAGCTACGCCGAGTTCGTCGGAACGGAGCAGCCGGTATCGGTGATCTGCGAAATTCGCGATCGCGCCGCGACCAAGCTGCGTCAGGCCGGATATCTCGCCGCGGTTCAGGTACCGCCGCAGAAAATCGATGGAGGAACGGTCCGACTGGACGTCCTTCTTGCCCATCTCAAGCGCGTACAGATCAAAGGTGATGTCGGGCGCTCGGAACAGGCGCTCCTCAGGTATCTCCAGAAGCTGACCAGAGACCCGGTATTCAACACCCGTCGCGCAGAGCGTTACCTGCTTCTGGCCAAGGATCTGCCCGGCATGGATGTACGCCTGGCGCTTCGCCCGCTCGAAGGATCGCCGGGCGAAGTCGTTGGCGAGGTTTCGGTCAGGAGGATACCAGTCTATGCTGAAATCGGAGTGCAGAACTATGGTTCTCGCGCAGTCGGTCGGTACAGCGGTCTCGCCAGGGTACAATTCCACGGGCTGACCGGGCTGGGCGATTCCACCACGGCCAGTTTCTTTGCCACCACCGACCTTCATGAGCAGAAGGTGCTCCAGCTAGGCCACGAAATGCGCCTTGGCGGGGAAGGCTTCGCTCTTCGCGGGGACTTCACCTACGGTTGGACCAATCCCACGGTGACGGACACGCGAGCCGATTTCCATTCGAGGACATTGTCGGCATCGCTGGAAGGCAGCTTCCCGCTCATCCGGTCGCAGGCATATAACCTGTCGATTGCCGCGGGGGGACAGATATCCAACCAGGATCTCGACTTCGGCAGCATTCCGCTGAACCGCGATCGCTTGCGGGTAATCTACGCCAGAGCCGACGCCAACGGGATCAGCCGACCGAGCCTGACAGGCCGCGACGGCTTCACGCCGTTCGAACCGCACTGGTCATGGGGGCTGACCCTCGAAGCTCGCCAAGGGCTTGACGTCCTCGACGCTACCAAGGGCTGCGTTGGTGCCAATGCGCCCGGTTGCCGTGGCTTCGGAAAGGTCACGCCGAGCCGGATCGAGGGCACTGCAAAGGGCTTTGTCCTGCGGGCCTCTGGCGTTTTCGATTACCGTCCAGTGCGCAAGGTAACGCTCAGCATTCAGCCCCGTGCGCAATATTCGCCCGACAAACTCCTCTCCTACGAAGAGTTCTCCGGCGGCAACTACACCGTTGGCAGAGGATATGATCCGGGCGCAGTGATCGGGGACAGCGGCGTTGGCGTGCGCGGCGAAATCCGCCTGGGATCGCTCTTGCCCAAGGTTGCCGGTGGCAGTGCTTTCCAGCCCTACGCCTTCGCCGATGCGGCGTGGGTGTGGAACAATGACGCCGCGTTCGACGGGATCGATCCGCAGAAGGTGATTTCTGTCGGCGGCGGCCTGCGGGCCGCGATCAAGGACTCCATACGCCTCGATGCCGGCGTGGCGGTGCCATTGCACGATCCACTCGGATTGGACGTCAAGGGCAAGGCCCGTTTCATGCTCAATCTTTCGTTCCAGCTTCTGCCGTGGAGGCTGTGATGGCCCGTACGCTTACAAGCGCGATGCACCAGTCTCGCAAGGTTTCACTGGCCCGGCTTTTGTGCGGAATATCGTGCGGGGCTGCATCCCTCGCTCTTGCCACGGCACCCTCGCAGGTGAGGGCGCAGGCGGTGCAGGGGACGGCAACGGTCCAGTTCGGCGCCAGTGCTCCGGTCTTCAACGGCACGAATACCGATACCATCTTTGTCAGCGCGAACGAGGCGTTGATTGACTGGGCGATCAACAGCCCGACCGGCGAGTTCCTGCCCGAGGGCATGACCCTGCGCTTCAATGCCGACACCGGCACGCCATTCACCGTACTCAATCGCGTCACGGACACTGCGACGCC
>JBEQCK010000005.1:0-44964 GCA_041639335.1 Novosphingobium sp.
AGCGCTACGTTTTCCATGGCGGCGCCCTAACGGAAAGCGGCCTCCAAGAAAACCTCAAGCTTTGCCAGAATCGGACCCCAACTCTGTCAGCCAGCGAAAACCGGTCACCGGAATCATGGCAACGAGGATCGCCGCGCTGTCCGCCACCCAGTCACGCCAATCCGAGTCGCGGTGAAGGACCGGGATCAACTGCACCACTTCGATGCCGGCCCCGACAACCGAAAGCCACAACGCGGCACGCAGCAATGATGCCTTCGGCCAGCCCACGCCAGCGAGCAGCGAGAGCGTGAAGAACGCCAGCATGTGCGCGAACTTGTCGCCCAGATTATCGATCGGCAGGCTCGGCGGCTTGGGCAAGACTGCCATGACCAGCGCGAACACGAACGCTGGCCAGAAAGCCAGCCGCGCAATGCGGGAGAGGAGGTCAATCAGGCGCTGCATCGCCAGCCGCTATGCTTTGCCCTTGCCCGGCAGGCAAGCTGCCACTCTCGATCAGCCACTGGCACTCAGCCACTGGCACTCGGCAGCAAACCGGATATGAATGCGCATCATGAGCGATCAGACATCAGCATCGACCGGGGCAGCAACTGCCCCCGCAAACGTTTCCTTCCTTGGTCTTGGCGTGATGGGTGGCGCGATGGCGCGGCATCTCGGCCAAGCGGGACACACCCTCACGATCTACAATCGCACCACCGCGCGTGCCGAAGCCTGGGCGGCGGCCAATCCCGGGATTTCCGTCCGCATCGCCACCAGCCCTGCCGAGGCTGCTGAAGGCGCCGATGCCGTCATCACTTGCGTCGGCAACGACGATGATCTCGCCGATGTTGTGCTCAGCCCGAACGGCGTGTTCTCGACCCTGAAGCGCGGCGCGCTCTACATCGATCACACCACAGTCTCGGCCCGCATCGCGCGGCAGATCGCGGTCGAGGGGCGCGACAAGGAACTGCTCTGCGTCGATGCCCCCGTGACCGGCGGGCAGTCGGGCGCGGAAGCGGGCACGCTTGCCATCATGTGCGGCGGCAGCGCCAAGGCGGTCGATGCCGCGCGTCCCATCCTGGCAGCTTATGCCAAGCGCGTCGTCCATGTCGGCAAGTCCGGTGCCGGGCAGACCGCCAAGATGGCCAACCAGATGTGCATCGCGGGCACGCTTGCCGGCCTGTCCGAAGCGATCCGCTTTGCCCAGATCGCCCATCTCGATCTCGACAAGGTATTCGAGGCGATCTCGGGCGGCGCTGCGCAGTCGTGGCAGATGGACAACCGTTTCCACACCATGGCCAAGGACGAATTCGACTTCGGCTTCGCGGTTGACTGGATGCGCAAGGATCTCGGCCTCGCCATGGACGAGGCGCGGAACCTTGGCGCCAGCGTCCCGGTCACGGCGCTGGTCGACCAGTTCTACGTCGACGTGCAGGCCATGGGCCATGGGCGTGAGGATACTTCGGCGCTGATCCGTCGCCTTCCGCGCCGGGCCAAGAAGGCATGAAGCGCCTCACGCTCGCCGCCTTTCTTCTAGCCACCGCTCCGGCGGCCTACGCCGATACCCTGATCGACAACGTGCGCGGCACCACGATTGGCGCCGATGGCCGGGTAGAGCAGTTCACCGGCCTCCTTTTCGACAGCACAGGTATCGTCACGCGCGTCATACACGCCGGGGACAAGAAGCCGAAGCCGCGCAAGGAATACCAGTACCACATCGACGGCAAGGGCCGGGTCATGCTACCGGGCATGATCGATGCGCACGTCCACGTGATGGACATCGGCTTTGCCGCGTTGAGCCTCGACCTTTCCGACACGACCTCGCTGGCCGACGCTCTCAACCGGATTGCCAAGTTCAGCGCCGAACACCCTGATCGGCCGTGGATCATCGGACGTGGCTGGAATCAGGAAAAGTGGCAGCTTGGCCGCTTCCCCACCGCTGCCGAACTTGACGCGGTTACTGGCGGAAGGCCGGTCTGGTTGCAGCGCGTGGATGGCCACGCTGGGTGGGCCAACAGCGCGGCGCTAAAGGCTGCAGGCGTCACGGCTGCGACCAGGGATCCGGCAGGCGGTAGCATCGATCGTGCCGCCGACGGCTCCCCGCGCGGCGTGCTCGTCGATGCCGCGATGGAACTGATCGAGGCAAAGGTTCCCGCGCCACGCCCCGAAGACCGCGATCTGGCGCTCGCCAACGCCCAGCAGATCCTGTTCAAGCGCGGCGTCACCGCCGTGGCCGACATGAGCACCGGGATCGAGGACTGGCAGGCCTACCGCCGCGCCGGCGATGCCAACAAGCTCTATGTCCGGATCATGGCCTACGCCCGCGGACCTGAGCAGATGGTTCTGATCGGCGGCCCCGGCCCCTCCCCCTGGCTGTATCAGGACCGGCTCCGGCTCAACGGCGTGAAGCTCTATGTCGATGGTGCCTTGGGATCGCGTGGCGCCTGGCTGAAGGCACCTTATGCCGATGCACCCGCCACGCGCGGTCTCCCGCAACTGAACCAGACCCAGCTCGGCAACCTGATGAGCCGTGCGGCGATGGACAACTTCCAGGTCGCGATCCACGCCATCGGTGATCAGGCCAACGCCACCGTCATCGGCGCAATCGCGGACCTTTCGGAGACCTACAAGGGCGACCGGCGCTGGCGCATCGAACATGCCCAGATCGTCGATCCGAAGGACATCGCCCGTTTCGCGGCGAGCGGTGCCATCGCCTCGATGCAACCGACCCACCAGACATCCGACCGCGTGATGGCCGAAGCGCGGCTCGGCCCTGATCGCCTGGCCGGCGCCTATCCGTGGAAGTCGCTCAAGGCCGCTGGCGTGCGTCTTGCCTTCGGGTCCGACGCTCCGGTCGAACTGGCGGACCCGTGGGCCGGGCTTGCCGCGGCCGTCAGCCGTCAGGGACCGGACGATCAACCCCCGGGGGGCTGGCAGCCGCAGGAGCGCGTGACGCCTGCCGAAGCACTGGCGGCCTACACCGCCGACGCGGCCTATGCCGGATTTGCCGAAAGAAAGTTTGGCCGCCTTGCGCCTGGCCTTCGCGCAGACTTCGTGCTGGTCGATACCGATCCACTCACCGCAAATCCCGCACAGCTCAGGGCGACGAAAGTCATCGAAACGTGGATCGGCGGGGGCATGGTCTGGTCTGCCGAAAAAGGGCTGGAAACCGAAACGCCTTCAAAGCGTTAGGGTGGCGACGCGGAAGGCTTGGGGGCGCTCTTTCCGGATGCTGCCCAACGGCTGCGTCGCGGAACCCGCCCTCTCACCCAAGGTTTCGCGAGTCCCGATGGGCTCTGATTACCGAGTACCGAAACGGGGGCCTGACCGCCCCCGTTTCTTTCTTTCAGGGCAGGAGGGGCGGTGTCTCGCCTGCGGCCAGTGCCGCAGCCTCGGCTTCTTCCTCGGCCCTGCGCTTTGCGTCGGCCTTTTCGGTGAAGCGCATGAGCAGCAGCGTTCCCTCGAACAGGATCAGCAGCGGAATTGCCAGCATCAACTGCGAGACGACATCGGGCGGCGTTGCCACCGTCGCCACGGCAAAGATCACCACGATTGCATAGCGCCGCGCCTTGACCAGCTGGTCCCGGCTGACGATCCCCGCGCGGTTCAGCAGCATCAGCAGCACCGGCAGCAGGAAGCTGATCCCGAAGGCGAGGATGAACTGCATCACCAGGCTCAGGTAATCGCCCGTGCCCGGCAGCGCCTCGAGTTGCAGGCCGCCCTTGTTGCCTTCAAAACCCAGGAACCATTTGAACGCGGTCGGCATCACCACGAAGTAGGCAAGGCTTGCGCCTGCGGAGAACAGTACCGGCGTAGCCAACAGGAAGGGCAGGAACGCCCGCTTCTCGCGCGCATAGAGACCCGGCGCGACGAATGCCCAGAGCTGGTTGGCGATTACCGGGAAGCTGACGAAGAAAGCCGCGAACATCGAAACCTTGAGCTCCACGAAGAACGCCTCGTAAAGCTTGGTGTAGATCAGCTTGCCCTGCCCCGGCGGAAAGGCATGGACCAGCGGTTGCGCCAGCAGCGCGAAAATGTCGTCGGCAAAGTAGAAGCTGACCGCAAAGGCAATCGCCAGCGCATAGACACAGCGCAGCAGGCGGGTGCGCAGTTCCAGCAGATGGTCGAGCAGCGGGGCCTGCGTCTCGTCGATGTCCGAGATCATGGCAGCGGCGCTTCCGGTCTGGCGGTCTTTTCCTCAGGCGGCATCGGCCCGATCATCACCGGATCGGCAGGCGCATCCGAAGGAAGCGGGTTCGGGAACGGATCGTTCTGATCCTCGGCGGCAGCCACCGTCTGGCCCTGCGCGGCGGCGGCGGCTTCCTGGGCCGCGGTCTCACGCATGATCCGCTCGTTCTGTTCCTTCCACTTGCGCTCCATCTCCTCCATTTCCGCCTCGCGGATCATGGTCTCGATGCCGGACTTGAAGTGGTTGGAGACGCGACGCATCTTCGCCACCCACCGCCCTGCGGTACGCAGCGCCATCGGCAGGTCCTTCGGGCCGATCACCACGATCGCCACGATGACCAGCACCAGAAGTTCGGACGCGCCGATGTCGAACACGGCCCTGTCGCCTTGTCTTACAGGAGCTTACTGGGCCTGATCGGTCGAAGTCGGCGTGGGCGCAGGGGCAGGAGGCGGCACCTGCTGCTGCTGGATCTGCGCAGGCGGCGGCGTGACCGGCTTGTTGTCCTCGTCGTTCATGCCCTGCTTGAAGCTTTTGATGCCCTTGCCGAAATCGCCCATCATTTCGGAAATGCGGCCACGGCCGAACAGGACCAGCACGACCAGCGCAAGCACGATCAGGTGCGGAAGGGAAAGACCACCCATGTCACTAACTCCTTTGCGTTCCCTAGATAGGGACCGCGCGCCCCACATGCCAGTTTTTCCGTCGCGTCAGTCGGCGTCTTCCCCGCCTGACGGAACTTTCGGCTCCGTGTCCCCATCCTCGCCGCCCGTCAAGACGGCAAACGCCTCTTCGACCGGGTCGAGCAGCCCGGCAGCGCGCAATTCCTCGATTCCCGGCAGGTCGCGCCGCGAACCCAGGCCGAAGTGCGTGAGGAATTCCGGCGTCGTCGCGTAGATCGTCGGCCTCCCCGGCACCTCTCGCCGCCCGGCAATGCGAATCCAGCCCGCCTCCAGCAGCACATCCAGCGTGCCCTTGGCGGTCTGCACGCCGCGAATCGCCTCGATCTCGGCACGGCTGACGGGTTCGTGGTAGGCAACGATCGCCAGCGCCTCGGTCGCAGCCCGGGAAAGCCGGCGCGGCTCTTCCTTTTCGCGGCGCAACAGATGGGCAAGATCGGCCGCCGTCTGGAAGTGCCAGCGCCCACCGCGCTCCACGAGATTGATCCCGCGCTCGGCATAAGCCTGCGCGAGCGTCGCCAGCACATCGCCGACCGCCGCGCCGCCCAGATGCGCCGAGATTTCCAGCGCGGTCATCGGCTGCTCGGCGGCAAACAGCGTTGCCTCCACCGCACGTTCAAGATCGCCCGGCCGCTCGGTCATGCCGCTCGTCCTGAGCTTGTCGAAGGGGCGGCCCTCAGCATCAACGGCCCGAAAGCCTCGTCCTGCGCCAGTTCGGCTCGGCCCTGCTTGGCCAGTTCAAGCGCGGCAAGAAAGCTCGAGGCCAGGGCAGACCTGCGCAAGGCAGGATCGGCCTCCAGCGGCAGGAACGCCCGCAGGTCGGTCCATTCCACCGCGATGCCCAGCATCTGCGACACCCGCGCAAGCGCTGCGTCGAGCGTCACCACCGCACGCTCGCGCACCATGTGAACGACTGGCTGGCTGCGCAGCTTGATTGCCCCATAGGCCTGGATCAGCGAGAACAGATCGGACTTCCACAACGCCTTGCGGTCAACGCGAAGGCCCTCGGGGCGGCCCCGCAGGAACACGTCGCGGCCGGTGCGGTCCCGCCCCATCAGCCGCGCGCCTGCCTCGCGCATCGCACCCAGGCGCTGCAGCCGCAATTGCAGCTTGAGCGCCAGTTCCTCCGGACTCGGTTGCACCTCGGGATCGCGCGGCAGCAGCAGCAATGACTTGAGATAGGCCAGCCACGCCGCCATCACCAGATAGTCCGCCGCCAGCTCCAGCTTCAGCGCCTTGGCACGATCGATGTAGTCGAGATACTGGCCGACCAGCTCGAGGATCGAGATCGTGCGCAGATCGACCTTCTGTCGCCGCGCCAGTTCCAGCAGCAGGTCAAGCGGCCCTTCCCAGCCATCAAGCTCGAGGTAGAGCGCCGCGTCGCCGGTCGGTGTGGTAGCAATGCCGTCCCAGGCTTCGTCGCCGTCAAACAGTGCAGGTTCGACGACGTCTGCCATCAGGCGAGTTCCAGCAACTGGTCACGCGTGGCGATCAACGCGGCCTGTGCGGAAAGATCGGCAGGCCCGTCAAACGCCGCCGTGCCCCGCAAGGCGCGCTCCAGCCGCTCCGCCGTCTTCGCACTCATCGGCGTGAGACCCTCGGCAATGCCGATCATGTCGTCCATCTTCGCCCAGCAATTGAGCGCCAGGTCGCACCCCGCCGCCTGCGCAAGGACGGCGCGTTCGGGCACTGTGCCGCCGAGCGCCTGCATATCGAGATCATCGGTCAACAGCAGACCGTCAAAGCCGATCGCCTTGCGGATCACCTCGCCGATCACGAAGGCCGATAGCGTCGCAGGATTTTCGGCATCCCACGCGGTAAACCGCAGATGCCCGGTCATTGCAATCGGCGCATCCTTCAGCGTGCGGAACGGAGCGAGGTCCAGTTCCAGCTCTTCCGCACTCGCCGTAACAACCGGAGTTTCCTTGTGGCTGTCGACCATCGACCGGCCATGGCCCGGCATATGCTTGACCACGCCAGCCACGCCCGCCCGCGCCAGCCCGTCAAGCGTTGCCCGGCCCAGCGCTGCCACGCGCATCGGCTCGGAACCCAAAGCACGGTCGCCAATCACGTCATGCGCACCGGGCTGGCGCACATCGAGCAGCGGCAGGCAATCGACGCTGACACCCACCTCGGCCAGATCGAGCCCCAGCGCATGGGCATTGGCTCGTGCCGCCTCGATCGCGCTGGCGGGGGCCACGTCGTATAGCCGGTCAAAGCGCTCGCCCGGCGGGTAAGCCGCCCAGACCGGCGGCTTCATCCGCGCAACGCGCCCGCCTTCCTGATCGATGCAGATGAAGGTGCGGTCCCGCCCGTGCAGCGCGCGCAGTTCATCGGTGAGCGCACGGACCTGCCCGCGGCTTTCGACATTGCGCCCGAACAGGATGTACCCCGCCGGGTCCGCATCGCGAAAGAAGGCGCGCTCGTCATCGGTCAGGGTCAGGCCCGAAAGCCCGAAGATCGCTGGCAGCATGGCTTTGAACTTGCGGTTTTCGGGCACTTTGACAACCCTTCCCGGCTCACTCACCGGGGATAATTCATCAGCTTGCCACCGGCATGAGTACAGGCCCGATCATGTGCGCGATGGCGCGCTCGATCCAGGCCTCGTCGGATGGCTCGGCACCGGTCATGCTGCGCACAAGCTCGGCATTGCCAAATGTGATCAGCGCGGACCCGATCAGGCTGAAATAGGCCACCTCGGGCCCTGCCCCGGCCAGCCGCCCCTGCCTTGCCAGCGCTTCGAACAGGGGGGCAAGCAGTTCCCAGACTGGGCGTCCGAATGTATCGACAAGCCATTCGTGGCGCTCGGACGCGATGGAGAATTCCTGCAACATCAGCCGCGTCAGACGTGGCTCCTCGGCGAACGTGCGCAGGAAACCGGGCAACACGCGCCGGGCAGTGGCAACCGCGTCAACAAGCGAGTCTCCGGCCAGATTCTCTCGCAGATGGGCCTCTCCCTTGCGCGCAAAGGCGTCCAGAACCTGCCGCCACAGCATGAGCTTGGTGGGGAAGTAGTAGGCCAGATGCCCCTGCTCGATCCCGGCGGCCGCGGCAATCGCCCGCGTGCTGGCGGCAGCGAACCCGACCTCGGAAAACACCCGCAACGCTGCCTCGAGCACGACGCGGCGGTTCTCCTCCCCATCATAGCGGGCAGGCTTGAGGATCTGGTTCTTCGCGTTGTGCTTCATGGCCCTTGGCATGGCCAATGGCCGGCAGGATGGCAAGGCGTGTTTGTCGCTTGACAAATATCCTTGTCGAGCGACAAACAAAGCAGAGCAGAAACCGATTCATGGGAGCCAGGAATGTACCCGCTGACCACCACGCAGCACTATCCCCGCAATCAGTGGTGGGTCGCCGCCTACTCGGCCGAGGTCGGGGAAGCGCTGATGATGCGCGAAATTCTGGGGGAGCGCGTGCTGCTCTATCGCACACAAGCCGGAGATGCGGTGGCGATGAGCGCGATCTGCCCGCACCGCGCCTATCCGCTGGAACAGGGCCAGCGCGTTGGCGATGCGGTACAGTGCGGCTACCACGGTTTCACCTTTGGCCCGGATGGCACATGCCTGCGCGTGCCGAGCCAGTCGGGCGTGCCGCAAAAGTCATCGCTGCGCCGCTATCCCGTGGTCGAAACCGCAGGCCTGGTCTGGGTGTGGACCGGCGATGCCGACAAGGCCAGTTCCGCCCAGTTTCCCGATCTGGGCGCGATGGGGCTTGGCCGCGACGACTGGGCGGTCGAACAGCATGCACTTGTGACGATCAATGCGCGTTACACCCTGCTGATCGAGAATCTTCTCGATCTGAGCCACGTCAGCTTCATTCACGCTGCGACCATCCCGGGCGGCGAAATGGTTGCCTCGATTCCGGTATCGGTCGAGGAAACCGCGCAAAGCATCACAGTTGTCCGCAAGGGGCAGAACCTGCCCGCCAATCCCCTGATAAAGATGCAGTTTCCGGGTCAGGAAGATCCCGTCAACCAGGACTTCGACGCCGAATACATCTCACCCGCGCTGGTGCGGACCGGCGGCGCCATGTCCGATGCAGCCAGCGGCCGGCCGCTCGGCACGCAGAACTACATTCACCTGATCACGCCTGCATCGCCAACGCGCGTGCACTACTTCGTGAACACCGCCCGCGACTTTGCCGTGAACAACCCCGCGCTGGGCCAGATGCAGATCGCCATGGGCACGAAGATCCAGCCGGAAGACATTGCCGCAATCGAGGCAATCGAACTGGTCCTGCAATCGGACGCGACGCTGCCAACCGAAATCAGCGCCCGGGTCGACAACGGCGCTCTGAAAGTGCGCCGTCGCCTGGAAATGCAGATCAAGAGCGAGCAGGCGACCGCCTAGAACCGCCGGCAGGTGAACCCGCTCAGCGCTTCACTTGGCACTTCAGGCCTCCGGCCTGCAACCGTGCGCAGAGCGCGCTGGCCGAGGCCAGATCACCGGCTACCGCCTGAAGGCGATAGACAGTGCCGATGTCGGCCTTGCCTTCGACCACGCGGTGCGAGAGGCCCTTAAGGGCTTCATGGTTGGCAATGAGCTTCTGCCAGCCGGCTTCCGCCGCTGCATTGGACGAGAACGCGCCGACCTGCACGCCGACGCCACCGGTCGCAGCGGCCTGTGTGGGCTTCGGCGCCGGCGTCGCACCAGCGCTCGGCTTGGCCGAAGGCGTAGGCGACGGAGCGACTGCCGGGGTTGGCGAGGCGGAACCGGCAAGGTTGGCGACGGGCTTTTCACCCTCGCTCACCTTGAAGCTGGAATCGCCGGTGCCTTCGAAAGTCTTGCCGCCGGGGTCCTTGGGCGCGACCTTGTAGGGTTCACGGCTTGCCTCGATCAGGCTCCCGTCGGCTCCGGCAGGCCCTGCCGTGCGGTTGCTGGCATACCAGATCCCGCCGACCAGCGCCGCCAGCACCACAAGGCCCATCACGGCAAAACCGATCAGGCGACCGTTGCCGCTGTCTTCGTCCTCACCATCGATATCGTCAGCGCTTTCGAGCCAAGGCAGGCGCTCCTCGTCACCCAGGGCAAGGCGATCCCCTGCGGGTTCCGCCATCTCGGCAGAGACGTCGAACGGCTTGCCCGGCTCTTCGTCCCACGAATTCTGCCCGTTTTCCCCGTTCATGCCTGACCTGCCCCGATTGACGTCAAAGTTCTTGCGCTGCCTCAACGCCCAATAGCGCGAGACCGTTACGAATTACCTGCCCGATTTGCGCGCCAAGGAAAAGGCGGGCTGCGGTCATTGCGGAGTCTTGTGCCACAATGAAGCGCTTCTCGGGCCGGTCATTCCCCAGATTGTAATAGGAGTGGAAGGCCGAAGCGAGATCGTGGAGGAAGAAGGCGATGCGGTGCGGCTCGCGCGCCACGGCAGCGGCTTCGACCGTGCGCGGGAACTGCGCGGCGAGCTTGACCAGCGCGAGCTCCTCCTCGCCCAGCAGCGACAGGTTCTCCCCTGAAGGCGCAAAGCCTTCGTCGGCACCCTTGCGAAGGTTCCGGCAGATGCGCGCGTGGGCGTACTGCACGTAGAACACCGGGTTGTCCTTGCTGGCTTCGACCACCTTGTCGAAATCGAAGTCCATCTGCGCGTCGGGCTTGCGGGTGAGCATGGTGAAGCGCACCACGTCCTTGCCGACCATCTCGACGACATCGGCCAGCGTGACGAAGTTGCCGGAACGCTTGGACATCTTGAAGGGCTGGCCGCCCTTCATCAGCTGCACCATCTGCACGAGCTTGACCTCGAACGGCTTCGCCACGCCGCCCTCGGCGCTGGTCAGCGCCGCAACTGCGGCCTTGATCCGCTTGACCGTGCCGGCATGGTCGGCGCCCCAGATATCGACGAGGGCATCGGCCGTCTGCGCCTTCTGGAAGTGGTAGGCGAGGTCCGCGCCGAAGTAGGTCCACGCACCGTTCGACTTCTTGATCGGGCGATCCTGATCGTCGCCGAACTTCGTGGAACGGAACAGCGGCAGTTCGACCGGCTCCCAGTCGTCCAGCGTCTTGCCCTTGGGCGCTTCGAGAATGCCATCATAGACCAGATCGTGCGCACGCAGCCACGCTTCGGCAGCGTCGACCTTGCCCGAGGCCTGAAGCTCCGCTTCGGATGAGAAAAGGTCGTGATGGATGCCCAGCGTGGCGAGATCGGCGCGGATCATGTCCATCATTGCGGCCACGGCGCGGGTGCGGAACAGGATCAGCCAGTCCGCTTCGGGCGCGCCGACGTACTTGTCGCCAAACTCCTCGGCCAGCGACTTGCCCACCGGGACAAGGTAATCACCGGGGTAGAGGCCTTCGGGAATCTCGATGCTCTCGCCCAGCGCCTCGCGGTAGCGCATGTGCACCGAGCGGGCGAGGACATCGACCTGCGCGCCGGCATCGTTGACGTAATATTCCTTGGTGACCTTGTGCCCGCTGAACACGAGCAGGTCCGCCAGCGCATCGCCAACCACGGCACCCCGGCAATGGCCCATGTGCATCGGCCCGGTGGGATTGGCCGAGACGTACTCGACGTTGACGACCTTGCCGCCACCCATGGTCGAGCGGCCGTAATCCCCGCCCGCCGCGGCGATCAGCGCAAGCTCGCCGCGCCAGGCATCGTCGGTCAGTCGCAGGTTGATGAAGCCGGGCCCGGCAATCTCGGCGGAAACGACGCGCGGCTCCTTCTCGAGTTCGGCAACGAGTGCCGTCGCCAGAGCGCGCGGATTGGTGCCCGCAGGCTTGGCCAGCACCATCGCGGCGTTGGTTGCCAGATCGCCGTGGGAAGGATCACGCGGCGGCTCGCACGTCACCGCGCCTCGGTTCAGGCCGGCGGGAAGAGTCCCTGCGGCTTCAAGCGCGGTCAGCGCGGTGTCGATTACCGAGGCGAAGTCGGCGTGGAGGTTGATCCGGGCATCAGTCATGCGCGGGCGGTTAGCCCAATCGCGGACAAAGCGAAAGGGCATCGATTTGCCTGCCCTTCGCCGCACCGAGTTGCCGCTCGGTCTGCGAGAGTTGGGGGAGAGTTGCCGCTCTGCCCCCGAGAGTTGGAGACTTACTTGCGGACGTTGTACTGGAGCTGCGCCTCGGTCAGCTGGAAGCCGACGAGCAGTTCGAAGTTGGCCTTGGCCAGGGCAGCCTTGACCTCGGGCTGCGACAGCGGATCGACCGCGGCGTCTTCGTCGCCCGCACGACGCTTGCGCGAGATGCGCTTCACGATGTCTTCAGGCAGCGATGCCTCGGCCTTGTCCACATCGGCTCCGGCCTGCGCCCGCCCCGTGGCGCGGTCCTGCCCATCGGCGAAATCGATCACGACCTTGCCCACCCGCTTGGCGACGACAATGTTGCCGCCGCGCATGACGGTGGAGAAATAAGGCAATTCCACACGGCGTGCGCCGACCTTGCTCGACCGACGGGCAAGCACGTCGAAGCTGGCGACAGAGTGGAGCTTCGAGCCGTCGGTGCACTGGGCGCGCAGGTTGGTGATGGTCGCCTCGATATCGATCGCCGCCGAATCGGTGCGGGACGGATCGCTGAATACCGTGACGTCACCCGTGTAGTCAGGAATGCCGACGCGCGGGCAAGGATCGCGCAACGCCGTAACGCCTACCGCATCATCGACGACGAGTTCCCCTTTCTTGCCGCCGCAGGCCGAAAGCGCGAGGGCTGCCACGAGCGGGGCGCCCAGAATTGCGATACGGCGGGCACTTGCGTTCATGGGCACTCGATCCTCGATACTTGCAGCGGCTGATCGACCGGAAACCGAACTCCGGCCAACATTTCGGCCACCTCTACCCACCGCAGCCGCTTTCGGCAATGGCGGTAGGGCGCGGTTGCTGCTAAGGGCCGCAGGATGAACGCCAGCTTGCCAGATGTCGCTGCCGAAACGGCTCCGTTACGCCTTCTGATTGCCGCGCCGCGTGGCTTCTGCGCCGGGGTCGACCGGGCGATCGAGATCGTCGAGCGCGCGCTGCAGCGCTATGGCGCGCCGGTCTATGTCCGGCACGAGATCGTGCACAACCGCTTCGTCGTGGACGGCCTCAAGGCCAAGGGCGCGATCTTCGTGGAGGAGCTGGACCAGGTGCCCGATGGCGCACCGGTGGTGTTTTCCGCGCATGGCGTGCCCAAGGTCGTGCCGCAGGATGCGACCGCGCGCGGGCTCGACTGGCTTGATGCCACTTGCCCGCTCGTGTCCAAGGTCCACCGCCAGGCCGAGCGTCAAGTCGAAGCCGGGCGCCACATCCTGTTCGTGGGCCACAAGGGTCATCCCGAAGTGATCGGCACGATGGGCCAGGTCCCAGAGGGTTCGATCTCGCTGGTCGAAACCGTCGATGACGTCGCCAAGCTGTCATTCCCGGTCGACGCGCCGCTGGCTTTCCTGACGCAGACGACGCTGTCGGTGGACGATACCGCCGAGATCGTCGCCGCGCTGCGCGCAAAGTTCCCGCACATATCCGGGCCGAAGGCCGAGGACATCTGCTATGCCACATCGAACCGGCAGGAAGCAGTCAAGGCGATTGCCGGCGAATGTGACCTGCTGCTGGTGATCGGTGCGCCGAACAGCTCCAACTCGCTGCGTCTGGTTGAGGTGGCCGAGCGCATGGGCACGCGCTCGCGTCTGATCCAGCGCGCGAACGAGATCGATCCCGCATGGCTCGATGGCGTGAACACGCTGGGGCTTACCGCCGGAGCTTCCGCGCCCGAGGTTCTGGTGCGCGAGGTTGTTGCCAAGGTCGGCGAATTACGCCCGATCTCCGAAGAGACGGTGACCACCGCCGAGGAAAAGATGGTGTTCAAGCTGCCGCGCCAGCTGCTCGACTAAGGCGCAAAGAACATGGCGGTCTATACCCAGATCGGCGCGGAAGAAATGGCCGCGCTTGTCAACGAATTCGACGTGGGCGAACTGGTTTCGGCCAAGGGCATTGCCGAGGGCGTGTCCAATTCCAACTGGCTGCTGGAGACGACGGGCAAGGACGGAAGCGGTGCCCGCTTCATCCTGACGATGTACGAATTCCGCATCGAGCTGGAGGACTTGCCCTACTTCCTCTCGCTGCTCGATCATCTCGCCGCAAAGGGCTGCCCGGTCCCGCGCACGATCCATGATCGCGAAGGCGCGCTGTTCCGCAGGCGTGGCGAAAAGGCGCTGGCGCTGATCGAGTTCCTTCCCGGCGTTTCGGTAAGCGAGCCCACGGTGGGACAGGCACGCGCGGTGGGCGCTGCGCTGGCCCAGATGCATGCGGCTTCGGCGGATTTTGCTGGCTCGCGGGCGAACGGCATGGGGCTGGCGGAATGGCAGCGGCTGTTCGACGAATGCGGGCCGGATGGCCTCGCCTCGATTGATCCGGAGCTGGCCGGGCTGGTGGCCGAGCACATGCCGAAGATTGCCGCAGGCTGGCCGAAGGACCTGCCGCGCGCGGTGATCCATGCCGACCTGTTTCCAGACAACGTGCTGATGCTGGGCGACCGGGTTACCGGGCTGATCGACTTCTACTTCGCCTGCAACGACCTGATGGCCTACGACGTGGCGGTGACGCACGCGGCGTGGTGCTTCGACGCGACGGGCCGGAACTTCAACGCCGAGCTCTCGAAGGCACTGCTCGATGGGTACGAAGCGGTGCGGCCGCTTTCGGCGCAAGAGCGGGCCGCCCTGCCCTTGCTGGCGCAGGGCGCGGCGATGCGTTTCACCTCGAGCCGCGCCTACGACTGGCTCAACACGCCAGCCGATGCGCTGGTCGTGCGCAAGGACCCGATGGCCTTTGCCCGGCGGCTGCAGTTCTATGCCGCCAACCCTGAGGTCTTCGCGTGAAGCACGTCGAGATCTTCACCGACGGCGCGTGCAAGGGCAATCCCGGCAAGGGCGGTTGGGGTGCGCTGCTGCGCATGGGCGAGCATGAGAAGGAAATGGCCGGCTCCGAAAAGGAGACGACCAACAACCGCATGGAGCTGATGGGCGCGATCATGGCGCTGCAGGCCTTGAAGCAGCCATGCCGGGTGACGCTCCATACCGACAGCAAGTACGTCCTCGACGGCATCACCAAGTGGGTGTTCGGTTGGCAGAAGAAGGGCTGGAAAACGGCCGACAACAAGCCGGTCAAGAACGAGGACCTGTGGCGCGCGCTGGTGGAGGCCGTGCGCCCGCACAAGATCGAATGGGTCTGGGTCAAGGGCCACGACGGCCACCCCGAGAACGAGCGGGTGGACAAGCTCGCCAGCGATGCGGCCGTGGCGGCCTGAAGGTTCCACGGGAACGCACCATACCGTTTGCCCGTCCCCGGCATCTGGCACGCGCCCTGCGGCCGATGCGTTACACGAGGCTGGACGCCATCCTGCTTCTGTCTGCAACCTGACCAGTGATGATCTCGAAGGCACGGGCCGCCTGTCCGATGACCATGCCGATACCATTGATGGTGCGGCAGCCCCGCTGCCTGGCTAGGCGCAGCAATTCCGTCTCGGGTGGGAAGTAGATGATGTCGGCGACCCAATGCCGTGCCTCGACGGCCGCTTCGCCAATCGGCATGCCAGGTTTGCCGTTCATGCCGATGGGCGTGGCGTTGACGATACCGTCGGCAACCGCCGTCTCGACCGCATCAGGAGTACGGGCGATGATCCGGGCCGAGGTGAAGCGTGACGCCAGATCCTCGGCCAGAAGCCTTGCGCGGTCCGCATCCACATCGACCAGTTGCAGCGTGCCGACACCCAGCGAGAGCAGGGCATTGGCGACGGCAGCGCCTGCCCCTCCTGCGCCTAGCTGGACCACGTTGCCCAGAGCGACGCCCGGTAATCCCTCGGCAACGGAATCCCGGAAGCCGGCCATGTCGGTGTTGAAGCCGCAGAGCTTGCCATTGCGGATTGACACGGTGTTGACTGCGCCCACGGAAACCGCAGTCTCGTCAAGTTCGTCAAGCAGCGAGACGACGGCCTGCTTGAACGGATAGGTCACGTTGAAGCCGCTGTAGCCCTGATCCTGCAGACGCTTCAGGACCAGCGGGAGTTCGCTGTCAGCCCATCCCCGCGCGGAAAAATCGTAAAGATCATAGCGCAAGGCCATGCCCTGCGCCTGCGCTTCCTTCTCGTGCAGCTCGGGCGAGCGCGAAGCGAGGATCGAACGTCCAAGAAGGCCGGAAAGGATCATTTGTGCCTTCGAAAAGTGTCCCGGCACCACGGGGATGCCGGGACATAGGGTGGATCAGAAGTTTACGCGCGCGCCAAGATAGAACGAGCGACCGATCGGATCGTAGAGCGCAACGTCCGTTCCGTTCTGCGAGCTCGCCACGAAGGGCAGGCCACGGTCGAACAGGTTGTTCACGCCGGCGCGGAATTCGATCGACTTGTTGACGCGAACGGTGCCGAACATGTCCCACAGCGCGTAGGCGCCCACGCCGACCTGAGCAGTCGCCGGTGTCAGGACCGAGGTCGTGTCCTTCATCGCGCTCTGGTAGCGCCAGCGCAGGCCCAGCGTGGTGGCGTCCGAACGGTAGCCGAAGCTGGTGACCGACTTCCATTTCGGCGTTGCGCGCGGCGGAAGGCTGCTGACGCCTGCCGCACCGTTGCTGATGCCGGTATAGTCAAGTTCAGCCGCACCGGGGATCAGCTGCAGCTTGTACTTGTGCAGCCAGCCCACGGCAGCGTTGACGAACAGACGACCGCTGTCGCCACGCAGGATCGGTGACGGCACCGTCCAGTTCACCTGCGCCTCGACGCCATCGGTCTTCACCGAGCCAAGGTTGAGGAACGGCGTGGCGACGTTGACCAGCTGCCCCGAGTTATCGCGCGAGAGCAGACCGCAATAGAGGTTGGTCTTGTCGTAGCTGGGGTTCGAGCCATCGAGGTTGAAGCACTTCGACAGCACGGTCAGGCCGGGCACGGTCGAGATCACGTTCTTCACCGCGATGTTGTAGTAATCGACCGAAAGCGTGAAATCGGACAACAGGCCGCTCTGGAATGGCGAGTTGAGAACGAAGCCGAAGTTGTAGGTATCGGCGCGCTCGGGCGTGAGGTTGGTGTTGCCCGACACGAGCTGGCCGGTGGCCGTGGTCGGGAAGGTGTAGCTCGAGATTGCTGCCTGCGGGATGCCCTGCGCCACGCAGAGATCGGCCACCTTCGCTCCGTTCGCCCCGGTGCGGGCGGTGGAGCGGACGTCGCACGGATCGCCGAGCGCGCCCGGGGGCGTGCCGATCACCAGCTGGTTGCCCTGCTGCGGCGAGAACAACTCGCCGATGTTGGGCGCACGCACGGCGCGCTGGTAGCTGCCACGGAACAGCAGCGGTTCCACCGGCTTCCAGCGGGCATCGACTTCATAGCTGGTGACGCCGCCGGTGACCGAATAGTCCGAGTAACGGATCGCGCCGCCGATGCCGAATTCCTGGATGAACGGCTTGTCGGCAATCAGCGGAACGTCAACCTGCGCAGCAAATTCCTTCACGGAGATGCGACCCGAGGCGGGCTGCGAGGCAATCACGGATTCAATGTTCTGGGCACGAAGATCGCTGTCGGGAATGTAGTTGTAGTTGTTCCGGCGATACCCGGCGACGAAAGCGATCTGGGCTGGCCCGGCGCCGAGATCGAACAGCTTGCCATTGACCTGCAACTGGGCCTGCGTCTGCGAGAGCTTCTCCTTTGAGAAGGCGGTCTTGGTGATGTAATCGACGCAAGCCTGCGACAGCGAGCGGGCGTTGGCATCGCCAAAGATGTTGAAGCCGCCGGCGCACAGCGAACGCCCGCCGTCTGCTGCGTTCAGCAGGGTCTGGACGCGGCTCTTGACCACGGCATCGTTGAGCTGCTGATCATGGACCGACTGGTCGTAGGAGGCATAGAGGTCGAACGACCAGCCCGAGGTGATGTCCCCCTTCACGCCGGCCATGTACTGCTGGACGACGTAGTTCTCGTCCCAGTTCTTGTAGGGCACGCCAACGTAGCGGCCATTCCAGGTGAACGGTGCATTGGGGTTCGGACGCGAGGCGAGGATCGTGCGAAGGTCCTGCGGGATGAACGGATTGGTAACCGGGATGGTGGTCAGCGAACCGAACTGGGTGAGGCTGCCGCCCGATGCGGTCTTGACCGAAAGGTCGACGTACATGAACTGGCCATAGGCGGTGAGGCTGGGGGTCAGTTCATAGTCCGCCTTGACGAAAGCGGTCTTGCGCTTGAGGCCATTGGCAAAATCGATCTGCTGGCCGACCGGCATTCGCACGTTGTTGCCGACGATAAGATAACCGCTCGAGCCGTTCGGACCCTTGTAGTTGCGCGCGCCGGTCTGCGTGAACAGCGTGCCGTCGTTGTTGAAGCCCAGGTTCAGCAGTTGGAAGTTGGCCGGCAGGTTGTTGACGCCGTAGCCCGCAAATACCGAGGAGACGACCGCCGCGTCAGGGGCATTGGTCGCGCTCGGCACGAAGGTGCCGTTGCCGATGAATGACGACGGGGTCTTGTCGAAGAAGAAATCGCGCGTCGAGCCGTTCACCTGGTCCTGATGAGCATAGCTGAACGCCGCCATGACATGGCCGCGGTCTTCGGCAAAGCTGGAGCCAAAGGCGAGCGAGCCGTTGAACTTGTAGGCATCGCCGCGGTCGCTGAGCGAGTTCTGCACGTCCAAGCGCACGCCGTCGAAAGCGCGCTGGGTCTTGAAGTTGACCACGCCCGAGATCGCGTCGGAACCGTAGATTGCCGAAGCGCCGCCGGTGATGATGTCGACCCCGCCCATGATGGATTCAGGCAGGATGTTGATGTCGACATTGCCGTTGATGTCGGACAGCGGCAGGCGCTTGCCGTCAAGCAGCACGAGGTTGCGGTTCGTGCCAAGGCCATGGAGGTTGACCGACGCGCGACCACCAGTGCCCTGCCCGCCGGTGTTGGCGTTGCCTGCCGTCGTGAAGCTCGGGAACTGGTTCAGCGCGTCCTGCAGGTTGACCTGTCCGGTCTCCTTCAGCGCGGCCTCGCCAACCGAGACGATCGGGCTGACGGCGGTGTTGTTCGGGCGCGCGATCAGCGAGCCGGTAACTACGATCTCCTTGGCATCGACCGGCGCATCAGCAGCCTGATCGCCTGCACCATTCTGGGCTGCTTCCTGAGCGAGCGCAGGCGCGGAGAGCGCAGCAGCTACGGTCAACAGGGACGCGGAAAGCGCAAGGCGAGTGCCCCTCAAATTCATGGTCATCCTCCTCCAGGGGCAGCTGGATTCGCCGCCCTTCACCGGGGGTTCATTTATGTGACGAACTAGTCCCTGTCAAATAACTTGTGACTGGTTAGTTACACTTTGTGTCGTTCAACCAGAAATGCCGATGCCGCACAGATCAGCAAGGGCACGCAGTAGGCCGCGAAAAGTGTCGGCAATGGCGCATTTGCCGCCATGAGATAGCCGCCGAGCATCGGGCCAATCACTGCACCGCCGCGGCCGACACCGATGGCCCAGCCCACGCCGGTGGCACGCACCTCTCCGGGGTAGGCGCCTGCCGCAATCGGCCAGACGCCGTTATAGCCGCCCTGCAGCAAGACCCCGATCAGGAAGGCGACGACCAGCGTGAGCCATACCGGCATCGTGACAGACCCGAACACGACCATCGCCACGCCTGCCCCGGTCAGCATTGCCGGAACGAGCTTTCCGAGCGGTACGCGCAAGGCAAGAAAGCTCATCGCCATGGTGCCCACGAACGCGCCGAGATTGTAGAGCGCGCCCGCATAGATGCCGTTGGTTTCCGAAAGCCCCGCCGCAATGGCGAGCTTGGGTATCCAGCTGACGATAAAGTAAAGCACCATCAGCCCGAAGAACACCGCGCACCACAGCGCGATAGTCCGTGCCCGCATTTGCTCGACAAAAAGCTGGCCGACCTTGCCAGCCGATTCTGGCCCTTCCCCGGCACTGAGCTGCCCATGCGGGAGAACCAGCCACGCTGCCGGGAGCAGCGCCACAGTGAGCACTGCAGCGCCCAGAAGCATGGCCTGCCAGCCATGGATCGGAAGCGCGTGTGCCACGATCAGTCCGGTAAACACGGCCGCGAACGGATAGCCCGCCTGGACCACGCCGACCGCCAGGTTGCGTTGCGCGGGCGGCGCACTTTCGGCTGCCAGCGCCGCCATCGCCGCCAGGACCGTGCCGATGCCCGACCCGACAATCACGCGCATCGCAAAGAGCACGGGCACGCTTGGCGCGAAACTGCTGGCGAACATGCCGATCGACATCAGGCACAGCGCGGCAAGGATGACAGCGCGCCGCCCCAGCCGGTCCGCGAGCGGAGCGATGAACATTCCGCCGATCGCCATGCCGATCAGCCCGGCGCTGAACAGGTTGCCCATCGTTGCGGAGTCGATGGCCCATTCCGCCTGCAAGCGGGGCGCGATGAACGAGAGGATCGTGACGTCGACCCCGTCCGCCATATTGATGGCGAAGCACAGCGCGACGATCCCGAGCGCCTTTCGCGTCCACGTTTCAGGGCCGTCTGCGCTTTCGGCGCCAGTGGGGGGAAGTGCCATTCGTCCTCTCCTTTTGGCGCAAGGGCAGACGTCCGGCCGATCCATGGACGAGCAGCGAAGTGCTGCCCGGCCGGTCAGTCCTTCTTCGTCACCCAGGCCAGAATGATGTCTGCCACCTGCCCCGCCCGGCGCTCGATCGCCTCGGGGCTGGTCATGTCCACCCCGAAGTTGTGCGCGAAGGTGAACTGGTTGGAGACGTTGTAGAAACTCAGTGCAGTCAGGTTGAGGTGGAGGTCGACCGGGTCGATTCCCTCACGGAACACCCCCTCCGCCTGCCCACGCGCGATAATGCTCTCGAGAATGCCGATGACCTTGCGGTTGCCCTGCGGAAGGCCCTCGATCTGCTTGAGATGTTCTGCGCGATGGATGTTCTCGTTCATCACCAGCCGCACCAGTTCGGGATGGCGCGCGTGATATCGCACGTCATGCTCGATCAGGCGGCGCAGGGCATCGCTGGCATTGCCGCTCTCGATGTCGACTTCGGCCTCGCTCTCGCGCACGCGGGCATAAGCGCGCTGAAGCACCGCACGGTAGAGCTCGTCCTTGCCCTCGAAATAGTAGTAGATCTTGCGCTTGGTCGCCTTGCCCGCGATTTCGTCAATCCGCGCCCCGGCGAGGCCCTTCTCCACGAACTCGTTGGTCGCGATGTCGATGATCTGGTTGATCGCCTGCTCGCGGCTTTCCGCGCGGCTGCGGCGGGCCGGCTTCGCGGTCTGCTCTGCGGTGGGATCTGTTTCGGGCAAGGTGGCATTCTCCGCGACTGACGTCGGGTGCAGCAGCTTCGCCTGAAGCGCCAGCCCCGTATCGCGCGATGCTAGCGCCATTTCCGACTGCGGTCTGCCCATGACGCGGCGCGCACGGGGGTTTTCCCCACCCGTCACCGCCGCTCCAGCCGCCGCATCGGAATTTCCCTTCACAATCCTCCCCTTGCGCCCAAACCGCATTTGTGTAACGAACTAGTCCCTAACATTTACAGATGTCAACCATCGAAGAATTGGGCTCGCACGAGCCGAGGCGACGGAGAGCCTGAAGTGCCCATCAAGACGTCCATAGCCACCGTTTCGATCAGCGGTACGCTCGATGCCAAGCTGCAGGCCATCGCCGCGGCCGGATACGACGGGGCCGAGATCTTCGAGAACGACCTGCTCTCCACGCACCTTTCAGCGCGCGACATCGCCAGCATGATGGCCGACCTCGGCCTTGCCTGCACAATGTTCCAGCCCTTCCGCGATCTCGACGGCTTGCCCGAGCCGCAACGCACCCGCGCCTTCGACCGGCTCGAACGCAAGTTCGATGTCATGCAGGAGCTTGGCACCGACCTGCTCCTGCTCTGCTCAAGCTGCTCGCCGATTGCTTCTGCCGACCGGGCCATGACCATCGCCGACCTTCACGAGGCGGGAGAGCGCGCGGCGGCACGCGGCTTGCGCATCGGCTACGAAGCGCTGGCGTGGGGGCGCCATGTCAACGATCACCGCGATGCCTGGAGCATCGTCCGCGATGTCGATCACCCCGCCATCGGCCTGGTGCTCGATAGCTTCCACTCGCTTTCGCGCCGCATTCCCTCCTCCAGCATCGGCGATATCCGCGCCGACAAGCTGTTCATCGTGCAAGTGGCCGACGCCCCGGTGCTCGACATGGACCTCCTGCAATGGAGCCGCCACTTCCGCTCCATGCCCGGCCAAGGCGATTTTCCGCTGGACGATTGGGCGGATGCCATCCGCAAGATTGGCTACGACGGCTACTGGAGCCTCGAGATATTCAACGACCGCTTCCGCGCCGGTTCGGCGAGCGGCGTGGCGCTGGATGGCTATCGCTCTCTCCGCCTTCTCGAAGGCGGGATTGCCAAGCCCTCCGCCTGTGCGTCGGCGCTGCCTGCGCGCGTAAGTACTGCGGGCGTCGAATTCATCGAATTTGCCGCCAGTCACGAAGAAGCCGAAGCCTTGGGTGCAATGCTTCGTCCCCTCGGCTTCCGGCCGACCGCGCGTCATCGCAGCAAGGACGTCACCCGCTGGACGCAAGGCGGGGCGAGCATCGTCGTCAACTGCGAACCCGAAGGCCTCGCGCACAGCTTCGACATGGTGCACGGCGCTGCCGTTTGCGCACTGGGCCTCACAGTGCCCGACGTTTCCGCCGCCCTCGCCCGCGCCGATTTCCTGCGCATCCCGCGGTTCGAGCAGGCGGTCGGCCCCGATGAGTGGCCGATCCCGAGCGTGCGCGGTGTGGGCGGCAGCCTGATCTACCTCGTCGACAAAGCCAGCCGGGAAGCGATGTGGGCACATGAGTTCCCCCACGCGCTTGAACCCGAAGCCGCGCCGCTGCTGACCGGCATCGACCACATCGCACAGACCATGCAGTACGAGGAATTCCTCAGCTGGCTGCTGTTCTACGTCGCCCTGCTCGATGTCGAGAAGACGCCGCAGCTCGAGATCGCCGATCCGATGGGACTCGTACAGAGCCAGGCTGTGGAGAATGCCGACCGTTCGGTACGCTTCACGCTCAACGGCTCGCTCGCCAGCCAGTCGCTCACTTCGCGCTTCGTGCAGAACTATTTCGGCGCGGGCGTGCAGCACATCGCTTTCGCCACCACGGATGTCTTTGCCGTGGCCGAAGCCGCCCAGGCCCATGGCCTGCCGATGCTGGAAATCCCGCGCAACTATTACGACGATCTCGAAGCACGCTGGGGCCTCGATCCCGTTCTGATCGAGCGAATGGCCCGGCTCGGCATCCTGTACGACTGCGATGGCGAAGCAGAATACTTCCAGTTCTACAGCCGCGCCTTCGCCCGTCGCGTATTTTTCGAAGTGGTCGAGCGACGGGGATACGCGGGATACGGTGCAGCCAACGCACCGATCCGTCTTGCCGCACAGGCCCGGCACAAACCCGAATATCTTGGTTGAGGAATCCGATGCGCCCGATCGCCATACTCGCCGCTCTCTCGCTCGCTACACCAGTCAGCGCACAGACTGCAGAACCCGCGCTGCAATTCGCGTTCGAGGAAACGGTGACGCTCGATGCCGACGTGCCTGTTGGCCAGACCTCGCTTGGCACGCGCAACATCGTGCCTATCACCGGCGGCACTTTCGAAGGGCCCGGCATTCGCGGTACGATCATGGGCGGGGGCTGGGACTGGCAATTGCGCCGGGCCGATGGCTGCCTGCAGATCAAGGCCGACTACATGCTGCGCACCGATGACGGTGCAGTGATCAATGTGGTCAACACCGGCGTCAGTTGCCGTGCCAAGGACCCGAACGCCATGGTTCGCACCCACCCCGTGTTCGAGGCACCGCAGGGCAAGTACGACTGGCTCTCGCAAGGCTGCTTCATCGGCACGCTCGATCCGGTGAGCCTGCCTGATGGCAAGCGTGCGGTGCGCATCCGCTTCTACCGCGTCACCTGATCGCCCAACGATAAACAGATCAAGGAGAGGACAAGATGGCCCGTTTCACCCCGCTGCTGGCGCTCGCCTGCGCCGCTCTCGTCACGACGCCCGCCTCGGCCGAGCGCGTGGTTCCGGTCAATCCCGAACCTTCGATGGCGGACAAGTTCCCGCAAGTGCCCGTCGCCTTCCCCAGCGGGGTCAAGGCGTGGCGCGACGTGACCTACCAGGTCAATGCCGGCTACCGCCCGCAGATTGTCGACATCTACGTGCCCGCTGGCAAGGGACCGCATCCGCTGGTGCTTTACATCCATGGGGGTGGCTGGATGGGCGGCCATACCCGCCAGTCCGGCGCCTTCGACGACTTCCCCAAGATGCTTGCCGCCTTCGCCGCAGAAGGCTTCACCGTGGCCAGCGTCGAATACCGCCTCTCGGGCGAGGCGACCTTCCCAGCGCAGGCGAAGGACGTTTTCGCCGCCCTGCGCTTCCTGCGCGAGAATGCCGCGCAGTATCACATCGACCCGGCCCGCGTCGGAGTGTTCGGCGGTTCCGCCGGCGGTCATCTGGCAGCACTCGCCGGCCTTGCCTGTAACGGTGGCAAGATAGACGCCGCGCTGGATTCCGCTTCGGCCCAGGATGCCTGCGTTCAGGCCACCGCCGCATGGTACGGCATCTACGATTTCGCCACGATGCCGCGCATCACCCAGAAGGATTCCGCCGAACAGCGCCTGCTCGGCTGCAAGGACGGGGCGTGCCCCGCCGAGGCAATCCGCGCCGCCAGCCCGATCACGTACGTCGATGCAAAGGATCCGCCGTTTCTCCTGCTTCACGGTGTTGACGACAAGGTCGTGCCCGTCGCGCAGTCGCACCAACTCGAGGCCGCGCTGAAGTCTGCCGGCGTGCCGGTCAGCGCCACCTACTACCCGGCCACCGACCACAGCTTCATGGGCCAGACGCCCGACGACACCCGCAGGACTTCGCTCAAGGCGATGAACGCCACTTTCGACTTCTTCCACGACAAGCTGGGAGTGGCGCGCAAGTGATCCGCAAGCTGATCGCGACGCTGCTCCTCGCCGCAGCACCTCCAGCTCTGGCCGAACCAATCGCTATCGACGGCGGGCAAATCGAAGGCGTCACCCTTCCCTCCGGCGTCGAGGCCTGGCTGGGCGTGCCCTTTGCCGCGCCCCCCTTGCGTGACCTGCGCTGGAAGGCGCCGCAGCCGGTGCAGCCGTGGCAAGGCGTTCTCCACGCTGATCGCTTCGCGCCGGAATGCCTGCAACCCTTGCGCGGCGCGTTGCAGAACCACTACTTCGGCAACGAGGCGACCAGCGAAGACTGCCTCTACCTCAATATCTGGGCGCCGAAGAATGCGGCCAAGGCTCCGGTCGTGGTGTGGATCTATGGCGGCGGATTCAATATCGGCTCGGCCTCGATGGCCAACTACTCAGGCGAGCCACTGGCGCGCGATGGGGTGGTCCGGGTCAACCTGGCCTACCGCGTCGGCGCGCTGGGCTTCCTGGCGCACCCAGACCTTACCGCCGAAGCAGGCGCTTCGGGCAACTATGGCCTGATGGACCAGATCGCGGGGCTGCAATGGGTTCAGCGCAACATCGCCAGGTTCGGCGGCGATCCTGCCAATGTCACCATCGTCGGCCAATCGGCCGGGGCGATGTCAGTCTCGTTGCTGCAGGCGTCGCCGCTGGCCAAGGGCCTCTTTGCGAAGGCCGTGGCCATGAGCGGCAGCGCCTTTGGCGGGATGCTCGGCCCGGTGCCGCTGGCCAAGGCCGAAGAACAGGGCCTTGCTCTGCAGAAAGAATTAGGAGCGGCCTCGCTTGCCGAAATGCGGGCCCTCCCCGGTGACCGCATCGTCGCCGCGACGACCCGGCGCGATCCCATCATCCGCGATGGCAAGGCCGTCACCGGCACCAACGAAGAGGTTTTCGCTGCACGTCAGCAGTCCGACATCCCAGTACTGATCGGCTACACCCACGACGAGAGCTTTCGTCCCTTCGCACCTGCGGAGGACAGCCTTGGCCTCGCTGCTGCCGTCCGCGAGCGCTATCCCGCGGGCGCCGATGCAATCATGAAGGCATATGCCGCAAGCGGTCCGCGCACCGCCACTGACATCGCGCGCGATGGCTCGGTCGGCCTGCAGATGGGCGATTGGGCGCTGGCGCAGCGCAAGTACGGAACCGCGCCCGCCTACGCCTACCTGTTCGCGCGCCGCCAGCCTTATGCACCGGGAATCGTCTTCAGCGACCACGATCCGGCTACGGTCGGTGCTTACCACACCGGCGACGTGCCCTATTGGCTGCGGACGCGCGATGCCCTCAACCTGTTCCGCGCCACCCGTATCTGGGAGCCCGCCGACCAGGCTCTCGAAAACGAGATGGCGGGCGCGCTGCTGTCCTTTGCCCGCACCGGCGCGCCACGTAGCGCCACGATCGGCGCCTGGCCTGCCTTCAACCCTGGTCGCCCGCAACTGGTCTGGCTCGGGGAAAAATCGTCAGTCGTGACCTGGCCGCATCTTGCCAACTTCGACCTGCTGCGGGGTGGCAAGACGCCAACCCGCCCGGCAAACTCGCGGCCAAGGGACTGATGCGCCCATTCTTCCGGTTCTTCTGCGCGGCAATCGCGGCACTGCTCGCCTCCGCCCCGGCGGAGGCGCAGCCCGCCGACTGCAGCGCGGATGCAGAACTCACCTATGTGTGCGGCCTGCAGAGGCCGGAGGATTTGCTGGCTCTGCCCGGCACCTCATGGCTGGTCGTGAGCGGATTTGCAGAAGGCTCCGGTCTGAAGCTTGTCGACGCCCGTGCACGATCCTACCGGCAATGGTACACCGGCGACGAAAGCCAGCTTGCCCACGACGCGGAAGCCTTCCCTGATTGCCCGGGCCCGCCGGACCCTGCATTGTTCAACACCCGCGGGCTGTCACTGCGTCCCTTGGCGGTCGGCCATTTTCGCCTGCTTGTGGTCAACCATGGCGGGCGGGAATCGATCGAGGCATTCGATGTCATGCTCGAGCAGGGCAAGGAGCCCAACCTGCTGTGGCGTGGTTGCGCGGCCATGCCTGCAGGACAGGTCGGCAACAGCGTGGCGCAATTCGCGGATGGGACAATGCTTGTCACGGTCCTGACCCGACCGGGCACCAGCATCGGCGATTTCATGCTCGGTCGCCGGACTGGCGCCGTCTGGCAGCGACGTCCCGGCGACCGCCATTTCCGACTTCTGCCCGGCACGGACCTGCCCGGAAACAACGGCATAGAAATCGATCCCGACCAGCGACGCTTCTATGTTGTGTCATTCGGATGGCACGCCGTGGTGGTGTTTGACCGCAAAGACACCCGCCGCCCTCTCGCTCGCATCACTGCGCCCGATTTCATGCCGGACAACATTCACTGGACCGGCGGACGGCTCCTGCTCGCCGGAATGCGGCTCGACGAACCGGCGTGCGGCGGCTTGCGCAAGGTCGTGAACGGAGAAGCAGACCCTATGCTCTGCAAGCGAGGCTGGATCGTCGGCGAGCTTGACACAAGCGCCGGGCGCATCGCCACTTTCGCCTATGGCACTCCCCGCCAGCACTTTAACGGCCTGTCGGCAGCCGCCTTGGTGGGACAGGAACTCTGGCTCGGTTCCTTCCAGAGCGAAAGGTTGGGATTCACGGAAAGGTCCCAAGGCCCGAGATAAAGGCAAGCGGCTCTTGTGACAGCCAGCCTGACCGCAGCACATCTCGCATGCGCCCCTTTGCAGTTTGCCGATGATTTTCCTTGGGAAAGCACCTTAAAGAAGGTGGTGCCGCTTACGTGACTCGAACACGTGACCCCATCATTACGAAAGTGATTATCATTATCAATAAAGATGAGTGTTTTCAGGCGCTTTGATGACGAGATTTGCCAAAAATCTCGTTTGCCCCAGGCCTGCCCCAAGTTGTGTCATACCCGAGCTAGGGCGCGATCAAGGTTAAAGCACTTTCGCCTTATCAAATCCGCCGAAGTGACCCGTGCCAGCCCCGGTTTTGCAGGTTGGGTCTAACGCAAGGCGGGGGGCAGGCTTCGGTCCCTCGGGCTATCAGGGACGGGTACTCCGAAGATGCCACCGCTTGACGCGGATGTGATCGAGCCTGGCTGCGCAGGGGCCGAGAACCTTTGGCGGCAGGAATATTACTGCTTTCCGGCTCGTTCGGTAACCAGCGCTGTAGTCCTTTAACCCATTGTTTATGCAGCCCTCGCTACCCCGGCAGAGGAGGGTGCTTGCATGCAGATGGATGATAAGATTGAAAAAGAACGGCTGGCAACCCTCCACTCTCTCAAGCTGCTTGATACGGCGAGCCAAGAGCGCTTCGAAAGGGTCACTCGATTTTGCAGCGAGTTGTTCGATTGCACAATCTCGTTGATCAGTCTGGTCGACGCGAACCGCCAGTGGTTTCTGGCAAAGACCGGTACTGAGGTCCGCGAGACCTCTCGCGACGGGTCATTTTGCAGCTACGCAATCGAATCAGGCCGCAGCCTCCTCGTCAGGGATGCGCTAACGGATGAACGGTTCTGTACGAGCCCTTTGGTAACCGGCCTCCCACATATACGATCCTACCTTGGGCAACCTATTGTAGCCTACGACGGCAGCCTGATCGGCGTGCTTTGCGTGATAGATCAGCGCCCAGATCGTTTTGACGAAAAGCATCTCAGCCAACTAAGTGTTCTGAGCAAGATTGTCGAAGATCTCATCCATGCACATCAGCAGGATTTGGATGCCACGTACAATTTGGCACATCTCCGCGAGAGATCGGATCGACTGGAGCAGTCCAATCTGATCTTTGCGCAAGCAGAGAAGGTCGCCAACATCGGTTCGTGGGAACTGCATATCGAAACGGGGAAGATGACCTACTCCGCCGAAAGCTATGCGATTCTGGAAAGGCCGGACGCTCCTGTTTGGAAGATCGAAGACGCTCTTAATATCTATGACCCAGAGGATCTTTCTGTTGTGCAAGCCGCACTGGCTAAGGCGATTGCAACTCAAGGGTCTGCACAGGCGGAAGCGAATATCATTGTTCCTTCGGGAAAGAAGAAGAGGCTGAAGGTTATCGGGCAGTATATGCAGCCAACCTTGGAAAATCCTGCGAGACTTGTTGGGATCATGCAGGATGTAACCGAGGTGCATCAGGCCCAGATGGCGCTGCAACGTGCAGCTGACTACGACGCCTTGACAAATCTGCTAAACAGGCATGCGTTTGATCGTCATCTTGGTCAACAGTTCTTCGAGCATCGTCGCTCCGGTCGCGACTTCTTTGCGTTGTTGCTTGATCTGGACGGCTTTAAGGACATCAACGACACCTTCGGGCACCTCGTCGGCGATATTGTGCTGAAGGAGATCAGCTCGCGCATCCTTGAGGTGGTGCCGACTGATGCTGTGGTTGCTCGCTGGGGAGGCGATGAGTTTGCAGTAATAACACCCTTGGGCACTTCAGAGGACGAAGCGACAACAATTGGCGAGGAACTTATTGGCGCTATCTCTCAGGAAGTGGACATATCCGGCCGAAAGCTCGCGATAACTGCAACATGCGGTCTCGCCAGAACCGGTGAATCAGTAGTAGCGCGCGAGTTGCTGAGGCGCGCAGATTTAGCGCTCTATCACGGAAAAGCACGGGAACCTGGCCGCACCCATCACTACCGCCTGGACCTTGAGCGCGACAACCGCCTGCGACATGAGGCTATCAGCTTGGTCCGTAGCGCACTCACAGATGATCGCATGTACGCTGGTTACCAGCCGATTGTGGACTTGCAATCAAATGAAATCGTCGGCTTTGAAGCACTTATGCGGTTGAGTACGCGGTCCGGTGAGCGCTTGACGGCTCTGCAGGTACTACCCGCGATCCTTGACCCCATTCTGTCCAGGGACATCAGCGACCGAATGCTGGACCATTTTTGCACAGACTTCCCCATCCTTAGTGCAGATCAGCCTAGCGTCAAGTTTGTCAGCTTGAATGCGACCGAAGCGGACCTCCTCAGTCGAGACTTTGCTGACAGCATGCTTTCCACATTCCGGCGTCGAAGAATCAGTCCGGATTGCGTCACACTGGAGATCACCGAGACGATGTTGTTGGTCAACGATAGCGCCGCCGTACAAGCGGTTTTGTCCAAGCTCAGAGCCGCAGGAGTGGAAATCGCGCTCGACGATTTCGGCACAGGATTTTCCTCGCTGACACATTTGCGGGACTTCCCAATCGATAAGGTCAAAATCGATGGGAGTTTCGTCCAGAAGATGAACACTGACCATCAAACGCGGTTGATTGTCCAGGCGCTTATCGCGATGGCCCAAAACCTGGGCAAAGAAGTCATAGCTGAAGGCGTTGAAACTGACGAACAACGCGACCTTCTTCTGCAGATGGGGTGCCAGTATGGTCAGGGTTACCTCTTCAGTCCAGCCGAGCCCGTAGCCAAGGTAGCGGCCCTCAATTTTGGTTTCGTCCCGGCCTATAACAACATTGTCTCGTTAGCTGGCTAATTGCCCTAGCAGTCCTCGTTCGGATGCAAGGCACGGTCGATAGCGTCGGAATCAACTTCGTGGCTCAATGACGGATCCTGCGTTTCTAAGCGGGCGTTTTGTGTCGAACAGCTGCTTGGACCGGTCACTGTCAGCGAGCACCGATCGACGTGCATTCCAGCGGAAAGCAGCGCAGGATTGCGCCAGATTGGACAACTAGGTAAAGTAAGCATATACCTTGTCAGGTCATCAACCAGCTCGCCTGTTGGTGCTTGAGAGACCCTCGCGCTCCCCGCTTTAACGGGATGCAAGTTATGCCAATCCTACCTGTCATCGTGATCGTCGTTATCGGCATAGCTTTTGCCATGCTCCTTGCCGAAGCAGCATGCCGTAAATTCGTTTCACGAGAAAAACCAAAAGATACCGACACTTACGAGTGACATCGGAACGTTCGCTTGGTAAGCAAGTTAGCTGAAAAGGCATTTAGGTCAGTTGTTGTTGGCCGTGCAAATGAGGCGGACAACCGAGGACCGATGCAGTTACCCGATTGGAGCGCTGGGGAATGGGTGCTGGTTTTGGCGCTCACGGGCCTCGTGTGCGTGCTAATCGGCCTGCTTGTCACCCTGTCGATTGCCTGATCGTCGGTCGCTCCGGCACGGCGAAAAAAATGGCCCCACCTCTAAAGAGGCAGGGCCAGTGTCAGAGCACGGGTTGTGCCCTTCGGGTCGCATCGCTCTCATACACGATTCTTCTGAAAAGTCCGTGAAGTAGCGCACGAAAACGGTCCATTGCGAAAAAGGGCTTACCTGCCTGTAGGCCATGGTGTTCGATTTGTGCGACGTCGCTCCGATCCGTCGGACAGATTTCAAGCAGTAACCCTCTTTTCTGCGCCCAAGCAAAGCCGTGTCTCCAATCGGTCGACCGAAAAAATATCGCGGAAAAATGCCCCACACACAGCACGAAGCTGCATGCGGGGCGGTCGTTCAGGTTAGATCGGCTGGCATTTCGGGGGCAAAGTACTGACCGCAATCACGGCGTCCCCAGTAAGGCCAGACAGGGTCACGCTCGATATTGCGGCTCAGCGTGATCCCGGCATGCTTGCGGTCGAAGCCAAGGCAGGCAAGTGCTGCGATGATTTCCGGCCCGCGATCGATGCCTTCGTTGATGCACGCATTGATCATCGTCAGAGCGCGATCGTGACGGTTCACGCCTGATGCAACAAGTTGCCCATCTAGCGCCCGAAGGCGGTTGAACATGTCTTCCGTCATGCCGCCTTCCCCGTCAGATTGAGGTTACGGGCTCCAGCTTCCACGGCAGCGGCCAAGGTGGCATCGGCAATGGCAGCATACCTGGCCGTGCTTTCGGGTCGAAGATGACCGGCGATCTTGCCCGCAACGTGCAGGCTGACGTTGTTCGAGACCATCGCCCCGATGGCAGCGTGCCGCAGATCGTGGAAGTGCATTCCCGGCAAGCCAGCATCGTCTGTCGCCGTCTTCCAGGCCCGCTTGATTGTGTTGTAGGGCTTCCCCGTGGCAGGGTTGGCAAACATCCACTCGCAGCCTTCCTTGCGCGGTAGCGCCTTTACGACTTCCATTGCAGCCGCGCTAAGCGGTACTACGCGGGGGTGCCCGTTCTTGGTGCGCGCGATCAACCATTCGCATCGGTCCATGTTGACGTGCTCGAATTTGGCATCGAGAATTTCGCGCTTCCGTGCAGCTGTTGCCAAGGCGAACTGAACGATGGGCTTCAGCATCGTATTTTCCGACTTGCCGCATTCGGTGAGAAGGCGTTCGGCCTTTTTGGGCGACAGCAGGCACGTCCGCTTATTGTCATACTTCGGCCTCGCCACGGCCTCGACAGGGTTGAGATCCGAGCCCGGTAGCCGCCAGCCCTTCGCCAGTTTGTAACCTCGGTTCATGACCAGTCGCAGGCGATCGACAGAGGCCGGTGCGAGCCGCGCACGAAGCTTGGCGAAGTAGGTTTCGATCGCATGGGGTGTAACCTCGTCGATGCGATACCCCCCGAATTCGGGAATCAGATACTTGCGGTAGGACATCTCGACGCAGCCGTGAGACCGTATGTGCGCCTTGGCATGGGCGATGTGCATCTGCGCCAGCTCCTTGTAGGTGATCGTGCTCTTGCGGATGGCCTTGTCCTCGACAGGGTTGCCGCCGAGTACGACCTTGGAGCGCAATTCCTTGGCGGTGCGCTTGGCAACATCGAACGGGATATCTGTGTACCCGCCAATCTTGACCTGTGCGGCCTTCCCGTCAGGCTTGGTGTAGTAGAGCCAGTAGGTCTTGTTGCTCTGGCGCACTTCTAGCCCGAAACCGATGACCTCGGTGCAGCGGTAGACCTCCTTGCGCTTATGCGGTGGGCAGGTGATGTCCCGACAGAAGGCGGAAGTGAGTTTGATCTTGGCCATGGGGCCGTTTCCTTTCTTGAATGGTGTAAGTGATTGGGCCGCAGAGCAGCGCCCCGGCCCGCGAGGGGTCAGGTCCCGGAAGTGCCCGCGAAGGGCTCCAGGGTTACTCAAACGGCGATTTTGTTAAGCCCGAAGGCCGGGTGGAGCAGCGATCCGCCCCAGCCCGACCCGCAGGCTTGCGGACTTCAGGTTTGCAGCACCGCGTGCACCCCAACGTCGGGCGCGGGGTGCGCAGAGGTGAAATCCTGCGGCGGAGTGCCAGCCGCTCCGGCGATCGGTTCGCCAGAAGGTTCGGCGGGTGGCTGCAACAGCGCGTACACGAGTGCGCCACGAGCCTTTCGCTGCACTGACCAGCGCGCAACCCCGGCCTCGGTGCCGGTGTATTTCTCGATCGCTCGAATGACGGCCCGCTGGGACGCACCGCAACGTTCGGCTGCCTCCTTTGCCAAGGCCATCTTGGCGAGCTGCTTGGCCTGGATCAGTTCTTCGATCGCCGCGATGACTTCGGCCTCGCCCTTCTCTTCCTGGACCTCCCCGAAACCCTTCAGCTCATCGGGAGCGACCAGCCGAAACGATGCTAGCCGTTCGGGATAGGTAGCGTCCTTGCCCTTGTCGTAGGCATAGTGCGCCAAGGGCACGTTGGGGCCACGAGACTTGATGCACTCGAACTCGATGACCTGCTGGTCCTCGAACCCCTCCACATCGATCGGCGTGATGATGTAGGCGGCGTCGAAGTCATCCCGCACGTCGGTCGTCCCTGTGAACTGCAACTTGCCGTTGGCTTTGGGCTGTTTGTTCGTATGCGCGAAGCCCACGACCGTGCCGCCTGCACCGACAACAAGGCGAACGGCTTCGGTCAGCTGGCTGGCGGCTGCCTTGTCCATCAACGAAGCAACCTTCTTCAAGGTGTCGATGATGACCACCACACCCTTGGCCCGTCCGCCCTTTGCCATGTCGGTCAGCAGCGCGGGCAGGTTTCGAGGAAGGAAGCCCTTCTGCCCCGGCACCAGCGTGTGGACGCCCAAGTCATCCATCAGCCGAAGTTTCGCTGCCACACCCTCCGAATTGTCATCGGCGTTGATGTAGTAGACGTTGCCGGGTTCCACGCGCCGTTCCATCACCGCGTCGTTGAGCAACTTCAACGCGGCCAGAGTCTTCCCCGCATTGGGCGGCGCGAACAGCACGGTGGCCTGTCCGGCGAGGGCAATCTCGCCCAACAGCGGCTCAGCCTTTATCGCGTTCTTCTCGAACTCGTCGGCCATGCCGCGCAGGGAATAGCGGTCCAGCTCCGTACCCTGGACCTCCAGCTGCAACGGCGTTGGCCGCAACTTCGTCAAGCCTTCATCGGATAGCACTGGCAACGCACCTTGGCGCGGCGGACGGGCAGGAAGCGATACTTCGTGTCCCGGTCGCCAAACATCGATGCCCTCGGGCAGTGCCAGCCGGTCTGGCAGGTCCGTCGCGGTCGGCAGACGGTAGGCGTAGTGACGTCGATCGTTCACCCGGAAAGCGAATGGCATTTCCAAGCATATCGATCGGCAAAACTCACCGAGCGCTTCACCGGCGATGTCACCCTCTGCGGTGACGATGACGACGCCCTCTGGAATGGCAGCGATGTGGCCGCCCGTGGTGTCTGGAGTGGCCTTGAACGGCGTAGCTGACCACGAAAGCGCAGGCACTGCGATGTCGGCAGCCTGGATCTTGGCGGTCGGTTCTTCCGACTCTGTTTCATTCATGTTCTGTCCTTCTTGATAGGAAGTGCCCCCGCCGCTTGGCGGCGAGGGCGAAATTCTTACGCCGCAGCTTGGGCACGGCGTGTGCAAGCGAGCTGATGTTCAAAGATGGCAGGGAGCGCGCGCACTACCGATGGCTCTAACCAGGGAAGAAGGCGCGTCATCATTTCAGGGTGTGAGCAGCCCAGCTCACGCTGATCCTTGAGCATGACGTTGTGCGTCAGGCTCATGAGATACATCAACCCATGCTGATCGGTCGCTCGCTTGTGTTCGAGATACCGTTGCAGTAGTTCAGCTGCAATTGCGTCGGTATCTCGAGATGTTACCAGCTGGTGAGAAATCACATGGCTGCGATTGTTAGACTTAGTCTTTTGCATAGTTACCCTTTCTGGCCGCTTCGGCCCGGTCCGATGACTCGCAACTACCTGCTCCGCTAATGCGGTGATGGAAGAAATCTCCTCAAGCGATGGATGTCGGCGTATAAGTCAGCGACTCATCGGTTAATCCGATCTTTGCAGATTTGAGGCCTGATCGAGCGGCGAGAGCGTGTCAGAATCTGAGAGCTGTCGGAGGTTCAAACGTTTATGAAGGTTTGGAAACTACAGTGCCTAAGAAAAGCGAAGACTCACTCGACACCAGTTGGATAGAAGCTTTCATCGCAACAGTGGAAAAATCTGGCTTCGAAAATGCTGCAACTCATCTGGGGTGCAGTCAAAGTACTATTACCACTCGTGTAGCGAAGTTAGAGAGCTGGGTCGGTTTCAGTTTATTCGACAGAAGCGAGAGGAGTGCCAAACTTAATAACAGAGGACACCTTATTTATCAGGATTTTAAAGATATTCTGAAGGAAGTGTATGACGTTAGAAACGTTAGCTTTGACAATTTCGATAAATTAAAGAGTAGAGATCGCTTCCCAAAAATTTTGAATGATTGGGTCGAATTTTACAATTCTTACAACGTTGGCGGGATGAAAGATAAAGTTTAGTATCGATTATTGGAGTTTAGTGGTGGGACGTTTAGGGAAACCTCCCACCACTCTTGTCACGTGCTTCGGGTAAGCTCAACGACAAGCCCGGCTATGGTCACGATCGCCACCGGCACCGGGTAGCGCGAAAACAGGCCAATCATCAGCAACGTGACCACGAAGCCGCCCACCTCACGCGGATTGATTGCCAGCGCCGCGAGCAACGCCATGCCAGCGACGATGATCAGCGCCTTCGTCATTGCCGATACGAGTCCGACGACAACGAAGGCGAGCATCAACCAGCCGAGCAACTTCATGGCTGGCACTCCCCACGCAAGGCGAGAAGTCCCGGCAGAACGCCACAGGCGATCGGGATCAGCAGGATGAAGGCAAAGCCCTCGTTGCCCACGGTATAGACCGCTTCCAGCCACCCGGCATGGCGTTCGATCCAATCAGGGTCCGGCTGGTGCCCCGGTCCATCGATGCGGCTATGTAAGGGCGAGAAGCCCAAAGCCTGGACAAGCAACTCTTCGGTATCGCCGGGTTCAACGACGACGATCTGTGTCAGGTCCTGCAGGCCAAGGGCGATGGTGTCCTTGAGGCGGCCTGTCAGCAACGCATGCAGGCGAGTGTCCATTGGACGCGAAAGGTAGTCGATGACGGCTTCGTAGTCGGCCAGATCGATCATCGGATTCTCCACATACAAAAAAAGCGCCCTTGCGGACGCTGCGGTTGGATTGATTGGGCTGTTGCGCTTCAGACTTGCGCGAGAGCTTTCAGAAGGCGGGCATCTGTTGCCGGGTGCTTGGCGACGAAAAGGACAAGCCCGAAGCCATCATCGGACAGGATGAAAACCAGCTCATGCCAGCCTTCATGTTCGTCATGGATTTCAGGCGGCAATGTGAAGTTTCCTTCTTCGTCCAGGATTGGCCGTCGTAAGGCTGCTTCAAGCTGTTCGACATGATCGCCCGGCTGGCACACCGCAAAGATGGCGATCTCCTCAAGCTCGAAGTCGGCCAGCCTTTCAGCATGGGCCGCAACAAGCGCGGCAACATCAGGGTCCGGCGGGTTTGCCAGAAAGGCCTGCAGGTCAGTGTCGTTGGTGATGATGAGCATGGGATGAGCTCCAAATGAAAAAGGCCCCCGGAGACGATCCGGAGGCCCTGTGGATTGGGTGGTGGAAAAGCTGTTCAGAGCAGGAGGGAAAGCAAGGTCAGCGCCCTGAAGAGGAAGAACAGGACCATGAGCCCGATCACGCCCATGACAAAGCCTGCCACGGCTCTGCCGACAAACCTCTCAGGCTTCATGCGTGGTTCAATATGCCCGGCAGCAACGTCATTCATCTTCGAAGTTTTCCATCTTGTCGATATGGCCACAGCGAAGACAGACCCAGAGCTCGTTGTATACTGCATACTTCTCTAAGTACTTTCGGTCTTCCTCTGCCCTCATGCTGATGTACAACGGGATTCCAATCGCAGCAGGAATTATTAATCCAACGACGGTCTTCCAGAATGTAGTTGACGGTTCAAACAAGTATGCAAGCCCGAATGCAATCAGAAGAGCCACACCTAGCGCACCGCACCCCACCGTTTCGCTATTTTTTGGCGGTTGTAGCTTTTCGGCTAGCCTCGATTGTATCTGGCCACTTGATCGGCCAACCATAGGGCTGAGACCATCTGCATCGAGCCCGACACCGACGGAATTCATTGACCCCGAGGAGGTGCCCATTTCGTAGGCAAGAGACGCCTTCACGACGTTATCGGAATTACATTGATTGCACTTCATGTTCTGTCCTGTTGGCATGACTAAGGGCACCGCACCGGTTGGTACGGCGGAACAGACCGCTAAGGATTTTGCTGGTTCACGCTCCTGCCCCCGTTGAACTGAATCACGAGGGACAAATGACACGATTAGTATACAGACGCTAGCCACTGCTCTCGACCAAATCGCCGCATGGATGCGGTCGTTCTCTTGGGTCTCAATGTCCGGAAATACCGGAAGCAGAGAGGCATGACCCAGGAGGAACTTGGTCTCGATACCGAGATGGAGCGCAGTTACGTCAGCGACCTCGAACGTGGCACCCGCAATCCTTCTGTGCGCGCCGTTGAGCGGCTGGCGAAGGCTTTGGGTGTTGCGCCCCATGTTTTGCTGATGCCGATCGAGGATTAAGCCCTTTCGGCCTGTCCAAATAAGATGCTGAGTTTCCCGCGAGACTGTTTCGGATACTTGGAAGGCGAAACATTTTAGATGCTTTGGCGCCATTGCCACTCGCTTGATACCTTCACTTTCTCCCATTATCGTGGCATCAAGAGAACATGGATATCGCAACCAAGACCGTCACTCCCGAAGAGGCCTCTGCCATCCTCGAGATTTCAGAATCACATTTTATTGACCTAAAGAGCGCCAAAATCAGTGCTGGGAAGCTAACGAAGACTGTGTCAGCATTTGCCAATACCAGTGGTGGCGAGATTTATGTTGGCATAGATGAAATTGTCGGCTCTGACGGAAAAGAGCGTGTCTGGAGCGGCTTTTCAGACGAAGAAGCTGCAAATTCCATTTTTCAGGTGACCGAAGATATCGATCCTTTGGGCGGAAATATCCTTGCACAATTTCTCAAATGCGATGGCCTTCCGGGACTCGTTCTGCTGATAACAGTCTTCAAATCCCAGACTGTGATTTTGGCAACCGATGGCAAAGCTTACATCCGTAGAAGTGCTCAAAGCCTTCCCCTAAGCGAACAAGCTCTCGAACGCCTCAAGTACGACAAGGGTGTAAAATCCTTTGAGGATGAATTAGTCGATGTTCCGGAAGTGGAACTTTCTAATTCGGAAACCGTTATTGATTTTTTGCTTGGAGTAGTTCCAACTGCAGAGCCATCTAATTGGTTAGAGAAACAGCGTGTAATCATCGGAGGGCGCCCGACGGTCGCTGGAGTACTGTTGTTCACGGACAATCCGCAAACCGCTCTGCCAAAACGTTCAGCTATAAAGATCTTACGGTACCAAACGAAAAAGGATGCGGAACGCGACTTTTTAGCGATGGACCCCGAAACGATCGAAGGACCGCTCTACAACTTGATCTACGATGCAGTTGAGCGTTGCAAAAATATTATCGAGTCGATCGAAAGAACTGGTCAGTCAGGATTAGAGAAAATATCTTATCCGCAAGAGGCCTTACATGAAATTCTGACTAACGCGGTTCTTCACAGAGATTATAGCGTTGCAGCAGATGTGCAAGTACGTATTTTTGACAACCGTGTAGAAATTGAAAGCCCAGGAAGACTTCCCGGACATGTCACAATAGAAAACATAAAAAGAACACAGTTCGCTCGGAATCCAAAAATTGTCAGGCTTATAAACAAGTTCAAGAATCCCCCCAATAAGGACGTTGGAGAAGGTATTAACACTGCATTCGAAGCAATGGAAAAGCTTCGCCTGAAAAGTCCTTCATTTTTTGAGAATGAGGGATCACTAGTTGTCACCCTTCGACATGAAAGCCTCGCCTCACCCGAGCAAATGGTCATGGAATTTCTTTCCACAGAGGCTGAGATCACGAACGCTATTGCTAGAGATCTGACCGGTATAAAATCCGAAAACTCCATGAAGCAAGTGTTTTACAAGCTGCGGGATGCTGGCCAACTTGAACAAACTCCTAAGGTGAAGGGCAAGAAGCCTTCGTGGCGAAAAGCAAAGCAATCTGCCTAAGCGCCAAACGGAGGGATCTACGGCCCACAAATCCGCCGCATCAGATTTGCTAAAAAGGCTTACCCACCACCCAAGCCTGCCCTAGACACGACCCATTTGGGCGGCTGGTACAGGCGAAGGGCACTCTCGCCTTAAGCCTCACATGAGACCAGCCGGCCGCCATCTGCGCATTATACAACCGGCTAGCAAGATTTTCCCTTATGCGGCAATGTTCTAGCTCTCCCCGAGGAGCAGTCCATGGCCACGATCGAAACAGCCAATCTGACCGACGAAGAGCTTGCAGATTACGACTTCATGCTTCTGCGCACCTTGGCCAGTCGACAGCGTATCTCGGCATTGGCTATCCTGATTTGGAATGACGTCCTCGTTGAGCTCGGCAGGCGTGGCCTAGCCGAAGCACTGGAGGGGAGCCTGGAGGACGTCACGACGGCACGAATCAGGCGCTCCTACCGGCTGCCGAGCCTGCGGTAGCAGCATCGCCTCAATTCCGTAGGATTTCAGCCCCGCGCTCATCTCCGTTGACGACGATGTACGGGCAGAGGATAACTTGTGTCAGCATCTGGATCCGCCCTGTCCGACTGGTAAGCTGCGCTATGACTCAACCAACCGCACACGATCTTTACGGCTGGCTCGTTCAGGTGATTGATCGAGCAGTCGAGGCGAAGGACATCTTCTCAGTCACAAAGGCCGCTGAAGCTTTCGGCATGAGTGGCGGTGAGGAAGATTATGGCGGTTTTGGTCAGAGATGGAACTACAGCTTCACCGATTCAAACGGCAGAGTGGTTTCCGTTCATGCTAGATGGTGGGATCAGTCAAAGGCATTCTCCATCCAGCCGGACAGGCACGTCATGAGTGTAGAGCTGTTGGGCGGTGACACCGCTCTGTCTCACAGCGGAAATTACGAACAGTAGGAAGCACGCTCGCCCCAGACACGACCCATTTTAGCGGCTCACTAATGCCAAAGGCACTTAGCCCTGATTGACCCACTGACGACCAGCCGAAAGCCCTTCCAAGTCGATGAATCGCAACGACAAAGGCAAAGCACTTCCGGGTCGGGCGTGGGTCAGGTCGAGTTTCCGCCCTTTCAGCAGGCAAAATCAGCCCTCCAAGGCTAACGGCCTTTAGTAGGAAGCCGATGATTTTCCTTGGGAAAGCACCTTAGAGAAGGTGGTGCCGCTTACGTGACTCGAACACGTGACCCCATCATTACGAATGATGTGCTCTACCAACTGAGCTAAAGCGGCGTGCCTCTTGGGCAGGGGCGCCGTTTAGCCAGCACCTGGGTGCTAGGCAACCCTTTTTCGCCGGTGCCGGATCAATTCAAGTTGCCCGGTCGGCGCTCCATTCGCTGACAGCCGCAACCATGGCATTGGCGATGTGCGCAACATCCTCCTCATTGGCTACGAGCGGGGGCGTGGTGTACAAGATGTCGCGGAACGGACGAAGCCAGACACCGCTTGAACTGCAGCTGGCGGACAGGCGATCGGCGGGCGCAGGACAATCCAGCTGGATCACGCCAATGGCGCCACGCACACGCACGTCCCTCACCCCGGGCAAAGCGCGGGCAGGTTCGAGCAAGGTCTGGAGTTGCCGACCGATCGCAGTGGCTTGGGCCAGACGCGGCTCCTGTTCGAAAAGATCAAGCGAGGCATTGGCCGCAGCGCAACCCAGGGCATTGCCCATGTAGGTCGGCCCATGCATCAGCGCATGCATCGGATCGTCGGACAGGAAGCCTTCGTGAATGCGCCGACTGGCAATCGTTGCTGCAAGTGGCAGTGTCCCTCCAGTCAGGGCCTTCGACAACGTTACAATGTCGGGCTGCACGCCCGCAATCTCACAGGCAAACATCGCATCGCCGAGCCGCCCGAGCCCCACGAAGATCTCGTCGAAGATCAGCAGGAGTTCGTGCGCATCGGCAAGGCGACGCAGCGCCTGCAACGTAAACGGATCGTGAAAGACCATGCCGCCCGCGCCCTGCACCAAGGGCTCGACAACAATGCCGGCGAGATCCTTGCCATGACGGTCGAGCAGTTCGCCAAGCGCAGCCTCTTCCGCAGCATTGGTAGGAAGGTTGACCACGATCTGATCGAGCAATGCCCCCTTGAACAGGCTGTGCATGCCTTCATCCGGATCGCAAACGCTCATCGTCGCAAAAGTGTCGCCGTGATAGCCGCCTTTGAAGCAGAGGAACTTCACTCGGCGCCGTCCGCGATTGAGCCAATATTGCGAAGCCATCTTCATTGCGACTTCGACTGCGACCGAGCCGGAATCGCTGAAGAAGACGTGGTCCAGATCGCCGGGCAGCAATGCAGCGAGCCGTCGCGCGAGGGTATAGGCCTGCTCGTGGGCCAGACCGCCGAGCATGACGTGGGGCAGCGTCTCGAGCTGGCGACGCACCGCTTCTTCGATGTGCGGATGGCGGTAGCCATGGACGCAGGCCCACCAGCTGGAAATGCCGTCTATCAGCTCGCTTCCGTCAGAGAGGCGAAGTCGAGTACCAGCCGCCGAAACCACCGGAAGCGGCGCTCTGGCCGTCTGCATCTGGGTGTACGGGAGCCACACATGCTTCCGACCCGTGTCGAACCAGTCTGGGGCGGTCATGTGACTGTCCTTGTCCTCTTGAATCTGTGCTGAGGGGCCGCTCGGAAGGGCCACCGTCCGATCGCTTCCCATGGCCCGCCCAGATAACGGTGCAGCGCCAGTCCGGCAAAGGCAAAGCGGGACGGCTCGAAATTGCTTGTCAGCAGCTTTTGCAATGCGCGCGCTTCGCCTTGCGAGACCTTGTTCTGGACGGTCACATGGAGACGGGGGCGATGGCTGTCCTGCGATGTCAGCATTCCGTGGAAGTGGTCGGCAATCGCATCGCGCAAGGCGATCATTGCGGAGCTTTCGATCAGGAACGCGGTGCCCGTGCCCAGATCCATGACATGCCGCAACTGCGCATCGATCGGCGGCGTGCTGCTTGCCATCCAGGACAGCAGATCGCGCGCCTCCGCCTCAACCTGCGGGGGCAGGGAATGGAACAACGTGACGTGCGCTGCGATCCAGTTGCGCTCTGCGGGAAAGTGGGCGCGGCGCAGGCGGTCGAACCGGGCCTGCAAGTCTGGCGGCAGGGCAGCTGTCACCACCAGCGGAGCTGTTCGGGAAGAAGGCGAGACCACGTCGCCTGCCTGAGCAGCATTCGCAGCGATTTCAAGTGAAATGGAGAAGTGGGAACATTCGGCAAAGTCGAAACTGCGGCATGCGTCCGCTGCCCGGCACAGCCGGAATGTTCCCTGGATACTGGAGAAGCAAGCTCCTCCCGTGCCTCCGGTGTGTACACCTAAGCGATGTTACTTAAGAATGGAAGAACCCATGACTAACGCAAATCCTGCCGGAATGGCGCGGTATCACAGGTCGCCACGTGCCTTCCGCAGGGCGAACCATTTGGCAACATTGGCATTATGCTGTTGCAAGGTGTCTGCGAAGACGTGACCACCGGTCCCATCGGCAACCATGAATAAAGCATCCGTTTCGGCAGGATCCAGCACCGCAGCGATCGAATCGCGCCCAGGATTGGTAATTGGTCCCTTTGGCAGGCCTACCATCGTGTAGGTGTTGTACCCGTTCACGGCCTGGATTTCGGATTGGCGAATGCGCCGGCCGAGCGGCTTGCCCTTCGTGATCGGGTAAATGATCGTCGGATCGGCCTGCAGCAGCATACCCTTGCGCAGGCGGTTGGAGTAGAGCCCGGCAACCATGCGACGCTCATCAGGCTTGCCGGTTTCCTTCTCGACGATCGAGGCGAGAATCAGGGCTTCCTGCGGCGTCTTGGCGACAGTCCGTGCAGTGCGCTTGGCCCAAAGCTCGGCCAGCGTCTTGTCCATTGCTGCCTGCATCCGCTTGAGCACGGCGGCGCGTGGTTCGCCCTTCTGCCAATCGTAGCTGTCCGGCAGGACCGAGCCTTCCTCGGGAGCGGAAATCTCGCCGGTCAGGTCCTTGTTGGCCGACAGGCGCTCTGCCACGAGAATCGACGGCATGCCTTCTGGAACGGTGATCAGGCGGCGGATGACCTTGTCACCCTTGAGGATTTCGAGAACCGTCGCTTCGCTGGCGCGCTTGGGGATCAGAAAAGAACCCGCCTTGATCTCAGTGCCGCCGCCGAGCAGCTTTGCGCGCAACTTGAACAGCGAGGCCGAACCGATCGCGCCCTGCTCCTGCAGATCGTCCGCCAGAGCACTCAGTCCCTCGCCTTCACCGACGTCGAATTCGATCTGCTGTTCCAAAGGTCCGGAAGCATACCAGCCCCCGACGATCCAGCCGGCCAGAGCGAGCAAGACAGCGGCTGCCGCAAGCAGCGGCAGCCGGGATCGACTACGGCGGGCCATCGCTTGCGTCCTTAGTCTTCGATCGCCTTGACGATCACGCTGGCATTGGTGCCGCCAAAGCCGAACGAGTTGTTCAGCGCCGCACGCACCTTGCGCGGACGGGCCTTGAGCGGCACGAGATCGACGCCCTCGGTGCCTTCGTCAGGGTTGTGCAGGTTGAGCGTCGGCGGCACGATCTGGTCGCGGATGGCGAGGATGCAGAAGATCGTCTCGACCGCGCCGGCACCGCCGAGCAGGTGGCCGATTGCCGACTTCGTGCTGCTCATCGAAGCACCCGCGAGATCGTCACCCAGCACGCGCTTGACTGCGGCCAGTTCGATGGTGTCGGCCATTGTCGAGGTGCCGTGGGCGTTGACGTAGTCGATGTCGCCCGGCTCCATGCCCGCCTTGCGCATAGCCATGCGCATGGCGAGTTCGGCGCCCTTGCCTTCAGGGTGCGGCGCAGTGACGTGATAGGCATCGCCCGACAGGCCGTAACCGACGACTTCAGCGTAGATCTTTGCACCGCGTGCCTTGGCGTGTTCATACTCTTCAAGCACGACAACGCCGGCGCCCTCGCCCATGACAAAGCCATCGCGGTCCTTGTCGTAAGGACGGCTCGCCTCTTCCGGGCGGTCATTGTAGCTGCAGTTCAGTGCGCGGGCCTGCGCGAAGCCGGCGACGCCCAGCGGGTTGATGGTGCTTTCGGCACCGCCTGCCAGCATCACGTCGGCATCGCCGTCCTTAATCATGCGTGCAGCATCACCGATCGAATGCGCACCGGTCGAGCAGGCCGTCACAACTGCGTGGTTCGGGCCCATCAGGCCGTACTTGATCGAGACCTGACCCGAGATCAGGTTGATCAGGCGGCCGTGGACGAAGTGCGGAGAAACGCGTCCCGGGCCCTTTTCGTGCAGGACAATCGATTCGCTCTCGATGCCGGGAAGGCCGCCGATGCCCGAGCCGATCGAGCAACCGGTGCGCATCTTGAGGTCGTCGTCCATGTCGGCAAGGCCGGCGTCTTCCAGCGCCTGTCCAGCGGCATCGATGCCGAAGACGATGAAGGGATCGACCTGACGCTGGATCTTGTGATCGACGCGCTTTCCGGCGTCAAAGCCGTACTCATGGTCGGCCGGCTTCACCTCGCAGGCGATCTTGCACTTCTGGTCGCTGGTATCGAACTTCGTGATCAACCCTGCCCCGCTCTTGCCGGCGAGCAGGTTCTTCCACACGGTTTCCACGTCTGCACCCAGCGGGGTGACGAGGCCAAGTCCGGTTACGACGACACGACGCATTGAATTCTCCGGAAAATAAGCAAACAGGCCCAGCCCCCTGAATTAGGGCTGAGCCTGCCGAAGTCCTCCCCTGCCCGACATCGAGTGCCTTGGCAGCCCTTCGACACGCTCAGGGCAATAGGGGGATGTGGGCGATCAGCCCTTGTTTTCGTCGATGTACTTGATCGCGTCCGAAACGGTCGAGATCTTCTCGGCCGCATCGTCGGGGATCTCGACGCCGAATTCTTCTTCGAACGCCATCACCAGCTCAACGATGTCGAGCGAGTCAGCGCCCAGATCGTCGATGAAGCTGGCTTCTTCGGTGACCTTGTCAGCCTCGACGCCGAGGTGCTCGACAACGATCTTCTTAACGCGGTCGGCGGTATCGC
>JBEQCK010000006.1:0-43756 GCA_041639335.1 Novosphingobium sp.
CCGGGCGCCAGCATGCCGCTGGTAATCTCGTCTGCAAGTGCGAGGCGGATGCGCTCCGAACGAAGCATTCCGGAGGCGCGTTCGTTTTCCGAAATCATATTGATGCATGCCCGATAGTGTGATTATTGGATTCTTGCATACACACCCTCCGGAAACAACCAGTTCCCGAGTTCTCCTCAAGGACATGTCAACTTGCCTCACGGTGCCCCGCACGACATCCTCAGCCTGTTTCTGGACCATTGCAAATCTCGACCGGACGCCCCCTTCCTGATTGGTCCGGATGGCGCGGAACTAAGCTACCGCGGCGCCGCATTTCGGGCTGCTCAGATTGCCCGCGCATTTCGCGCGCAGGGCGTCAGACCAGGTGACCGGGTGGCGGTCCAGATCGAGAAATCGCAGATGGCGTTGCTCACCTGGCTGGCCGCGCTGCATGTGGGAGCCGTCTATCTGCCACTCAACACTGCGTATACGATTGGCGAACTGCGCTACTTCCTCGGGGATGCGCGCCCCGCGCTTGTTCTTTGCCGCACTGCAGACGAACCGGCCATGGCCGAACTGTGCAGCGAACTTGGCGTGCCTGCGCTGCTGACGCTCGACGCCGATGGCACCGGCGGAACGCTGGTCGAAGCGGCGGCGGGGCAACCTGAGGCCACCGCGCGTCACATTCCGCGAGCAGACGACCTCGCTGCGATCCTCTATACGTCCGGCACGACCGGGCGCAGCAAGGGGGCAATGCTGAGCCATGCCAACCTTGCCACCAACGCGCTGACTCTGCGCAATTACTGGCGCTTCACCAGCGCTGACAGATTGCTTCATGCCCTGCCGATTTTCCATACGCACGGGCTGTTCGTGGCAACCAACGTCACGATCGCGGCGGGCTCGGCGATCATCTTCCTGCCGCGCTTCGATGCCGACGAACTCGTCAGGCTGATGCCGAGGGCAAGCGTGCTCATGGGCGTGCCGACGTTCTACTCGCGGTTGCTGGGCCATGCCGGATTCACGCGCGAACTTGCCAGCCACATGCGCCTGTTCATTTCGGGTTCTGCGCCTCTTTCGGCAGAGGTCCACAAGGACTTCGCTGCGCTGACCGGGCAAGCGATCCTCGAACGCTATGGCATGACCGAAACCAACATGAACACTTCCAACCCCTACGACGGCCAGCGTAAACCGGGGAGCGTCGGGTACCCTTTGCCGGGCGTGAGCTTGCGCATCGCCCGGCCCGAAAGCGGAGGCGCATTGCCGCAGGGTGAAATTGGCGTCATCGAGGTCAAAGGTCCCAATGTCTTTCGCGGTTACTGGCAGATGCCCGAGAAGACGGCCGAGGAATTCCGCGATGATGGTTACTTCATCACCGGCGACCTCGGCTACCTCGACCCGGAAGGCTATGTGCACATCGTGGGCCGCGCCAAGGACCTGATCATCGCGGGCGGCTTCAACATCTACCCGGCAGAAGTCGAAGCCGCTCTGGACGAGATTCCGGGTATCGTTGAAAGTGCGGTGATCGGCGTACCCCATACCGACATGGGTGAAGCCGTCGTCGCCGTGGTCAAGGCGAGCGATCCGGCGCTCGATGCCAAGACCGTGATCGGTGCGCTGACCGACCGACTGGCCCGGTTCAAGCAGCCGCGAGCCGTTGTCTTCGTCGATGAACTGCCGCGCAACACGATGGGCAAAGTGCAAAAAGCTCTGCTACGACAGGAGCATGCCGCGCTCTTCGCCAACTAGGGCAAGCGTGCGGGAGGGGATGATAAGATGTTGATCCTGTCGATCGCGGTTCTGGTCGCGATCTTCGTGGCGGCAGTGTGGTTGCCGGTGAACATGGGGCTGATCGGCTTTGCTGCCGCTCTGGCGCTTGGGGTATTCGGTGCAGGACTGCCGGTGAAAGAGGTTCTAGCGGGCTTTCCTGCTGACCTGTTCCTGACCCTGCTCGGCATCACCTATCTGTTCGGAATCGCCAGCCGGAATGGCGCGATAGACTGGCTTGTGGCGCGCGCAGCAGGTCTGCTCGGCGGCCATACTGCGCTGTTGCCGCTGCTGGTGTTCCTCGTCGCCGGCGTGCTGACAGCGCTCGGCGCGGTCGGGCCTGCTGCGGTTGCCATTGTCGCGCCGATCGCCATGCGCTTTTCGCGCAGCCACGGCTTTTCACCGCTGATGATGGGCCTGCTTGTCGTCCACGGTGCTCAGGCGGGAAGCTTCTCGCCCATCTCGATTTACGGCGGCATCACCGCCAAGGTGCTCACCGGCAGCGGGATCGAGCCCGATGCGCAGTATCTGTTCATCGCCAGCGCGGCCTTCAACGCTGCCATCGCCCTCATGGTCTGGCTGTTCTATGCCCGGCGCGAGGCGGTGGCGGGCACGAAGCATGAGGGCGATGTCGATGTGCCGGCGCTTGATCGTGACGGAGCTTGGACGCTTGCCGGCCTGCTGGCCCTCGCCGCCGGCGCGTTGCTGTTCAAGGTCGAGATCGGCTTCATGGCGCTGATGGTCATCCTCGCGCTCGCGATGGTTGCGCCGGACACGCAGAAGGGCGCTCTCAAACAGGTTGACTGGTCCACTATCCTGCTGATTTCGGGGATTGTGATTTACGTGACCCTGCTTGACCGGATCGGCACGCTCGATGCGATCAGCGTAATGATCGGGCAGGTCGGATCAGCCAGCCTTGCTGTTCTCCTGCTGTGCTATCTTGCGGGCGTGGTCTCGGCCTTTGCGTCGTCAACAGCACTGCTGGGCGTCATCATCCCGCTCAGCCTGCCCATTCTGGCCGGCGGGCACATCGCAGTGATGCCCGTTGTTGCAGCCATCTGCATTGCCAACACTATCGTTGATACTTCGCCCTTTTCGACAAATGGCGCGCTGATCGTCGGTAACGCACCCGAAGAGGACCGCCCTGCGATTTTGCGCAAGCTTTTGGTCTATGCAGCGATCGTCGTCGGCATCGGACCACTATTGGCGTGGGCCGCCTTCGTCGGGCTGCCCGGCCTTTGATCGCTCTGGATTCCTGTTTTACCGCGTTTTCCGAGCTACCAGTTGATTCCATCTGGTTCGAAAACGCTCTAGCCAAACCGGAAACTGGTCACGGCAAGGCCCCCGAAGAAGTCGTCCTGGTGAAACTGGACGCTGCAAGGATCTGCTTCGGCCGATCCGGCGATGACCAGCAGCGGTAGCAGGTGCTCGGGCCGCGGATGGACCTGCATAGCTGCAGGCGCATCCATCCACCGCTCCAGCGCTCTTGCTCCCTCATTGCCCTCGAGGCCGACAAGGCTTTCGCGTAACCAGCGATCGAAGGCCTGGGACGCCGCCCTCCCCTGCGCCCCGAAAGCGCGCAGGTTGTGATATGACAGCCCGGAGCCCAGCACGAGCACGCCCTCTTCGCGCAGGGGGGCAAGGATGCCGCCCATGGCGATGTGTTCGGCGGCGTCAAAGCTGGTGAGGACCGAGAGCTGGACAATCGGAATGTCTGCCTCCGGCCGGATCGGCTGCATCATCGAAAAGGTGCCATGGTCAAAGCCCCGCTCGCCATCCTCGCGGCAATCCATCCCGCCCGCCAGAAGCAGATCCCGCACCCGTGCCGCCAGCTCCGGGCTGCCCGGCGCGGCATAGCGGATGTGGTAGGTGTGCTCGGGGAAGCCGTAGTAATCGTAGAGCATCGGTGGCGCTGGGCTGGTCGAAACGTGCGGTACGGCTTCCTCCCAATGCGCCGAGACGACGAGAATTGCCTTGGGCATGGTGCCGAGCGAAGGAATGATGGCCTGAAGCGAAGCCTCGAGCTGATCATAGCCCCGGCGCATCGGGCCATCCATCCATGGCCAGGGTCCGCCGCCGTGGTTGAGGAAAAAGGTGGGCAGACGTTCAGTCTTTTCGGTCAAGGCTCGTTCCCGGGGTGCTTCCGCTGGCTAGATGGGCCTTTCCGTGACGTCCGGCAAGATTGTCAAAGGTTCACCACGCGCATCCTGGGCATGACATTTTCGGCCGCGTTGAACCAGCGCCACAGGCCGGTACCGGAACGATGCCCAGCAAGATCGACCCAGTTGCCGAAGCCTGGATCGCGCTCGGCACAGACCACCACCACGCTGCCGTCTGCCTCCAGCTTGGCCATCGAATTGTTCAGCCACACCTTTTGGTGCACGTGATCCAGCGATTCCATCCACCAGTTGTCGATCTGCACGTTCCACATCCGGCAGTCCGGCACGGGTGTCTCGATCACCAGCGCCTCGTCCGGCTTGAGGTCGAAGTAGAAGTGGCCGTACCAGATATTGGGATCGCCGCCGGCCCTCCAGAAGATCTCCTGCGGTGCATCGTAGAACTGGTTGGGGTGCGCCTTGAACCATTCCGACCAGTTGGCGAAGGTATTGGCCGTCCCCTTCGCCCAGGCAGCAGAGGCCATGAGCTGCTGTTCGATGGCTTGGGGCGTGAGCAGCGCGGGTGCCGCCGGTCCATCGCTGATCCGCTCGACCCTGATGTCGGCGGGCACTTGAGTGGCCTTGTCATCGAAGGTCTGGCGCACGATCAGCAATGTGGTGTCGTCGGCCATCGGCAGCCAGTTGCCGGGCTGCTCGTCGCGGCTGACGACGATCTCGAACGCGCCGTCAGGGCCGAACTCCATCTGGGCGAACTCGATCTCGCCGGTCGAGGCCATCGTCCCGTCGATGGCATAGCGGTTGGCCTTGCTGCCGATCGAGAAGTAGGGGACCGAGTTGCGCTTGCCGGTGATACGGTAGGTACGGTGACCGCGCACCACGCATTGCTGATAGAGGTTGTCGGGATTGTCTGCGCCGATCTTGATCTTGTCGTCGCACAGCAGGAACAGGCGGGGGAAATCCGGGTCGGCGCTGTCCACCAGCATGTTGAGCGCGGTGCGGGCCAGGCGGCTGAGGTAGCGCAGGCCTTCGGCCTGATCGAGCGCGTTGGTCGGGCTCGATGGCCGCGCCAGAACCTCCCCCGCCTCTGCCAACTCGTTGCAGAACCTGCGCCAGACGTGGCTGAGGTTGCTGACTTCGGCGGAAGGGTCCATCATGCTTTCATCCTGCCAGTTGTCCGCCGTCCACGGTAAACAGCGATCCGGTGATCTTGCGCGCCTTGTCGCTGGCAAGAAACGCGAACATTTCCGCGATGTCTTCTGGCGCACACGAGCCATCTAGCAACTTGGGAGCATTGCGCATCATCAGCGCCCAGTCCACGCCTTCGGGCGGAGGCGTGTTCTCCGTCATCGGCGTAATCACATGCCCAGGGCAGATTGCATTAATGCGCACGCCCGCCGCCGCGTATTCGATAGCGAGGCCCTTGGTGATCGCTGCCACCGCGTGCTTCGAGGCCGAATAGGCGGCGTTATATGGCTGCCCCTGCAGCGCGGCAGTGGACGCGGTGTTGACGATGTTGCCCTTGCTCTTGAGCAGGTGCGGCATCGCCGCCTGGCAGATCACGAAGACGCTGGTGGCGTTGACGTGCATCAGCAGGTCAAAGTCCTCGGCGGCGAAGGTTTCGGAGCGCCCCCACTTCAGCAATCCGGCGATGTTGCAGACGATGTCGAGCCCGTCGCGCGCGGCAGTATCCACCAGTGCGCGGCACGAGGCATAGTCGGTGGCGTCATAGGCCTGCACCACCGGTGCGGTCTGGCCTGCGGCGGCGATCATCGCTGCCGTTTCCTCAAGCCCCGCAAGGTTGCGGTCGCCGATGGTAAGCGATGCGCCCTCGGCGGCGAAGCGAATGGCGGTGGCGCGGCCTATGCCCGAGGCCGCGCCTGTCACCAGCGCCTTTTTCCCGGCGAAGAGCATCAGAACTTCACTCCCAGCGTCAAACCGTAAGTGCGCGGGTCGGGGAAGTATCCGACTGTAAGGCCGCCGAACCCCGGGCCGAAGTCGATGAAGTTGGAGGGATCGCTCTCCTTTGTCAGGTTCTTGACCCACAGCGCCAGCTCGGCCTTGGCCCCGCCCAGCGGCACTTCCGAAACCGCTGCGCGCAGGTTCACGATAGTGCGGCCCTTCGAGCGGGTGTTGTTGGCGTTCTGCGCCGAGGCGTTCGGTGTCACCAGCGCATAAGGGAAGGTGTAATAGCTGGAGACGTAGTTGATATCGCCATTTACGTTCAGCCGGCCCCAATCGCCTTGTGCGACCCGGAGGTCCACGCCCGCCGCCGCCGTGGTTTTGGGTGTGTGCGGGAAGGCGCGGTTGTTGGCGACGTTGGTATCAACGCCGTTCACGGCCTCGATGTAGCTCTTGTACTTGGGATCGAGGAAAGCGAGCGATCCATTTATCGTCAGCACGTCGACCGGGCGGATCACTGTTTCGATCTCGAGGCCACGGATGCGTGCGGCCGCCGCGTTCTTGACGACGGAAGCAGCCGCGCCATTGGCGGTGAACACCGAAAGCTGGATGTCCTTGTGTTCGTCCCAGAAGCCGGCGACGTTGAAGATCACCTTGCCGTCGGCCAGCTTCGTCTTGATGCCGACTTCGTAGCTGTCGACGGTTTCCGGGCGGTAGGGATTGCAAAGCTCCACCGCGCCGGTCGGGCAGGCTGTGGTCGGGGCGCGGAAGTCATTGGTCTCACCGTTGAAGCCGCCTGACTTGAACCCTTGCGCGAAGCGGGCGTAGAGATTGATGTTGTCGTTTGCCTGATAGGCCAAGGTAATCGCCGGATTGAACCGGTTGAAGGTTGCATCTGGCACGCCGCCATAGGGGATGTTCGCTACGACAACCGGCGCGAAGATGCCATTGGCCGCATCGAAGTTCACACGCAGAAAGCGGCGCACGTCCTTCTTCTCGTGCGTGTAGCGCCCACCCAGGGTCAGCTTGAGGGCATCGGTGATGTCGTAATCGACCTGCGCGAATACGGCGAACGCCTCGGTGTTCGAACCGTAGTCGGATTGGTAGGATGCACCGCCGCCGAAGAAGCTTTGCGGCCCAAGCGTTTCGGCCTTTTCCTTGTAATAGAATACGCCCGCCACGTATTTGAGCTTGTCACCCATCGTCTGGCCGGAGACCTGCAGTTCCTGGCTCCAGCTGTGGAAGCTGGTATCACGCTGGGTCAACGCTACCGGCAGCGGCGAACCGTCGAGGTCAAGCGAGTCCGCCCACTTGAGGTTACGGTAGGCGCTGATCGACTTGATCGTTGCGCCGCCCAGATCGAGCGCGAGGGTCAGCGCGTGACCATAAGTGCGCGAACGTTCGTAGAGCGGATTGGCATCGAGCGAGGCGGTCGACTGGCGGTCCGCCCGGTCATAAAGGTTGAGCGGGAAGAACGCGCCGCCGAAGGCATAACCCGGTGAGTTGGGATCGAAGATGTCTTCGGGCCGACCATTGCGGTTGACGCGGACAAGCTGCGCATAGTCCGGGCGTTGGTCGAACTTCGAATAGTCGAACATGTAATCAGCGGTGAAGTTGCTGCCTTCAGGCTTGAAGCGCAGCTGGACCATGCCGCTCTTGCCATCGAGATCATTGGTGCGGCCCGTACGTGCCGGGCCAGCGGCAACCGCCTGCGGATAGGGGTTGGGCGTCAGCCTGATGAAGCCGTCGCGCTTCTGGATCTGGCCCGAAAGCTTGAGCGAGAACGGCCCCATTGCCGGAAGGTCTATGACGGCGCGGCCCTTCCAGTAGTCGTAGTTTCCATAGGTCAGCTCGCCCTTCACGCCCAGTTCGCCACTCGGCGCCTTGGGCACGAGATTGACCGCACCAGCCAGAGCGTTGCGACCATAAAGCGTGCCCTGCGGACCGCGCAGGATTTCGACGCGCTCCAGGTCGGCCACGTCAAAGATCGAGCCTTGCGCCTTCGCGATGTAAACGCCACCGAGATAAAGGCCAACAGCCGGCTCCCAGGTCACGGCCGGGTTGATCGTCACCGAGCCGCGGATGGCGATCTGCGAGATGGTCTTGTTGGAAGGTGCACGTTCGAACTTCACGTTAGGGGCGATCGAGCCGAGGCTGTCGATCGAGGTGATGCCGCGGGTTTCGAGGAACTGGCTGCTCACCGCTGAAATGGCGATCGGCACGTTCTGGATGTTTTCAGCCCGCTTCTGCGCGGTGACGACGATCTCGCCGATGCCGGAGTCGTTCTGAGCGGCGGAGTCCCGCGCAGATTCCTGCGGCGTGGCCTGCGCAAATGCCGGTTCTGCAACAAAGGCAAGCGAGCTCAATGCCGTAGCGGCGAGCAGTTTCCTCACGATGTCCTCTCCCTCTCCAGGATACTTCCGATGCGCATTCGCGCAATCAATTCGGACTTAAGCTACGCATTTGAAGCGAGGATAGCAACTGGAAACTCATTATACCGACTAAATGCGTCGCACTCCATGATGAGTGTTGCGCAAAGCGCGCATCTTTGAAGTTCCGGGCTTGTCCCCAGTGAACGCGCGACGACGCGCCGCGCCGCGCGACGGCAGCTCAGTCTTCATGGAGAAAGGCAGGCACGCCAGCGCTGCGTCAGTCCGACGCGGCGCTGGAGCCGACTTGCGCGTTACTTCAAGCCGTAGCGCGCGTAATCCTGCACCAGGCCGGGCGTGACCTTGCGGAAGTAGGCCAGATCGGCCTTCGCTTCGGGCTTGCCCATGGCATTGCCGATCCAGGCCCTGAGATAGAGCGACGCCAGTTGCGACGGCGATATCTTCAGAGCGGATTCGACGTCGGCCAGCGCGTTCTGCAGGTTGCCTTGTGCCACCCAGGCCAGTGCCCGGCTGTCCAGAACGGCGGCAGCATTGGAAGCGCGCTCTACCGCCTGGTTGCACACCTCGATCGTGCGATCGGCATCCACCCGGAAGCGTGCGCGATACCAGCACGCCGCATTGAGCAGCGACGTATCTCCTGGCTTTTCCTCGGTCAGCGCGTCAACCTCTTTCAGACCATCGTCACCCTTCCCTGCATAGGCAAGGACGTCCGCTCGGGTCAGGACGACGCCCGTGTGCTCGTCACCCATGTCGTCGTACTCGGTCAACAGGGCCAGCGCTTCGTCGGTCTTGCCTTCGCGGCCAAGCGCGCCTGCCAGCGAGATGGCATTGGACACCGAGGGTGCCAGCTTCAGAGCCTCGCGGTGATCAGCGATCGCATCGGTCCAACGCCCCATCTGCCGCTTGGTGAACGCCCGCCTGCCATAGGTCCAGGCATCGGGCGCCATCGCAATGACCTTGTCCCAATCGGACAGCGCACCCTCCAGATCGTACACGGATTCGCGCAGATCGGCGCGGCGCGCCAGGGGATCGCTTTGTGCATCGCCGGGTTCGCGCGCGATCGCCTTTTCATAGGCCGCCTCGATCGGTGCGATACGCGCCTTGAGCGACGGCTGTTGATAACGCCATGCGCGCGCTGCGGTCGTGGGGGCGACAAGGAAGGGTACCGTATTGCGCAGGCGCAGCGCCTTTGCCTTCTCGACCGGGATTTCCGCTGCCGGCAGTTCACCACCAAGCGATGCGCGCTCTTCACTGATGCTGAAGCGCTGGCCATCGAGCGCCCCCTTGCGGGTTACCGTCGTGCCTGCGAATGTTGCCTCGTAGTCTGCTTTCCCGCTCAACTTGAAGCCCGGCTCGTCAGCCGGAAGCAGAACCTCCATTTCCTCGCGCACCCGTTCAGCCCGGCCAAGGTTCACGGGGATCGCTTTCCAGTTTGCCCGGCTGCGGTCGTAATCGAACGAGGCGTTGGCACTGCCGAGGCCGCGCATATCCATGCGCTTGGTGCCATCGCGGTCCTGAAACAGGGAAATGACCATGCCTTCGATCGTCACGGTGGCCGTTCCGGTCTCGCTGTCAAACGCGGTTGTCCCACCGGTGATGATGCCGCCATCATCAGTCAGGTCCTTGAAGATCGAATCCCCGATGGATTTGATCATCTGCTTTTTCTGTTCTTCGCTGGCCTGTCCGAACGCCGCACCAAGGTTGCTGCCGAGCATCCCTGCGAAAGTGGACGTCGCCGAGATCAGTGCCGGCATCTCGACCCCGGCGCGCTGATCAATCGTCAGCTTGACGGAAGCCATTGGCGCCTGCGGCACGCGCGACTCCATTGTCATCAGGGCCGCGCCTTCCGCCCGGATTGGCAGCGCATGACGGAATGGCGGGACATCGGCCAGCGTCTGCAGCCGCGTGCCGGTTGCCGTGCCGTCGAGCCAGTAGGTCGTACCGCCGATCTCGGCACGCACGATGACATGATCGAATGCCGCCGGCATCGGCAGCGAATCCGGCACGGCATCGCCGGTCTGGCTGTTCACGGCAACGACCTCGGCCTTGATGCCCAGGGCTTCCAGCAACGACAGCAGGAGCAAGGACTTGGCCTTGCAATCGCCGTAGCGCGATGTCCAGGTCAGCGACGGGGCCTGCGGCACGTAGTTCCCGCCCGCCATGCCATTCAGCAGGTAACTGACCTGATCCTGCACCAGTCTCGTAGCCAGGGCCGCACGCGTTAACGGGTCAGCGCTCTGCTTCTCGATCTTCGCCACTTCTGCTGCCAGTGGGCTACCCGGAGCAATCGCGTCCTTCGTGGAATAGAGTGGGGCGAACACCCTCGAGACCTCTTCCCAACTGCTGAACGTGGTGGCTTCCAGCGTTGGCGATCGGGTGAAGCGCGATGGTGCGCCTTGCGGCATGTCCTCACGCTTTGCCAGCGGCAGCGCCACATTCACAGTGTGCCAGCCGTCCTTGATGCTTTCGGTCGGGCTGCCTGCTGCAGGGCCTGCTTGCCATTTCACGGCAAGTCCCTCGGGCCAGGAGACGCTGGTGCGCGCAAAGCCAGCCTCCAGCGGCAGGGTCAACAGCCCGCTGTCGATCTGCACCTTCCCCTGCAGCGCCTTGTCACGCATGGTCTGGCTATAGGAAATGCGCAGCACGTCGCCCACTTGCAGTCCGGGAATGGCCAGGGTCGCGGTCAACATGCCGTCGATCTGGCGCTGCTCGAGTCCCCGCTCGCGTCGCAACACCTGATAGCGCGCGCCGCCCTTGAGCACGTCAACCACCTTGCCCGCGCGCAGGATCTCGACGCGGTGGACCGTCAGATCGCCCTTGTCAGGCATCCACACCGCAGAACTCGTACCGCTCTGTGTCAGAGATTCCGGGCTTCCCAGCTTGAAGGCCTGGTCGACATAGACCCGCAGCGTTTCGCCCTCGATCCGCTGTTGCACGTCCAGCAGAGCGATCGGGGTGCTTGCTGCGGTGTCAATCTTTGCCGAATCGCGCACTTCGGCCCATTTGGGAGCAGGGCCGTAAAGGACGTTGTCTCCGGCAAGTGCCGGAGCAGTAGTGGTAAGAAGACCGACAACGAACAGCGCGAATCTATTGCGCACGCAAACCCCCTGAAATTGAGGGGATTACCTGCCTTCTATTTGCAACGCTGGCAATTGCCGTTCAAGCCGGCTGCACAGCCTTTATTCGGGATAGCACCATTTCGGCATGTTCCTTCCGGCAGATCAGCAGGTCGGGCATGTAGGTGTCGGCCTGATTGTAGACCAGCGGGCTACCGTCGATGCGGCTGCAATGCAGGCCGTGCGCCAGCGCCACTGCAACCGGCGCACAGCTATCCCATTCAAACTGACCCCCGGAGTGCAGGTAGATGTCGGCATCGCCGAGGATCACGGCCATCGCCTTGGCCCCGGCGCTGCCCATCGGCACAAGTTCCGCCCCGATCGCTTCGGCCACGGCCACTGCTTCATGCGCCGGGCGCGTGCGGCTGACGACCATGCGCAGACGCTCGGGCGCTGGCGGAACCTGGCGCGGTTGATCGGTGCGCAGCACAATGCCGGCGCCGGGCAGAGCCACCGCGCCAATGGTGGCCACACCGTCGATAGCCAGGCCGACATGGACCGCCCAGTCGGTTCGAGCCTCGCCATATTCGCGCGTGCCGTCGACCGGGTCGACGATCCAAGTGCGCGAGAACTGCAGTCGGTCGAGATTGTCCTTTTCCTCTTCCGAAAGCAGGCCATCTTCCGGCCGCTGTTCGCGCAGGGCGTGGACGAGGAACTGGTTGGCCGTGGCGTCACCTGCCTTGCCCAGCTGCTTGAGGCTGAGCATACCGCTTTCACGCACCGTCAGCAGCAGCTTGCCCGCCACTTCGGCAAGATGGGCGGCAAGTTCCGCATCGGTCATGGCAGGCGCAGCGGTCACGGCATCGGTCATTCGGAGAGGCTCCCTCAGGCTCGGCTTGCAATTCGGACCATCGCCCGTAAACCAAAGCTCCCATATGGGAGGAAACGGTGGCTTTTACGCATACGGATCAGCAGGAGCTTTTCCTGCCGCTTGTCGAAGGCGTGCACCAGACGCCGCCTTGGGGCGCCTTCATGCGCAATCTCGTTGCCCGCACCTATGCCCGCCGCGCGTTCCTCATCATTACCTTGGCCAACGCCATGCCTTCGCAGGAGCCGACTGTCATCCACGTCACTGCGCCGCGCGCCGTGCGCGAACCGCAGCTCGACTTCCGCCGCATCAACGCGCTAGGCCTGCACCCTTATGGCCAATTGCGGCCAGGCCGCGTCTACGCGATCGACGAGATGTTGGATTTCGACAACCCCACGCGCCTTGCCCTGCAGCGCGGCGCGCTGGCGGAAATGGGCATCCGCTATGGTCGCTGGCTTCGCGTCAGCGCGGGCGGCGCGGCCGACGCCTGGCTTCTGCTGGTGCGCGAGCGTGAGGATTTCAGCTCTGCTGCCGTCTCCACCCTTGCCGCCATCGGCCCCCACCTTGCCGCCTCGCTCCGCACGCTTGCCGCGCTTGCCGAACAGCGCTTGCAGACCGCGATGGCTCAAGCAGCCCTCGCCCGGCTCGGCGCGGGCCAGCTCGCTTTCGATGCCGGGGGGCGGGTCATGGCAACGGACTCGCAAGCGGAGCGGATGCTGACCTTCGCCCCTGCCCCGGATCCTCGCGGCGGGCGCCGGCTGCAGCTTCTGCCTGCTGCTGCTGGCGCGCTTGAAAAGGCCTGCAGCGCAATCGCCGATGGTAGCATCGAAGCGACCGCCGTCCTGCTTGATCCGGCGCGTGAACTGCACATGCTCCTGCGCAAATGCGACCTTGTCCTGCCCGAACCGCACGCCTGCCCTGCCGTGATCGGAACGCTGCGTTTGGCCGTGCGTGAAGACGAGCGCGCGGGGACCCGCATCCTGCGTGAACTGCACGGCCTTTCGGACCGGGAAGCCGCGCTGGCCGAGAAGCTGAGCCGTGGCGAGACGATCATTGAAGCGGGGCGTGCCCTGCGCCTGACCGACGAGACCGCACGGAACTATTCCAAGCGCATCTATGCCAAGACGGGCACGCGTGGACAGGGTGACCTCGTCCGCGAGGTGCTCGGCGGCCTGACCCCTTTTGCCTGAAGGCACCCGAGCCAATGACGGAAGTTCCTGATCTATCCGACCGCCTCACCGCTCTTGAAGATCGCGAAGCTGTGCGTGAGCTTATCGCGCGCTACGGGCCGCTTGCCGATGCGGGCGATGCCCGTGCCCTTGCTGAGTTGTGGACCGAGGACGGCGAATATGTCGTAACCGGTTTTGCCACCGCCACCGGCCACACCGAAATCGCCGCACTGATCGATGGCCCGGTCCACCGTCAGCTCATGGCCGATGGCTGTGCTCACATCCTTGGCCCCGCCGCCGTCACTGTGGCGGGGGACACCGCCACAGCGCGGTGCCATTCGCTCGTTCTGCGCCACGAAGCAGGCGGCTTTGTTGTCCACCGCGTATCGGCCAATCGCTGGACGTTCCGGCGCACCGCACATGGCTGGCGCGCCGTACATCGCGAAAACGCCCTGCTTGATGGCGCTGAGGCAGCCCGCGCGCTCCTGCAAGGCGTGTAGTATCAGCCTCCCCGCGATATTGGGATCAATGCGCCGCTCAGGTTCCGCGCTTCGGGCGACGCCAGGAAGACGATCACCCTTGCCAGCGATGCAGGCTGCACCCACTGCGAGAAGTCGGCATCGGGCATGTCGGCCCGGTTGGTCGGCGTGTCGATAATGCTCGGCAGTACGGCATTGACCGTGCAGTCAGTGCCGGCAAGCTCGGCGGCAAGGCTCTCGGTCAGCTTGTGGACGGCTTGCTTGGAGGCGGAATAAGCCCCCATCCCGCCGCCCGCCACCAGCGCGCTGCCCGCACCGATATTGACGATCGCCGCGCCCGGCGTCGCGGTAAGCGTCGGCAGCGCGGCCTTGGTCATGGTCACGCAGGTCGTCGCGTTCATCGCGAACATTCTCGCCCAGGTCTCTGGCCCGCCATCGGCGAGCGTCTGCCACACGAAACCGCCCGCCACATTGACCAGCACGTCAATGCCGCCCAAGGCCGCCTTGACCTGCTCCACCGCTGTGGCTGCAGCTGTGGCATCGGTCAGGTCCACCCCGCCGATGTCGAGCCCGCCGGGGTTTGCATCGGCCGCCGCAGTCGCGAAATCGATCCGCGCCACCTTGTCGCCATTATCGCGGAACGCTTGGGCCACCGCGCGCCCCAGCACGCCGAAACCCCCTGTAACGATTACCGAACGCATCGTGTCAAAAACTCCTTCACGGCCGTTGCGAATGGCGGATGCCACCGTCGACCACTATCTCAGTTGCCGTAATGTAGCTTGCCTCGTCCGACAGGAGAAAGCGGATCGTCGTTGCGATCTCTTCCGGCTTGCCGAACCGCCCAAGGAATATGCGCGGACCATAAAGCTGCGCCATCCCGTCTCGCATTTCGCCAAGGATCGGCGTGTCGACCATGCCGGGACTGAGCGCGTTGATGCGGATGCCATCGCGCGCAAGCTCGTCCGCCATGGATCGCACCAGCGATATGACCGCGCCCTTGGCCGCTGTGTAGATCGGGATCATCCCGTTGCCGAACCATGCGTTGATCGATGAGATCGCCACCACCGCGCCACCCGGATGCGCATTCAGGTCATCGCGGAAGGCCTGCACCAGTTCGATCACCGCGCGCACGTGCAGCGCCATTCCGGCGTCGAAGTTTTCGGGCGTCACCCCGCCGATCCCGGTCTGCACCGCCGTACCCGCACCGTGGACGATACCGCCGATGCTGCCAAGCGCAGCGCGCGTCTCGGCAGCGGCAGGGGCAACCGCCTGTGGATTTCGCAAGTCTACTGCCTGCCCCACAGCCGCAACCCCGTACTGCGCCGCGATGCTTGCCGCCGCAGCTTTTGCGCCATCGGCATTGATGTCCCAAAGCGCTACCGGTCGTCCCACTTCGGCCAGAGCATGGGCAGCGGCCAGGCCGATGCCCGATGCCCCGCCGGTGATCACCACGCCCGTCCCCGGTGCGCCCAGCCGCTCGTCACTTACGCTCATGTCGATTCCTTGCTTGATGGATTTTTGGCCGGACACACCGTGTCAAACCCCAGTACATGCGCCACGCGGCCAAGGCCGACCCATGCCGCCACGCAATGCGCCAGATCGACGATCTCGCCATCGCTGAAGACCTCGTGCATCCCGGTCCAGAAATCCTCGTCCGCAGCCAGCCCTTTCGGGTCCGTGCCGAAGCGTTCGGCAAAGGCGATGGCCAGTCGTTCGCGCACGGAATACAGCCCGGATTCCCGCCAGTTCTCAACTGCCGCATAGAACGCCTCGTCAGGCGCCGGGCCGTTTGCCGTAACCAGTCGTTCGGGCGTCTCCCCGCCCACCGAAAACGTATGCTCGGCATCGCGCGCGGCGCGGAAGTCCTGGCAGATCATGCAGCCGTTGATCTGCGCCGTGCGCATTCGCGCCGCCTCGAACTCGCGCATCGAAAGGCGTGTCTCGCGATAGACCGCAAAGGAAAATCCGGCAGCAGCGGCCATGATTTCGCGCGCATGCGTTCGCGCAGCAAAGCCATAGGGATCGCCAGCCTCCTCATTGGGCACGGAAATGCGCAGCATCGGCAGACACTCCTCAGTTTTCAGGAATTTCGGGCACGGCGGCCATCGGCGGCACGTTGTGCGACCAGCCCATGTCCTCGTGGCGTTCGGCAATTCGCCAGCCATCAGGCGTGCGGACAAGCCTGTCACGATACCACAGGCCGATGAAGAAGACCTGCTCCTCGCCTGCGGTATTGCGATGAACCATTGGATTGAACAGGATTGTGCGCGCCCTGGCTTCATCACCGTAAAGGTCAAGCTTGGTCGTTGCCACCATGTGCTGGAACATCGGGAACCGCTCAAGCGCCACCGGCAACCAAGCCTTGATCTGCGCAAGGGTCCCCGCGGCGCCCCCGGTTTCGGAATAGTCGATGCGCGCATCAGGCGTGAACACGCTGTCAAGCGCGTCCCAATCGCGGTCGTCGATCGCGAAGCAGTAGCGCGCGAAGAGATCCTGAATTTCCAGCCTGTCAGAGATTTCCTGAAGCGACATCATCGCGCCTTCCTCTTTCTGCCCCGTGTCAGGCTGCGAATCATGCGCAACAGGCCTGCTATTGGAATTCCTAATCATATTTCTCGTAGAAGTTGTCCAAAAGATTTACGCGCCCGATAGTGGTAGCATGAAAGCGTTGGTTGCCGCTGTTCTGGTCGGCGTGGCAAGGACCATCAGGAAAGTCGCCTGCGACGACACTGACATCCCGGCGTATACCCCCGCAGATCGCCGCCGTGCACCAGCAGCAGGTGAATGCTGCGAGCCCTTCACGTGTAACGAGCGGCCATTTTATCAAGATCAAAAGCCGATATGCTTTTTGATTGACGATTTGCGTATCTGTTGCGATATCTTTTTACGAATGCATTGCCACGTCAAGCAGTGCGTGAGTCGAAAGTCGTACCGGAGGAGAGGCCGCTCATGGCCAGCGCAGCTGCAATTTCGCTCGAAAGCTCGATCCCGTCGGGGGAAGAGCTTGTCGCCCGGGCAAGGGCCATGATCCCCACCCTGCGCCAGCGCGCAGCCGAATGCGTCACCGGGCGCGACGTTCCGGCACAATCCATTGCGGAATTCCACGAAGCAGGCTTCTTCCGCATCCTCCAGCCCAAGCGCTGGGGCGGCTACGAAATGCACCCCAACGTGTTCTACGATGTGCAGCGGGCGCTGGCCGAAGGCTGCATGTCCACCGGCTGGATGTACGGCGTGGTCGGCTGCCATCCTTATGAGATCGCGCTGTTCCACGAAGAGGCTCAGGCCGAAGTCTGGGGCAAGGACACATCCACGCTAGTCTCATCCTCCTACCAGCCCGTCGGCAAGGTCACCCCGGTCGAAGGCGGCTATCGGCTCTCGGGCCGCTGGGGCTTCTCGACCGGCTCGGTCCACTGCCAATGGGTCGTGCTCGGCGCGATGGTCCCGCCGCGCGAAGAAGGCGGCGCGCCCGACATGCGCGCCTTCCTGCTGCCCCGCGCCGACTACACGATCGATACAGACAGCTGGCACGTGTTCGGCCTGCAGGGCACCGGCAGCCATGACGTGATTGTCGATGACGTGTTCGTGCCCGAACACCGCACCCATCGTTCTATCGACGGGTATCTCTGCACCAACCCCGGCCAGCAGACGAACACCGGCCCGCTCTACACCCTGCCCTGGGCGCAGGTATTCATGCGCTCGGTCTCGACCGCTGCATTCGGCGGGGCGCGCGCTGCGATCTCCGCCGCCATGGACATCGCGCAGAGCCGCGTCTCGACCAATACCGGCAAGGCTTCCAAGAACGATCCCTTCCTCCTTGCCGCCATTGCCCGCGCGCAGGCCGAAGTGACGGAGATGGAGCAGACCCTGCGCCTGACCTTCGAGGACCTGATGGCCCTGGCCGAGGCCGGCCAGCCTATCCCGATGGAGAAGCGCACGCTGTTTGCCTACAACTCGGCCAGCGTCGTGCGCCGCATGGCCGATCTGGTCGACGACATGGTCAAGTTGCTGGGCGGTCGTGCGATCTACACGTCCAGCGCCATCATTCAGCCCTGGCTCGATCTGAACGCCGGCCGTGCCCATGTCGCCAATGATCCGGCCAATCGCACGCTCGACGTGGTCGGCGCGATGCTCGGTCAGGAACCGACCTTCACCTTCCTCTGATCGGAGCGCCCCCTTGGCCAGCCTGACCCAGACCACGCATCGTGTCTCCGGCGGATACGATATTGTCATTGCCGAAGCGGGCGATCCTTTCGCACCTGTTGTCGTCTTCCTGCACGGCAGCGGCCCCGGTGCATCGGGTGCGTCCAACTTCCGGCAAAACATCGATGCCTTCGTCGACGCCGGATACCGCGTAATCTTGCCTGACCTGATCGGCTATGGCGGTTCGTCCAAGCCCGAAGGGCTGGACTACACGCTGCAACTGTTCACCGACACGGTCCATGAAGCGCTTGTCGCGCATGGGATCACCTGCGCCAGCCTCGTCGGCAATTCGCTGGGCGGCGGCATTGCCCTGCTGATGACGCTCGACCACCCCGGCTTCACACGCAATCTCGTGCTCATGGCCCCTGGCTGCGTGGCCGAGCGCGAGGCCTATTTCGTCATGCCCGGCATCGCCAAGATGGTCTCCAGCTTCGGCGGTCCGGACTTCAACCTGGCCGAACAGAAGCGCCTCGTCTCCAACCTCGTCCACCCGGACTTCGCAGCCAAGATCCCGGATGCGCTGGTGGAGGAGCGTTTCGCTGTGGCGCGCACCCAGCCCAAGGACGTGCTGGTGCGCATGCGCACGCCCGACCTCTCGCCGCGCCTGCCCGAGATCACCCAGCCGGTCTTCGTACTGTGGGGCCTCAACGACGAGTTCTGCCCCGAAGCCCACGCGCGCCTGTTCCTCGACCATTGCCCCGACGTGCGCGCGATTACCTTCGGCCGCACCGGCCACTGGGTGCAGGTCGAACGCGCCGCCGAATTCAACGCCTATGCCATCGAGTTCCTCAATGCCCGCCGATAAGATCACGCACTATGGCGCGGCGCTTTACGACGCACTGCGCGCCCGTAAGACGATCGCCCCGCTGATCGAGCAGGACCCGTCGCTGACGCTGGACGACGCCTATGCGATCAACCTCGATTTCCTCGCCCGCCGCGTGGCCGATGGCGAGACGGTCGTCGGCAAGAAGATCGGCGTGACGAGCAAGGCCGTGCAGGACATGCTCGGCGTGCATCAGCCCGATTTCGGCTTCCTGACCGACTGGATGCATGTTGAAGGCGACATCGACGTCGACGCCAAGGCCCTGATCGCCCCGCGCGCCGAGGCCGAGATTGCGTTCATCCTCAAGAGCAGCCTGAACGGGCCGGGCATCACCGCCGCCGACGTTCTCGCCGCCACCGAGAGCATCGCCCCCTGCTTCGAGATCGTCGACAGCCGCATCGACGACTGGAAGATCAAGATCGTCGATACCGTGTCCGACAACGCATCGTGCGGCGTCTACGTGATCGGCGAGGAACGTCTCGATCCCGCAGGCCTAGACCTGCCCAACCTGCACGTCGCAGTTACCAAGAACGGCGAGCCGCTATCCGAAGGCTACGGCCACGCGGTTCAGGGCGATCCGGCACAGGCCGTGGCTTGGCTTGCCAATACCCTCGGCGCCTATGGCGTGACGCTCGATGCAGGCGACGTGATCCTTTCAGGATCGCTCGTCCCCCTCGCGCCCGCGGCGAAGGGCGACCGTTTCGAAATGACACTCAGCAACGATGCGGGGCCGCTCGGCACCTGCGTTGCCAACTTCGTTTAAGGAACTCCGGATGGCACGCGTCAAAGCGGCAATCATCGGTTCGGGCAATATCGGCACCGACCTGATGATGAAGATGATCAAGTACCCGCAGAACATGGAGCTGGCGATTGTCGTCGGCATCGACGAAAATTCCGAGGGCCTCGCCATGGCGCGCGAGCACGGCATCGCCACCACGCATGAGGGCCTCGAAGGCCTGCGCAAGCACCCGCTCTACAAGGACATCGGCATCGCCTTTGACGCGACCAGCGCCTATGCCCACAAGGTCCATGACGAGGCCCTGCGCGCCGACGGCATCCAGGTCGTCGACCTGACACCCGCCGCCATCGGCCCGTTCATCGTGCCCCCGGTCAACATGGAGGCCAACCTCGGCGCATCGAACGTCAACATGGTGACCTGCGGCGGCCAGGCGACGATCCCGATGGTTGCCGCCGTTGCCCGCGTTTCGGACAAGCTCCACTACGCCGAGATCGTGGCGTCGGTTTCCTCGCGCTCGGCCGGTCCCGGCACCCGCGCCAACATCGACGAGTTCACCCGCACTACCGCCCGCGCCATCGAGCAGGTCGGCGGCGCGACCAAGGGCAAGGCGATCATCATCCTCAACCCCGCCGAACCGCCGATGATCATGCGCGATACCGTGTTCACGCTGTCCGAAGGCGGCGACGAAGCGGCGATCCGCCAGTCGGTGGCGGACATGGTCGCGCAAGTGCAGAAGTACGTGCCCGGCTATCGCCTCAAGCAGGAAGTCCAGTTCGAGCGTTTTGGCGACAACAACAAGCTCAAGATTCCGGGTCAGGGCGAGTTTACCGGCATCAAGTCGATGATCATGCTCGAAGTGGAGGGCGCAGGGGATTACCTGCCGAGCTACTCCGGCAACCTCGACATCATGACCGCCGCCGCCAAGGCCACCGGCGAACTGCTTGCCGCGCGCCGCATGGCCGCTGCTGCCGCCTGAAGGAGATTGGACGATGACTGCTTCAACCTTCAACGTCGAAGCCGGCGACAAGCTCTACATCCAGGACGTGACCCTGCGTGACGGCATGCACGCCATCAAGCACATGTACGGCATCGACCACGTCCGCGCGATCGCTGCCGCCATCGAGAAGTCCGGCGTCGACGCCATCGAGGTCGCCCATGGCGACGGCCTGTCGGGTGCCAGCTTCAACTACGGCTTTGGCGCGCACACCGATTGGGAATGGCTCGAAGCCGTGGCCGACGTGCTCGACAAATGTGTGCTGACCACGCTGATCCTGCCGGGTGTCGGCACGGTCGAGGAACTGCGCCGCGCCTACGACATCGGCGTCCGCTCGGTCCGTGTCGCCACGCACTGCACCGAGGCCGACGTCAGCAAGCAGCACATCGGCATTGCCCGCGATCTCGGCATGGACGTGTCGGGCTTCCTGATGATGAGCCACATGATCGAGACAGACGCCTTGGCGCAGCAGGCCCTGCTCATGGAAAGCTACGGCGCGCAGTGCGTATATGTCACCGACAGCGGCGGCGCGCTCGACATGGATGGCGTGCGCGCGCGGTTCGAAGCCTATGACCGCGTGCTCAAGCCCGAAACCCAGCGCGGCATGCACGCGCACCATAATCTCGCGCTTGGCGTCGCCAACTCGATCGTTGCCGCGCAGTGCGGCGCGGTGCGCATCGATGCTTCGCTCACCGGCATGGGCGCAGGCGCGGGCAACGCTCCGCTCGAAGTGTTCATCGCCGCCATCGACCGCAAGGGCTGGAACCACGGCTGCGACGTGATGATGCTGATGGACGCCGCCGAAGACCTTGTGCGCCCGCTGCAGGACCGCCCGGTCCGCGTCGACCGCGAGACCTTGGCGCTTGGTTACGCAGGGGTCTACTCCAGCTTCCTGCGCCACGCCGAAAAGGCCGCCGAGACCTATGGGCTCGATACCCGCACGATCCTAGTCGAACTCGGCCGCCGCAAGATGGTGGGCGGGCAGGAAGACATGATCGTCGACGTCGCGCTCGACATGCTGAAAGCACAAGCCTGACTTCAAGCAAGCAACCGGCGAGAGGGCGCAACGCCCCCGCCCTACCGGGAGAGAGAGCATGATCCTGAAGGACAAGGTCGTCATCATCACCGGCGCCGGCCCCGGCATGGGCCAGGCCGCGTGCCGGGGCGCGGCAAAGGAAGGCGCCAAAGTCGTCGTCACCGCGCGCTCGAAGCAGGCCATCGAGGAAGTGGCGCACGAGATCGTCGCTGCCGGCGGCGAGGCCATCGCCGTGCCGCTCGACGTCACGCAGATGGATCAATGCCAGGCCGCCGCCAAGGCTGCGCTCGACCAGTGGGGCCGCATCGACGGTCTCGTGAACTCGGCCTACTATCATCCCGATTGGGGCCCGCTGATTGAACATGACATCGACCAGGTGCTGCAGGCCTTCAACGTTAGCGCGGCAGGCGCGCTGCGCATGGCCATGGCGGTGTTCCCGACGATGAAGGCGCAAGGCGCAGGTTCGATTGTCAACATCTCCACCCTTTGCACCCGCAAGCCGATGCCCGGCGAAGGCGGGTATGGCATGGCCAAGGGCGCATTGAACCACATGACCCGCCATCTCGCGGTCGAGTTCGGCGGCACCGGTGTGCGCGTCAACACCACGCTGATGGGCTGGATGATGGGCGCGCCACTTGAAGGCTTCATCCAGGGACTGGGCGAAGGGGCCGAAGCGTTCCGCAAGCAGCGCGCCAGCGAAATCCCGGTTGGCCACATTCCGCCCGACGCGGATTGCGCCAAGGCAGTCTACTTCCTCCTGTCGGACTACGCCTCGGAAGTGACCGGCGCCATGCTCGACGTCAATGGCGGCGATTGGGTCGCGGCCTGAGGAGGGCACGGAAATGCTGCTCGACTGGATGAAGTGCCACCCCACCCTTGCCGACGATCCGGTCTCGGGCTTTGTTCCCGATGCCGTGACCGTCAGCGAAACCGTGGAGATCGCCGCCCCGGCCCGCGTGGTCTGGGCGGTGCTTACCGACATGCCGCGCTACGCCGAATGGAACCCGTTCTGCGTGCGCGCGGCCTCCACCCTAGAGATGGGCGCGGCGGTGGACATGACGCTGGTCAACTATGCGGTGCCCGGCACGCTCGTGCCCAACTGCGAATACATCTGCGCGTTCGAGCCTGAGCGCATGATCTCGTGGGAGATGGTCCACTCCGATTTCTGGCCCTACCCCGCCCGCCGCGATCAGGTAATCGAGCCGACCGGCGAAGTCTCGTGCCGTTACTTCTCGACCGACGCCTTCCTCGGCGCCAACGGCATCCACGTCTTCCGCTTTGCCGGGCCATGGGTAAAGCGCGCCTTCGACGACAGCGCCCGCGCCCTCAAGGCCCGCGCCGAAATGCTCTACGCGCAAGAACAGAAAGCCTGATCCCGCAATGCCTTATACGCTTCAGCAGCTGTCCGACATGGAAGAGATCAAGGTGCTCAAGCACCGCTACTTCCGCGCCATCGACACCGGCGATTTCGCCGCCCTGCCCGCGCTGTTCACGGCAGACGTCGCCTGCACCTACAACGGCGGCACCTACAAGGTCTCGCTCAAAGGGCGTGAGGCCATGGTCGAGTTCCTGTCCAACTCGTTCCATTCGGGCGCCCTGGCCATGCACATCGGCTCGATGCCCGAGATCAACGTGACCGGGGACAACAGCGCCACTGGCCTGTGGTACCTGCAGGACGTGTTCATCGACCTCGAGAAGGACGCCCACACTTTCGGCACCGCGATCTACACCGACGCCTATCGCCGCGAAGGCGGGGTGTGGAAGATCGAGTCCACCTTCTACGACCGCGTGATCGAAGTCCTGCGCAAGTTCAGCGAGATGAAGGGCAAGCCCACCGTCCAGCGCCTCGCCACCACAGGCCGCAAACCCCACGAACGCACCGACATCAGCCACCTCATACACTGGGACGAATAACCGGTTTGCGCAAAGAACCTGCCACCCTCCACGAGACTATCGCCGAGCTTCAAGCCGAGCGCGCGATCCGTGAAGGCCTTGCCCGCTTCGCTCGCGTGCTCGACACAAAGCAGTGGCACGCCCTGCCCGAAGTCTTCGCCGCCGACCTGACCTTCGACTACGGCCTTGGCGAACACTCCGGGATAGCTGCGCTTGAAGTCAACATGCGCCGCTTCCTCGATGTCTGCGGGCCAAGCCAGCACCTGATCGGCAGCATCACGATCGACGTCGCGCCCGGCAGCCTGACCGCCACCAGCCGCGCCTATGTCCAGGCCCGCCACCAGCGCCCCGGTGACCCGGGCGGCGCGGTGTTCGACACGAACGGCGAATACATGGATCGCTGGACCCTCCGCCCGGAAGGCTGGCGCATAACCCGCCGCGATGCCCTGTGGCAGACCAACAGCGGGGACGCGGCAATTATCTGGAGCGGTGCAGCAACCTAGTCGTCCCCGAAATCCGGCGCCCACGGCACGCCATTGATATGGCCGCCACCGTCAGCGAACAGGGTGTTGCCGGTGAGGTAGCGCGCGTCCTCGCTGGCGAGGAACAGTGCGACGCCGCCGATGTCCGCCTCGGGATCGCCCATGCGGCCCATCGGGTTTGCGGCAGCAGTCGCCTTTGCCACGTCGGGCGCCATTTCCGCAAAACGGCGATAGGCGGCCGAGGCCGCTGCCGGGCAGATCACGTTGACGCAGATGCCATAGGGCGCCCACTCCCGCGCGGCCGTGCGTGAATAGGCCCGCACCGCCTCCTTGGCGACGTTGTAGTCCGCGCTGCCCATATGCGCGTTGACGCCGTTGAGGGACGCCATGTTGATCACTCGGCCCCAGGCCCGCGCCTTCATATGCGGCAGTGCCCGCTCCATCGCCCACTTCGTGGCGTAGAGGCACATCTTCAGCGCATCATCGAAACGCGCGTCGGTCTTGCGCTCGATCCGCACCGGACCCTCGCCGCGATAGGCGTTGTTGACGAGGATATCGACCGCGCCGAACCGCTCGGCACACAGGTCCACCGCCGCGAACACCTCGTCACGAGAGGACACATCGCACTGGATGAACACCGCCTGCGCCCCGCCCGCACAAAGCTGCTCGACCACCGCTGGCCCGCGCTCGGCATCGTAGTCCGCGACGACCACGCCCGCCCCTTCCCTGGCGAAGCGGCGGGCAATGCCCTCGCCAATGCCGTCGGCACCGCCCGTGATGACGGCGGCGCGCCCAGAAAGTCTTCCCGTCACGCCACCGTCTCCTTCACTCGTCAGTTGCCGAAGCTGTAGCGCAAGCGCAGGCCGAACATGCGCGGCTCACCATAGATCACGCTCTGCGCACCGATCGTCTGGAAGATGCCGGTGTTCGAGATGATGTAGTTCTTCTTGGTGATGTTCGTGGCGAACAGGCTCAGGTCAACGGGGGCGCCCATCACACCCTTCCAGTCGATCGTGGCGTTGAGCAGGCCATAGCTCGGCAGCAGCACGCCCGGTTCGTTGATCGTGCCGTCCGGGAAGCGCTCGGTCGAGAATGGCGCGGTCGGCTGCTTGTCGGTCCAGTTGTAGCTGAGGAACAGGCTGAAATTGCCGACGTCTTCCGAAACCGGCAAGGTGAAGCGGCCATAAACCGACACGATGTTGGGCGAGAGGTACTGCAGCGGGCGGCAGGTCATGTCGGCCCCGGCAAAGACCTTTGGCGAGGTGATCGACTGCGCGGTACAATCCCATACGCCCGAGCTCGAATCGAACTTGAAGGATTTGTACTTGGCGCTGAGGTGGCTGTAGTTGCCGCCCAGTTCGATGTTCTGCGTCGGCTGGATCATCGCTTCGACTTCGACGCCCTTGATCTCGGCCGATGCGTTGTTCAGCGTGATTGCGCCATTGCCGCCGGTTGCCCGGTTGAAGTCCCCGGCCGCGCGCTGGATGTTCTTGTAGTCCAGCCAGAAGCCGTTGACGTTGAAGCGCCCGCGCATGCCACCGGCGTTGAAGTCGGTCTTGAAGCCGGCTTCGTAGTCAGTCACGGTCTCAGGCCCGAAAGTGCGGGTGTTCTCAAACACGGCATAGCTGTTGAAGCCGCCCGCCTTGTAGCCGCGCGTGACCTTGCCATAGACCATGATGTTGTCATTCGGGCGATAGTCGAGGCCGATCGTCCAGTTGGGTGATGAGCTCTTCAGCTTGGCACCGAACAAGCAGGTGTTGAGCGGATCGGCGATCGGCTGCGTCGGGTTCGGATTCGATTTCCACGAACATGCCGTGACATACTTCGCCCCGCCCGGCAGCGCGACGTAGCTGAACGACGTGGTGGTGCCATCCACGGTGTCCCAGGTGTAGCGATAGCCCGCCGTCAGCCGCAACCGGTCAAGCGACGGCGAGAACGCGCCGAAATCGAGCGAGCCCTGTGCATAGAGCGCCTTGGATTCGTTGGTCACGCGAATCTGGCTCTGGCCGATCGGGCAACCCGTGGTCGACTGCAGACCGCAGACGTTGATCGAATAGGATTCCATCGTCCCGCGCGGGCTCTGCTTGTAGTAGAAGCCGCCCACGGTGTAGGTCAGCTTGTCGTTAAGGCCAGTGCCTTGCAGTTGCAGTTCCTCGGTCACCTGCTTGTACCAGTCACGCGGCGCAGTACGGCTTTCTACCGTGGTTCCGGTGTCATAGACTGGCGCGATCGTGCCGTCCTGGTCGTTGGCGTAGTAGGACTTCAGCTCAGCATAGCTGAAAATGTTGCGCAGCTTCAGTGTGCTCGAAAGCTCGATGTCGGTGGTGTTGTTGATGCCCCACGATTCCAGCTTGGCAAAGCTGTCGAGCCCGTGCGCGGTCTTGCGAATGCCGCGTGCATTCTGCTGATTGAGCAGGTTGGTGTAGAAGCTGCAGTTGGCAGGGCCGGTGCCTGCGCCGCAGAAATTGAACGTCGGCGCAATCGCGCCCAGCGGCAGCGACACGCCCGGAGCGACCGGGATGGGCCGGGTTGCAAGACCGACGAAATAGTTGGTGTTGAAGTTCTTGGCGATCGAGCCGGTGCCATTGCTGTGCGACTTGCCGTAGTAGCCCAGCGTGTAGTTGGTCACGCCCTCGACCGGTTCGATCCACAGCCCGACGCGGCCCATGCGCCAATGCTGGTCATCGCGATCCTTGTTCCAGTTCACGTCATGGGTGAAGCCGTCACGATCGCGCGATGCGCCGACGAGGCGCAGGCGCACCTTGTCCGAGATCGGCAGGTTCAGCACCGCTTCGGTCTCGACCATGCTGTAATTGCCGAAGCCCGCCTGAACATAGCCTTCGAGTTTGTCGGTCGGCTTGGCCGGCGTCAGCAGAATGGCGCCGCCAGTGGTGTTGCGCCCGAACAGCGTGCCTTGTGCGCCCGCCAGGACCTGCACGTTCTGCAGATCGACGAAGCTGCCGGGCCCGCCTTGCCCGGAAAGGGTGATGGCGGAAACGAGCGGGACTTCGTTCATGTAGACGACGACCGCGGGCGATCCCTGGAACGACGCGCTCTGTCCGCGGATCGATGGTGACATCACGTCGCGCGAAGCCTGACCGTTGGGTCCGACGACCAGTGACGGAACCGACGCCTGCAGATCCTGCAACTGGGTAAGGCCGCGCTCGCGGATACTTTCTGCGCTGATCGCGGTGATCGATATCGGGACGTCCTGCGCGCGCTCCTCGCGGCGGTTGGCCGTGACGATGATTTCCATGTTGTTGGGAGCGCTGTTTTCCGCAGCCTGCTCATCCGCAGCATTTTCTGCAGCAAAGGCGATCTGCGGCGCAGCAACGCCGCCCAGCGAAGCGCTTGCCAGCAGCGCCCAAGCCACCCGTCGTCCCAGGTCCGAGCGCGTACGCGTTGTGTCAGACATCGTTCTCTCCCTCCAAGATCGCAATCCACATGCCTCCGCGCCGATGCACGGACCGACAGGATGAGCGGCATCCCCGCGCACGCCCCAAGCATGCACGGCAACGCTTCGCAGAAAGGCGGAAGGGCCCCTCATCCCGATTTTCTTTTTCTCTGTGCAGGAGCGTATCAACTACGCAAAATAAGTGCAAGACTCGATTTGGGCGTTATGTTGCGTAGCCAAGGGCGCGTCTTTGCGCTTATACTGGCTTGAGGGATACTGCGGGAATACCTGCGCTGGCGATGCGCGAACCACGCAACCACATCGGACTTGGCAATCGCCGGCGAACCTATGTCGCGGCACGAAGTGACTGATTTTCAGGAACCTTCCGCTGCGACACCGCACAGAAGAACAACTGGAGAAGTCGATGCCTGACCTGCCCTACCTCGCCCGCGGCATGATGCCCGTTGAAACGCCGTCGAGCGTGCTCGTGTCTTCATCGAAGTATCTCAACAACCCGCGCCTGCGCGATTGGCTTGCGATGATCCTGCTGCGCCGCAACGGGCTGGACGTGCCGCCCCCTGCCGAGATGTACGAGTTCCTGCCGATCCTCGAGGAACTGCGCGATCACGATGCGATAGAGGAGATGTTCAAGGCGGAGCGCCGGATCAATCCGGAGCTCGATGCCTGGCTCTCCGAGGGCTTCTACTCGACCTACGCGATCGAGGATTTCGCCCAGTACGCGCCGGGCTCGCTCGGCGGGATCTTCTACCAGTGGATCACAGAAGGAAACTACGAGATCCAGATCACGCCGTGGCGCGAACCGAAAAGTCAGCTGGAATTCTACAACCTGCGCTCGGGCCAGACTCACGATTTCGAACACATCCTGTGCGGCGGCGGGTTCAATTTCATGGGTGAGCTCGTGCCCTACTGGTACCGCCTGACCAACGTGTTCAAGCATATCCGCAATCCGGAGCTGTCGGCCGAACTGAGCCTGATCCAGATCTTCGGATCATTGCGCTACACCGTGCGGACGATGCTGCATTACCCGCATATCTGGAACACCTGCACCGATGCAATCCACCGCGGCATGGTGGTCGGCAAGGCCAGTGACGCCTTGTTCATGAAGAAGCTCGAACCGTGCTTCCACCTCCCGCTGGCCGAAGCCCGCGAAGCCCTCGGCGTGCGCGGTGCAGTCGATGTCGACACCGATCTCGAAGGCGCTTTCTGGGCAGAGCGGGTCCCGGCCTCGTCGCTCCTGAAGCCCGACCTGCGGTAGCCCGGTCTACGGTTGGCTCTGCGCGATTGACTCACTGCACCGCCCAAGTAAGTGAGTAATCATGACAAGGACCCGAATTCCGGGCGTGCAGCGCCGAAGCCAGATCGTTTCTGCCGCACGGCGGGTCTTTTCACAGCACGGCTATGACGGGGCCAAGACGCTGCAGATCGCGCGGGATGCCAAGGTCTCCGAAGCGCTGGTGTTCCGCCATTTCCCCAGCAAGCTCGCGCTTTACCGCGCGGTTCTGCGCCAAGTGTTCCTCGAACAGGACGAGCGCTGGCGCGAACAGGGCGTGCACGGCGAAGGACCGATGGGACTTGCCGCCGCGATCCATACCTTCATCAGGGCTTGCGCCACTGACGCGGAAGAGCCTGCGCGCGACGACACGCACCGCATGATGCTGGCAAGCCTTGCCGGAGACGGCTCTTACGCCAGCCTGATCTACCGTCGTTCGCAAAGGCGCAACGCAGCCGCCATGGAAGCTGCCTATGCCTCTGCGCGGGCCGAGGGCGGCCTCGTTAGCGAAGCGCTCGACGTGCCAGCCTCGGCCATGTTCATCGAGCACGTCGGCACCATGCTGGCGGCGATAGGCGGCTTGCCCAAGGCAGCGCGACCCTACGGCATCGAGGGTGACGAGCTTGTCCGGCAGGCAACGTGGTTCTGCCTGCGCGGGATCGGCATGCCCGATGCCGTGATCGAAAGCTATTTCGACAGCATCGCCTGATCCCGATTGGGGCAGTCAAGGCAGGGCTTGCAGCCCCATCCGAAGCCTCAGGTCAGCAGGGCGCCGCCGTTCACATGGATCACCTGACCGTTGATCCAGCGGCCGTCTTCGGACAGCAGCAGGGCAACCATCGCCGCAACGTCCTCCACCTGCCCCAGGCGCGTGCTGCGGGTGGCAGCGATGCAATGGTCGATCCAGTCCGGGGGAACGGCCCCACCCGCAATCATCTCGGGCGTCATGACGAAGCCGGGAGCGACGCAGTTGGCGGTAAGCCCCTGCTTCCCCCACTTGGTGGCGACATGGCGCATCAGGGCATCGAGGCCGGCCTTCGACGCTGCATAAGAGGGGCGCTCCGGCTCCCCCGCCCCCGACGCATCCGAACTTGTATAGACAATGGCGCCGCGCCCGCTTGCCAGCAGATGCGGCAAGGCGGCGCGCGTGGCGAGCAGGTGCCCGCGCAGGTTCACCGCCATGGTCCGGTCGAACGTTTCCAGCTCAAGCGCCAGCGCATCCGAATCCGAAAAGATCGTCTTGAGGTCAGCAGCGTTGATGTGCGCTCCATCCAGTCGCCCGAGCCTGGCGATTGCTTCGGCAAGGCATGCCTGCACCGCAGCCTCGTTGGTTATATCCGCCTCGATGGCGTGGGCTTCGTGTCCGGCACCTACCATGCGATCCGTCACGGCCTGCGCCGCTGCAAGGTTCAGGTCGGCCACGCAAACGCGCGCACCTTCGGCGCAGAGGCGTTGCACCGTGGCCGCGCCAATGCCGGTACCGGCGCCAACAACGATAATCGCGCGATCCTGAAGCCTGCCTTGCATTGCTCACCTTCCTTTTGGCTTTGCGTAGATATCTTGCTATGACACAGCGCAAATGACAATGCGAAAGCAGAGACATCTCTGATTCCGCGCAGAAAGGGGACAAACTGTGACAGATGCTGTCGCGGCCGCACCGCACGACACCTCACCGCTCGATGCAAGATTGAAGAGCGTCTTGCGGATCATGCCCGCGCCCGTCGGCATCGTCACCAGCTTCGATCCTGACAGCGGTGAACCGGTCGGACTCGCCATGTCCGCGCTCATGCCTGTCTGTCTCGACCCGCCATCCATGGCCATCTGCGTCAACCGCTCCGGCAGCGCACACGCGGCGATGATGCGTGCCGGCCGCTTCTGCATCAACCTGCTGCACAGCCGGCAGGATGGCCACATGGCGCCCTTTGCCGATCCCGCCGCACGCGCGGCGCGCTTTACGCAGGACGACTGGCGTCAACATGTCCATGCCGTGCACGAAGGCGTGTGGTACATTGAAGGCGCACCCGCCGCGATCTTCTGCACGATCCGCGAACAGGTCAGCTACGGCACGCATGATCTTCTGCTTGGCGAAGTCGAGGATCTGATCACGACTGCGGGCGAAGAGATCGTCGGCTGGGCCAACGGAGCGCTGTACCGCCCGACCCCGCTGGGCTGAACGCCGCCGGCAATCCTGCTCTCCCCGTCGATCCGGCCGCTCCCGCGCACCTCAGGGACCTACGGGCAGCATCACTGGTGCAAAGGTCGAAAGCAGTCCTGCGTCAAGCACTTGCGCCTGCCCCGTGATGAAGCCCGAGGCCGGGCTGCACAGCCATAGCGCCACTTCGGCAACATGCTGCGCGCGTCCCATGCCGCGCAGGGGCACGCGCGGAAGCTCCTGACCGTCGACGATCGCAACATCAGGCGCGCCGATCAGCGGCGTCTCGACACCACCGGGACACAGCGCATTGATCCGGCACCCGCGCGCCGCGAAGGCATCGACGCAGGACTTCACCAGCCCGAGTACGCCATGCTTGGCCGCGCTGTAGGCCGGGTTCGCCGGATGGCCGACAACGCCCGCTGCCGAAGCCGTAACCACCACCGCGCCGCCCTGCTCGATCACCGGTTGCACCGCCTTGATCCCGTTGAACGCGCCCTTGAGATTGACCGAGACCAGCTTGTCGAACAGCGCTTCGTCAACCGTGTCGAGGCCTTCGGCAGCACCGTAGAGTCCGGCGTTGAGGAAGGCGAAATCCAGCCTGCCGGCCTCGGCCAGAACCTGCGCCACCATCGCCTGGTTGCTGGCATAGTCGGCCACGTCGACCTTCACCGCGCTTGCGCCCTCACCGATCTCGGCCACGACGGCCTGCGCCGCCTCGAGATTGAGATCGGCGCAGAATACGCGCGCGCCATCTTGCGCAAAGCGGATCGCGGCGGCGCGGCCGATGCCCGATCCTGCTCCAGTGACGAGGGCAACCTTGCCGAAAAATCGCTGCATCACTCTCTCCGAAATTGCCTCGCCTTTGATCAGCGAAGTTCCGTTTTCAGCACCTTGCCCGCCGCGTTGCGCGGCAGGTCTGCCACCAGCACGAAGCTGCGCGGCACCTTGTAATTCGCCATGTTCTCGCGCGACCACGCGATCAGCTCGGCCTCGCTCGCAGTCGCACCGGGACGCAGCACCACGAAAGCGCGGCCCACTTCGCCCAGCCGCTCGTCCGGCACGCCGACCACGGCCGCCATGCCGATCGCCGGATGCTCTGCCAGCAGCTTCTCGACCTCGGCCGGATAGACGTTGAACCCGCCCGAGATGTAGAGATCTTTCATCCGGTCGGTGATGCGAACATAGCCGCGATCGTCCATTGTGCCGACATCGCCTGTATGCAGCCAGCCATCGGCGTCGATGGTCTCGGCGGTCGCTTGCGCGTTGTCGAGATAGCCAAGCATGACGCCTTGCCCACGCACCTGCACCTCGCCGGTCTCCCCGCGGGGCACTTCGTTGCCCTGCTCGTCGGCGATGCGCACCTCGTTGCCGGGGAAGGCCTTGCCGCAAGTGCGGGCAATGGTCTCGGCATCGTCACCGGGCACGCAAGTGGTGATGTTGACGCACTCGGTCATGCCGTATGCAGTGATCAGGTCGACCATGCCGAGGTCATTGCGGATGCGTTCGACCAGCGCGGGCGGGACGGTTGCCGCGCCAGTAGTGCCGCCGCGCAGGGACGAGCAGTCCCACTGGCGCTTGTCGAGCTCGGCCAGCAGCATCTGGAAGATCGTCGGCGGCCCAGGCATGAACGTGATGCGTTCGCGCTCGATCAGCTCGATGGCCTGGCTAACATCGAACTGCGGCATCGGCACGGCAACCGCGCCGGACAGGATGCACGCCACCCAGCCCACCTTCATGCCGAAGGAGTGGAAGAACGGATTGGCAATGAGATAGCGATCGCCCTCGCGCAGGCCGGTATTCTGGCACCAGATCGCCGCCTGCGGCAGGACGCGGCCATAGGTCATCAGCACGCCCTTGGGGCTGCCGGTCGTGCCGCTGGTGAACAGGATGTCCGAAACGGTATCGGCATCGATGGTCGCCAGTGCGGCATCCACGGCGGGATCATCCGCCCCCTTGCCGCCTTCAGCCAGATCGCCCTCGAGCAGCAGCGTCGCTTCGAGCGCAGGCAAGTCCTCGTCCGCGAGCAGTGCGCGGTAGTCGATGCCTAGAAAGCCTTCGACAGTGAACAGCAGCTTCGCATTTGTGCGCCGCAAAATGTCCCCCGCCTCGCGCCCCTTGAGCCGCGTGTTGAGTGTGACCACTGCCGCGCCGCAAGTCATCACGGCAATAGCGGCGACGATCCACTCGCGCGAATTGGGCGCCCAGATCGCCACACGGTCACCCGCCGCAACGCCCTGCGCCAGCAGCGCCGAAGCTGCCGCTCGGCTGCGCTGCCATAGATCGGCAAAGGACCAGGCCTCACCTTTCTCCAGCAGCGCCGGAGCATCGGGCCAGGTCCGCGCCGCAGCCTGCGCGGCGTGGGGTATGGTGGACGGCAGGGGATCGAGCATCGCGCTTCAGGCCACTTCGAACAGGCCGGCCGCGCCCATGCCGCCCGCCACGCACATAGAGACGACGACGTACTTCACGCCCCGGCGCTTGCCCTCGATCAGGGCATGGCCGACCAGCCGCGATCCGGTCATGCCGAAGGGGTGGCCGATGGCGATGCCGCCGCCGTTGACGTTGAGCTTTTCGGGGTCGATCTCCAGCTTCTTCTGGCAATAGACCGCTTGCGAAGCGAACGCCTCGTTGATCTCGAACAGGCCGATGTCCTCGATCTTCAGCTCGGCGCGATCCAGCAGTTTGGGGATGGCGAAGACCGGGCCGATGCCCATTTCCTCGGCCCCGCAGCCCGCCACCTGAAAGCCGCGATAGATACCCAGCACCGGGCGGCCTTCAGCCTTCGCGGTGTCGAGATCCATCAGCACTTGCGCCGATGCGCCATCGGAAAGCTGGCTGGCGTTGCCGGCGGTCACGTGCTTGCCCTCGGCAATCACCTGGCCGTTTTTGAACACCGGCTTGAGGCCCGCCAGCGCTTCGTAGGTCGTGCCAGCACGCACGCCTTCGTCCTTGGCGAGGGTGACCTCTTCCTTGCCGGTCTCGTTGCCTTCCTTGTCGAACAGCGCCTTGGTGACGGTGATCGGCACGATCTCGTCATCGAACTTGCCCGCGTCCTGCGCGGCCGAAGCGCGCTGCTGCGACAGGGCGGCGAAGCGGTCCTGCTCCTCGCGCGTCACGCCATAGCGTTCGGCCACGATCTCGGCAGTCTCGATCATCACCATGTAGGCGTGCGGGTCCGCCGCCTTGATGAATTCCGAACGGTTGCGGAATGCCGGACCGTGCTGGTTGATGGTCAGCGAGATGCTTTCCATGCCGCCCGCCACAGCCACGTCGATCTCGTTGCACATGATCCCGCGTGCGGCGAGCGCGATGGCGTTGAGACCGGACGAGCACTTGCGATCAAGGGTGAAACCGGCCGTCGTATCGGGCAGCACAGAGCCGTGCACTGTCAGCCGCCCGAGGTTGTAGCTCTGCGTGTTCCAGTGGTTGCCGACGCCGAGGTAGACATCATCCACCCGCGCCGGATCGATCCCGGCGCGCGCAATCGCGGCATTGACGACATGGCTGGAAAGCACCGGCGCTTCAGTGTCGTTGAAGGCTCCGCGGTAGGCCTTGCCCACGCCAGTGCGGGCGGTCGAAACGATGGCGGCTTCACGCATGTCTATATCCCCTCAGCCGAAGCCGTGCATGTTGGAAGGCCCGAAATAGGCCCGCATCTCGACGACCTTGCCGTCGTCGTTGAACTTGAACGTGTCGATCACGTCGACGCGCATGTCCTTGCCCCCAAGGTTGAGCAGGACCGAGAACGCAAACGCCGCATAAGGCCCGCACACGCGGATCGGCCCTTCCAGCTTGAGTTTCGCGCCGGTCTGCATCGAGGCAGTGTAGAATTCGAGGATCGCGGCCTGCCCGACCTTGGGGTCGGTCCCCACGGGGTCTTCGACCGTTGCGTCTTCCGCGAACAGCGCGGCAACCCGTTCCGGTGCACCGGCATCAAACGCGGCGACATATTCGTGAACGGCAGCTTCCATCACCTTGGGATCGGGCATCGCATTCACTCCGGAAAATAGCGGCTGATGGTATCGAGCACGCAGGCGGGCTTCTCTTGTCCTTCGATCTCGACCGTGACGCGCACGACCGACTGGATCGCGCCCTTCACTTCCTCGACCGAGACGATCTCTCCAACGCCGCGGATGCGGCTGCCAACCTTGACCGGCGAGAGAAACCGCAACCGGTCCGCGCCGACGTTGAATGCATGGGCGAACCCGCGCACCTCGATCAGCTGGGGCAGGAAGTAGTTGACCAGGCTCATCGTCAGGTAGCCGTGGACGATGGTCCCGCCGAACGGCCCACCCTTGGCGCGCTCGACGTCGACGTGGATCCACTGGTGATCGCCGGTCACATCGGCGAACCCGTTGACCCGATCCTGATCGACCAGCAGCCAGTCGGTCGGCGGCAGTTGCGTACCTTCCTTGCCGAGCAGGTCGGCGGGTTTCTCGAAGACGACCGCCACGATCAGGCCCTCTGGCTCGAGACCGGGACGATTTCGCCGGTCATGTAGGAGGACATGTCCGAGGCGAGGAACAGCATGACGTTGGCCACTTCCCACACCTCGGCGGGGCGCCCATAGGCCTCGGTCTTCACCAGTTCGGCAAGACGCTCCTCGGTCGTCACCTTCGCCAGGAACGGATGCATTGCAAGGCTGGGGGCCACGGCATTGATGCGTACACCGTGGTCCGCCGCTTCCAGCGCAGCACAGCGAGTGAAGGCCATTACGCCCGCCTTGGCCGCCGCATAGTGCGCCTGGCCCTTCTGCGCGCGCCATCCCAGCACCGACGCGTTGTTGACCATGACGCCAGACCTGTTGGCATACATCGAGGGCAGGAACGCGCGCGTCATGCGGAACAGGCTGGTCAGCGTCACGTCGAGGACGCGGCTCCACTGCTCATCGGTCATTTCGACGACATCGACCTCACCGCCAAGGCCAGCGTTGTTGATCAGCACGTCGACCTTGCCGAGCTTCTCCAGCGCCGCATCGCGCAAGTCTTGCACTTGCGCCTCGCTGGTCACGTCGCAGACCTGCGTGAACGGCCGCTCGCAGCCCACTTCGTCGGCGATCCGGTCTGCGGCCTCACCCAGACGGCGCTCATGAAAATCGCTGATCAACAACCGCGCACCCTCTTCGGCGGCCCGCTTCGCCACGGCAAATCCGATGCCGGTGCCCGCCGCAGCGGTAACAACCACCGACTTGCCTTTCAGCATGCCCAAGGGCGTGGGATAGGGAGGAACGGGAACGCTCATGCTTGGCCTCTCGGTTCGCGCGGTAAACCCAGACCGCGCTCGGCGATCAGGTTGCGCTGGATCTGGTTGGTGCCGCCGTAGATCGTGTCCGAGCGGCTGAAGAGAAACAGGTTGGGCAGCGTCGGCCAGGAGTAGTGGTCACCGGGCGCGACTTCAGCCGCTTGGCCCAGCACGTCCATGCCCAGTTCGCCCAAGTCGCGCCGCCACGTCGCCCACTGGATCTTGTAGGTCAGCGCTGCGCCGTCGATCGCGGCAAGATCGGTGCCCGAAAGCATCCGCAGCGCGCCATAGCGCATCAGCCTGAGGCCGATCTCGGCCCGCGCGATCTTCTGGCGCAGGACCGGATCGGCAGCCTTGCCGTTGGCCTTGGCCGCGTCGATCACCGCGTCCAGCTCATTGCGGAACTGCATCTGCTGGCCTAGCGTCGATACGCCACGCTCGAACGCGAGCAGCGCCATCGCTACCTTCCAGCCCTCGCCCTGTGCCCCGAGCATGGCATCGGCAGCGCAGCGCGCATCAGTCAGGAAGGTCTCGTTGAACTCGGTCTCGCCGTTGATCTGGCGGATCGGGCGCACCTCGATACCGGGCTGGTCCATGTCCATCAGCAGGAACGACAGGCCCTTCGGCCCCGCCGAGCCTCCCTCGCTGCGCGCGACGACGAAGATCATGTCGGAATAGTGCGCAAGGCTGGTCCAGACCTTCTGGCCATTGACCACCCAGTGCCCATCTTGCAGACGCGCCTTGGTCTTGACGTTGGCAAGGTCGGACCCGGCATTCGGTTCGGAGTAGCCCTGACACCAGATCTGTCGCCCTGCCGCGATTTCGGGCAGATACCGCGCCTTCTGCTCCTCGGACCCGAAGGCAAGGATCGTTGGCCCGGCCAGCTCCACGCCGATATGGTTGATCCGGTTGGGAGCGCCTGCCCGCGCGTATTCCTCGGCGAAAATCACCTGCTGGGCGATGGTCGCATCCTTGCCGCCCCATTCACGCGGCCAGCCGATGCAGCTCCAGCCTGCCTCGCCCAGCTGCTGCTCCCATTCCTTGCGGCGCGGGATCGCGTCGCACAGGTTGGGGATGCCGCGAATGTCGGCGAATTCCCCGGTCATTTCCGCCTGCAGCCATGCCGCGCACTCGGCGCGGAAGGCTTCGTCAGCGGGGGAGAAGCCCAGCTTCATGCAACGGCCCCGAGAACCGCCGAGGCAACCTGCTCGCGGTGCCACTGGCCATCGCCGAGCAGCGTCTGTATCGAGCGCGCCCGCTTGAAGAACAGGTGCGCGTCATGTTCCCAGGTGAAGCCGATCCCGCCGTGCAGCTGGATCATGTTGCCCGCGCACATGAAGTAGGTGTCAGCACAGAACGCCTTGGCCGAATGCAGCGCCACTTGTGCCTCGTCCGAACCCTCGTCCACCGCGCAGGCCGCCCAGTAAACCGCCGAACGCGCCTGCTCGATCTCGATCATCATGTCGGCAAGGCGGTGCTTGTAGGCCTGGAACGAGCCGATCTGCCGCCCGAACTGCACGCGCTCCTTGGAGTAGGCAACCGTGCGATCCAGCGTCGCCTGCGCCCCGCCAAGGGCCTCGGCGGCAAGACAGATCCATCCGGCGGCAAGCGCCCCGGCAATCGCCGCATCGCCATCGGCAAGCTGCTCGCCCTGCGCGCCATCGAGCGTTGCGGTGGCGAAGGGCCGGGTCTGGTCCATCGTCACGTGCGCCTCGACGCTCACCCCTGCGCCTTTCAGATCGACGATCCACGCCTCGCTGCCCGAATGGACCAGCAGCAGGTCCGCCGATGCGCCGTGCGGCAGAAACAGGAACGTCCCGGAAATGCGCCCGTCGGCAACGCTCAGCTGCGGCGCCCACGCCGCCGTCGCGATAAGCTCGCCTGCAGCGAGCCGCGGCAACCATTCGGCCTTCTGCGCCTCGGACCCGCCGCGCGCGATGGCCTGGCCGATCATCACGTGGCCCAGCAGCGGCAGTGCCGCCACCTGCGCGCCCGCAGCCTCGGCCACCAGCGCCAGCTCGACCATGCCGAGCCCTGCGCCCCCATGCTCTTCGGGCAGGCCGATCCCGGCAAGGCCCAGTTCATTCGCGAACGAAGACCACAGCTCGCGGTCGATCCCGTCAGCCGCCATGGCCAGCCTCGTGCGCTCGCTCGTCGCGTTCTCGGCAAAGAAGCCGCGCACGGTCTCGGCGATCATCGCCTGTTCGTCGGTGAAGGCAAATTCCATTGTCTCTAACTCCGTCCGGGCCTTCAGGCCGTGCCCCACACCTTGCGCGGCGGCACCCGCGCTTCGATCAGCTTGTCCACCACTTCGCCCACCTGCGCCGGCTCCCACCGGGCCTGCTGGTCGACGAACGGGCCTTCGCGCCAGCCGTCCTCCAGCATGATCTTGCCGCCTTCCAGTTCGAAGACGCACCCGGTCACGTGCGCGCTGTGGGCACTGCCCAGCCACACGACCGTCGGCGCGACATTGGCCGGGTCCATCACGTCGAACCCTTCGTCGACTGCCTTCATCTTCTCGGCAAAGGCACCTTCGGTCATGCGTGTGCGCGCCGAAGGGGCCAGCGCATTGGCGGTGATGCCATAGCGGCCAAGCTCTGCCGCCTGCACCAGCGTCAGTGAGGCGATGCCGCCCTTGGCCGTCGAATAGGCCGCCTGTGCGATCGAGCCCTGAAGCCCTGCCCCGCTCGAGGTGTTGATGATCCGGGCATCAGGATCACGCCCGTCCTTCTGCTTGGCCCGCCAGTAGTTCACGGCGTGTCGCGCGATGCAGAAGTGGCCGCGCAGGTGGACGTGCATGGTCGCGTCCCATTCTTCGACCGTGGCCGAGACGAACATGCGATCACGCACGATACCGGCGTTGTTCACGACCACGTGCAGGTCGCCGAAGGCCTCGATCGCGGCATCAACGATGCGCTTGGCCGCGTCCCAGTCGGTGATGTCCTCGTAGTTGGCGATGGCCTTGCCGCCCGCCGCCTTGATCTCGGCGACCACCGCGTCAGCCGCGCTCGTATCGCGCCCTTCGCCGCCGAGCGAAGTGCCGATGTCGTTGACCACCACGTTCGCGCCTTCCGCGCCGAACGCCAGCGCATAGGCGCGGCCGAGCCCGCCGGCGGCTCCGGTGATGATGACAGTGCGCCCAGAACAGATACCGCCGCAGATGCCCACTTGTGTCTCCTGTGAAGTGCTTCAGCCGACCGGCAGCAGCAGGTGCTGCGAAAGGTCGCCAATGTAATCGAGCATGGAATAGTCGCGCGTGGCGAAGCGCCAGATACCGTCCACGCGTTCAAAGGTGTCGTGATAGCGGCCCGATGCGATGGCCTGCAGCGGCAGCTCCGGCGTCTGCTGGAACACGGTGTAGACCGAACGGCAGCTTGCCGTTCCTGCGGCCTCGTCGATCTCGACAAACGGGTTGGTGATGACGTGCCGCGTGCGCGGGGTGCCGCAGGGGTGGATGCGCACGAACGCCCGCCACTGCTCGAGCATGGGAGCCGCGCCCTCCGTCACCTTGCCACCGCCCAGGGTGACGCGCGCATGCGAGAACATCGCGGCGACCTCCTCGAGCAGCCCTGCATCCATCAGTTCCGCGTAGCGGTAGAGCAGGTTGGTGATGGCGGTTGCGGACCCCATGATTGTCAGAGCCGCTCGATGATCGTGACGTTGGCCTGCCCGCCGCCTTCGCACATCGTCTGCAAGCCATAGCGGCCGCCGGTGCGCTCCAGCGAATTGAGCAGCGTCGTCATCAGCTTGGCCCCGGTCGATCCGATCGGATGCCCGAGCGCAATCGCGCCGCCCTGGACGTTGACCTTCTCGTGCGGGATATCGAGTTCCTTCATCCATGCCATCGGCACGGAAGCGAAGGCCTCGTTGCATTCGAACAGGTCGATGTCGGAAAGCTTCATGCCGGATTTCTGCATCGCATAACGCGTGGCATTGATCGGCCCGGTCAGCATCCACACCGGATTGTCGGCGCGGACCGACATGTGGTGGATGCGCGCGCGCGGCTTGAGGTTGTGCTCCTTCAGCGCCCGCTCGCTGACGATCAGCAGCGCGGCGGCACAGTCGGAGTTCTGGCTCGCGTTGCCCGCAGTGACCCGCCCGCCCTCGCGCACGGGGTTGAGCGAGGCGAGGCCTTCCAGCGTCGTGCCGGGCCGGATCGTCTCGTCACGGTCCAGCCCTTCGAGCGGCACGATCTCGTTCCTGAACCAGCCCTGCTCGGTTGCGTACTGGGCACGACGGTGGCTTTCAAAGGCGAAGGCGTCCATTTCCTCGCGGGTGATGGCCCACTTCTCGGCGATCATCTCGGCCGAGCGGATCTGGTTGACTTCCTCGTCGCCATAGCGCGCGTCCCAGCCCGTGGCGCCAAGGAACGGGCTTTCGAAGCCATAGGCCGCGCCAGCGGTCATCGCTGCCATGATGGGAATGCGGTTCATCGCCTGGCTGCCACCGGCCACGACGATGTCCTGCGTGCCCGACATCACGCCCTGCGCGGCAAAGTGGACCGCCTGCTGCGCCGAACCGCACTGGCGGTCGATGGTCACGCCCGGAACGTCCTCGGCGAGGCCCGCGACCAGCCACGCGGTGCGGCCGATGTCGCCCGCCTGCCCGCCGATGGTCTCGGTGCAACCCCACACCACGTCCTCGACCAGCGCCGGGTCGAAGTCGTGCCGCGCCATCAGTTCGCGGATCGGGTGCGCGGCAAGATCGGCCGGGTGGATATGGGCCAGACTGCCCTTCTTGCGCCCGACAGGCGCGCGCACGGCATCGACGATAAAGGCTTCAGGCATGTTCGTTCTCGCGAGCAAAAGTCTGGTCGGCGCCGAGTGGCTGGGTGAAGATGCGCGTGGCGATGCGGCTGCGGTGGAACGCGGGCGTGCCCCACGCCGCCTTCAGCGCCAGCGCGCGCTTGAGGAACAGGTGGACGTCCACCTCCCATGAATAGCCCATCGCGCCATGGACCTGGATCGATGCCCGCGCGGCCTTCTCGGCAGCTTCGAGCGCGACGATCTTGGCCTCGGACACACGGGCGCGGGAATGGACGTCGCCATGGCCGATCTCGGCAGCAGCGGCGAGCACCACCGGGCGCGCGAACTCGATCGCGGTCTGCGCGCTGGCAAGGTGATGCTTGACCGCCTGGTACGAACCAATCGGCTTGCCGAACTGCATGCGGTCCTTGGCATAAGCGACGGCGAGGTCCACCGCCCGCTGCGCCAGCCCCAAGCCCTGCGCCGCCGCGAACAGCGATGCGCGGTCGAGCGCCAGCGTCCAGTCGGCAGGACCGAAGTCCTTCGCCTTGCTTGCGTCCCACTCGATGCGGAACAGGCGGCGGAACGGGTCGATGGTCTCGGCAGGCGTCAGCGTCACCTGATCCGGCGTCACCAGATAGGCCCGCCCATCCTTCTCGATCAGGATCGCCGCAGCAACATCAGCATTGGCGACAACCGGATTGATCGCCGGAGCCACCGCAATGATCGCAGCCGGATCGGCCAGCACCGGATGTTCGGGCGCAAAGCTCGCCAGCAGCGGCGCGCCAACCCCCGCGCTTTCGGCCAGCGGCTCGGGTAGCGCGACATAGCCTGCCTCGATGGCGATCAGCGCGAGGTCCAGCTCGGTCAGCCCCATGCCGCCCGCCGCTTCGGGCAGGAGCAGCAGGGTAAAGCCGCTCTCGACGATCTGCGCCCAGCGCGCGGCGTCAAACGCAGCGCCCTGTTCCATCATCTTGTGCCAGTGGTCCGGCGTGCAGGTATCGCCCAGCAGCGTCCGCGCCGTCTCGGCAAACATCAGCTGTTCTTCGTTGAGGGTGAAGTCCATGTGCCCGTCCCTCCTCAGCGCGGCAGGCCAAGCATGCGCTCGGCAATGATGTTGCGCTGGATCTCGTTCGACCCGGCGTAGATCGGCCCGGCCAGCGAGAAGATGTAGTCGTCTAGCCACTCATGCTGACCAGTTGGCGGCAGCAGCTCGGCCTCGGCCCCGAGGATCGCCAGCGCGGTCTCGTGCAGATGAATGTCCATCTCCGACCACAAGATCTTGTTGGTCGAAGCCTCCGGCCCGATCTTCGCACCCGCCATCAGCCGCGATGCGGTCTGGTAGATGTTGAGCGCATAGGCCTCGGCGTTCATGTGCGCGCGCACCACATCCGCCTCGAGCGTCGGATCGCAACTGTCCTTGCGGCTCTGCCACAGCGCTGCAAGAGCCGCAGCAGCCTCCTGAAACCGCGCCGGGCTGCGCAGCATCAAGCCGCGTTCGAACCCTGCAGTCGCCATGCAGATGTGCCAGCCCTGCCCTTCATCGCCGAGGCGGTTGAAGGCAGGCACGCGCACGTTGTCGAGGAAGATTTCGGCAAAGCCCACATGCCCGTTGATCTTGCGGATCGGGTTGCGGGTCACGCCTTCCTGATCGAGCCGGAAGAAGATCAGGCTCATGCCCTTGTGCCGTTCGCTGCCCGGCTCGCGGAACAGGCCGAAAGCCCAGTCGGCAAAGGCGGCGCGGCTCGACCAGATCTTGTGGCCGTTAAGCACGTATTCGTCGCCCTCGCGGACGGCGGTCGCGCGCACCCCGGCAAGGTCGGAGCCCGCCTGCGGTTCGGACCAGGCCTGCGCCCAGATTTCCTCGCCACTGGCCATCGGCGGCAGGAAGCGCTGCTTCTGTTCGTGCGTGCCGAATTCCATCAGCGTGGGGCCGAGCAGGAAGATGCCGTTCTGGTTGACGCGGCCCGGAGCCCCGGCGCGGTAATACTCTTCCTCGAAGATCAGCCACTGGATCAGGTCGAGCCCGCGCCCGCCATATTCCTTGGGCCAGGTCACCATGCCCCAGTCGCCGCTCTTGAGCGTCGCTTCCCACTGGCGGTGCGCCTCGAAGCCCTCGCGCGTCGCATCGTAGTGCTCGAGCGGCGCCTTGGGCACGTGCGCTTCCAGCCACGCGCGGACTTCGGCGCGGAATGCCTGCTGTTCGGGAGTGTACGTCAAGTCCATAGTCAGAAAGCCATCATTAGAATTGGGCCGCCTTGCCGGTCTCGACGAAGGCGTCGCGCGCGCGCTGGCTGTCCTCGTGCATGTACATTTCCAGCGTGAAGCCCTGCTCCCAGCGATACCCGCGATCCACGTCACGCGCCTCGAGGCCGTTCAGCGCCTCCTTGGCGATGACCAGCGCCTTGCGGCTCTTGGAGGCGATGACGCTGCAGAAGGCGTGCGCCTCAGCCACCAGATCAGCGCGCGGCACGACCTTCTCCACCGCGCCCAGGCGATAGGCTTCCTGCGCCGGGATGTTGCCGCCGGTGAAGAACGCGGCGCGCACCTTGTGCAGCGGCAGCATGCGCGACATGTGGCTCGCCCCTCCCATCGCGCCGCGGTCGACTTCCGGCAGCGAGAAGAACGCATCGTCCGCCGCGATGATCACGTCGCTTGCCCCGCAGATGCCGATGCCGCCGCCGATCACGAACTTGTGCGCGGCCACCACCACCGGGATTTCCGCCTCGTGGATCGCCTTGAACGTCAGGAAGTTGCCGCGATTGAGCACGGTGATGCGTTCGGGATGTGCCTGCATTTCCTTGATATCGACACCGCCGCAGAACCCGCGCGAGTCTTCCGCCGCGCGGATCAGCACGACGTTGGCTTCAGGATCAGCCGCCGCCTTCTTGACGATGGCCGGAAGCGACATCCAGGTCTCGCTGTCGAACGCGTTGACCGGCGGCACGTCGAACACGATCTCGGCGATGCGGTCCTTGACGGTAAGCGTGATCGGCATTGTTCTTCCCCTCAGGCCGCGCTGGCGGCAGCGGCGTTTGCACC
>JBEQCK010000007.1:0-42581 GCA_041639335.1 Novosphingobium sp.
CCGGTTCGGAATCGATCGTGATGCGTCCGCCCAGATCCTTCACATTCTGGCGGACCACGTCCATCCCCACCCCTCGGCCCGAAATGTTCGAGACCTGCTGGGCGGTGGAGAACCCGGGGGCGAAGATCAGCAGGTCGATTTCTTCCTTGGACAGGATGGCATCGGCAGCGATCAGTCCCTTTTCGACGGCCTTGGCAAAGACGCGCTCGCGATCGATGCCCTTGCCGTCATCGCCAATGCGGATGAGAATCCGGCCCGACCGGTGCTCGGCCGAGAGAGTCAGCGTGCCTTCGGCGGATTTTCCAGCAGCGATGCGCTCGTCGGCCGGTTCGATGCCATGGTCCACGGCATTGCGGATGAGGTGGGTCAGCGGTTCGCCCAGACGCTCGATCACGGTCTTGTCGAGTTCGGTGCTTTCGCCTGAAACTTCCAGGCGGACATGCTTGCCGGTGGTGGACGACAGTTCACGCAGGATGCGCGGCACGCGGCTGAAGACCGAGCCGATCGGTTGCGCGCGGATCGACATGGCCGATTCCTGGATGTCGCGGGTCAGGCCCTCGATCATCGCCATTTCTTCGGCCACGGCGAGGCCTTGTCCGGCGAGGCGCTGCGCCATCATGGCCTGGGCGATCACGAGCTCGCCGACCGCATCGATCAGCTTGTCGAGCTTTCCCAGCTCGATGCGGATCGACTGTCCCGGCGCAGGGGGCGCCGGCGGTGCCGAGCCGCTGGATGCAGCGACGCGCGATGGCGTGGCTTCCTCGACCGCGACGGGGGCGTCCGCAGCGGGGGCGGGCGCCGTTGCCTGAACCGCGGCAGGCGGGGCAGCCTGGGGCGCTGCAGGCGTCGGCGGTGCGGCATCGGTCTTGCGCACCGGCGGCATGTCTGCGTCGGCTCCGAACGCCAGCGAGCAATCATCGCCGACGAAATCGAAGATGTCGCGGATACTGGCTTCGGCAACGCTGGAGGGGAAGCTGAACGCCCAGCCAAGATAGCCGCAGCCGGGATCGAACGAATCGAGCGGCGGGACCGAGGACACGTCGCAAAGCTCGCACCTGCCGCCCATATCCGCCATTTCGCGCAGCATCAGCAGCGGCTCGCTACCATTGCGCATCGCGCCGCTGTGGGGGCGAAGCCGCATGTGCCAACGCGCTTCCACGGCCTCGATACCGGGGGCAGGCGCGGAATCTGGCGTGATTTCGCCCGAAATGTCGTCGAGCAAGGCATCAAGATCGAAGTCGAAATCGTCGCCGTCGTCGCTCGATGCTTCTGCTGCAACCGGCTCGACGACCTCTGCCGGCGCGGGCTGCGCGGCTGGTGCCGGCGTGGCCGCCGGGGCGGCGGGCGCGGCACCGGCGTTGGCTGCCATTGCTGCGGTAAGTTCGGCCTGGAGCGCGCCGTCCTCGGGCGGCTCGGTTCCGTCGCGCGCAGCAGTCACGTGATCGCTCAGCGTATCAAGCGCGCGCAGGAGCAGGTCGGTGAGCGGGCCGGTAATCGGCACGGTGCCGTCGCGTACATCGGACAGCAGCGTTTCGAAGGTGTGGGTGAAACCCTGCAGCGCCACATAGCCGAACGCCCCTGCGCCGCCCTTGATCGAATGGACGCCTCGGAACACGGCGTTGACGGTATCGCTGTCCTGCGTTCCTTCGCGGCAAGCGGCGAGACCCTGTTCGGCAGCGGCCAGCGATTCTTCGCATTCGGCAAAGAAGATCGCCTGGATTTCGTCGGCGGTCATGCCAGCACTCCCGAGAAAAGTTCGTCAGCAAGCCCGGTCAGCGCGGCGGCCTCGTTCAGGGCATCGGAGGGGAGAATCACTGCGCCATCGCCGGTCTGGCGGGCGCTCACCAGCAGTTGCAGCATCGCCTGGCCGATCTGCCGACATTCGCGCGCATCGATCTCGAGCGGACCCGATCCCAGCGCCGCCAGCATTTCGGGCAACAAGGCTTCGGCGGCGGCGCGGTCGCAGCGCTCTGGCAGGGTGATCGATGTCATGGAGATGCTCTTCCTCCGGCTCGGTTGGGCCGATCCGGGAGACCCGACGCGGCGACTGGTCTTCCGGAATAGAGCACGAGGGAAAAGGCCGGCTTTCGCCGGGCCTACGGTGAGATACGTAAGTGTCGGAACAGAAATTGCTGGTGCTTCGCGCGTAGAACGAACCGAGGCGAAACAACGCCTTGGAAGGTTTCCCTTGAAATGCACGAAGCCCGTGTTCTTGTAGTCGATGATTCCGCAGCAATGCGGGCTCTGTTTTCCGACATCCTGGATCAGTCCAAGAACGTGACCGTGATCGGCGCGGCAGCAAATGCGGCCGAGGCGCGTGAACAGATCAAGGAGTTGCGTCCCAACGTGGTGACGCTGGACGTCGAAATGCCCGGCATGAGCGGGATCGAGTTCCTGGAAGAGATCATGGGCTCCAACCCCTTGCCGGTGGTCATGCTTTCAAGCCTGACCCAGGCCGGGACCGAGACGTCGCTAAAGGCATACGAGCTGGGCGCGGTCGAGTGCTTTCCCAAGCCGCTCAAGGCAACGCCCGAACAGTTCAGCAAGACCGTGGGCAAGCTCGGCAAGATCGTGCTGGCAGCGGCAAACAGCAACGTGAAGGACCGCAAGGCGCCGCGCGAGCACAAGCAGGCCGAAGCGCACTTTGAATGGAACGGACACCTCCTTGCGCTGTCCGCTTCGATGGGCGGAATCGACGCCCTGACCCAGCTGCTGTCCTATTTTCCCGAGAAGTGCCCGCCCACGGTGATTGCCCTCAACGCCGAGCCCGGCATTGTCGAGACGTTCATCAAGCGCATGGACGGCGAACTGAAGTGCAGCGTCAAGGCGGCCAAGGACGGCACGCCCCTGACGCAGGGCACCATCCACATTGCATATGACCCCGAACGCCACGTGGTGATCGAGCCGGGCACTCCTGCAAAGTTGCGCCTGATCGATCGTGATCCCGTCGATGGCATGCGGCCGTCGGCCAATCTCCTTTACGGTTCGATCGCGCGCGGTTCGGTCCCGGCGGCAGGCGCGATCCTGACCGGCATGGGCGCCGATGGCGCCAAGGGCCTGAAGCTGATGCGCGATAACGGGTGCAAGACTTTTGCCCAGGCGCGTCAGTCGGCCCTGGTTGCCGAAGCGCCGGCTGCCGCCATCGATGCCGGAGCGGCCGAGAGCGAGCTTGATCTCGACGGGCTGGGCGAGGCGCTGATCGCAGCCTGCAACATCGGGTAGGAACAAGGTCCTGGAGATCCTGCGCGGTCCGTCCCCGTCCGCGCAGGTGAGGAAGGCCCGAAACCGTCAAGGTTCCGGGCCTTTTCCTGTTTGAGTTAGCAGGGAACCGGGAGTCAGGCCGGGATGCTGCGCAGCATGGCCTCGCGGATTTCGGTGAAATCCTGGCGGATGGCCTGCAGCGTGCGCGCATCGAAGCGCGTCACGCAATCGAGGATCGCATTGCGGGCCGATTGGTAAAGCTGGACGAGCGCACCTGCCGTTGGGTTGGCGAGGTCCACGCCCATCTGCAGCGCAGTCAGGGCCGAGATCGCACGGGTGAGCGCGGCGCTCTTGGCAGCGTTGTCGCCACGTTCCTGCGCATGGACCGCGCGACCGACCGAACCGATGACCTGCTCGAGGCACAGGTCGACAAGCTGACGCGAATCGGCGCCGCGAACACGGGCGTCGAAATCGACGCGGCGATAGGCTTCGGTCGGGTCCTTGCGGTGATGCAGCATGTCAGTTCTTGCCCGATGCGTTCCAGGCGTCGATCTGCGCCTTCAGGAATGAGAGGGTGGATTGCGAGCCGCTGACCCTGGTGTCCATCGCGGCAAACCGGGTGACGAGTTGCTGGCGCAGCGCTTCCTGCTTTTCGGCCAGCGTGGCTGAGCGGTCGGCGAGGGTTTTCTGCAGGGCCGTGTTTTTGGTGACGGAACTGCCCAGCGAGATGCCGGTGGTCGAATTGGCGTTGCGGGCGATCTTGTCGATCGTGGCAAAGACGCCGAAGATGCCGGTCGTCCACATCGCGCCGGCCTCTTGCGGCGAGGTCTTGAGCGTCTGGTTCAGGCGAGCGGTGTCGAGGCTGAACGTGCCGTCACGTTCGGTCTTCAGGCCAAGATCTGCCAGAGTCGACGGGGCGCCGGATGCTGCGTTTAGCATGATCTTCTGCCCGGCGAGTCCGGTCAGTGCAGTGCGCAGCGCCCGGGCACCGGGATCGTTGTTGAGCTCGCCATTGTCCTTGTTCATGGCCGCGTTGAGCTGCTTGGCGACCTCGTTGAGGGCGTCGGTGAGGTCGGTCATCGCCGTGGCGATGCCGGTCGACGGATCGCTGAACGTGATCGTGGCCGGGTTGCCGACATTCGTTGCCGTGAGCTTGAGGTTGAGGCCGGGCAGCACGTCGTTGATGGTGTTGCTGGTCCCTGAGTAGGCCACGCCATCGAGCATGTAGGCCGCGTCGGTGGCGGTGGATTTGAGCTGTGTGGTGTTCGTTGCCGGTGCCCAGGCGAGGTCGGCAAGCGCTTCCCCGCCGACGGCCGGGCTGGCTTCGAGGACGAAGCCGCTGTTTGCCCCTTCCTTGCCCTTGAGTACCAGCTGCGCACCTGCAGACCCGTTCGCGACATAGGCCGAAACGCCGGTTCCCGCAGCATTGATGGCGGTTGCCACGTCGGCCAGCGTGGCTCCGGCTGGTACGGTGATATCGACCGCCGCCTGCGTGGCATCGGCCGTGAACGCGCCGCTCGCCACCGTGCCAAACCGCAGCGTCAGGGTACCTTCGCCCACCGTCGAGGTCGAGGAAGCGTAGGCCGGCATCACGAGCTTCTGTGCGTTGGCCAGTGACGTGACCTCGAGGCTGTAGGAGCCACTGCCGCTCAGCGTACCCTTGCTGACCGTCGCAACACTCGTGTTCGAAATCGATGGCTTTACCGCCAGATCGCCGGTGCGGATCAGCGTGCCGATCGATGACGCGAGCGTGCTGATGAGGGACTTGAGGTTCGACGCACTGGAGATCTGCGCGTCGAGCTTTTCGGTCTTGGCCGAGAGCTGGTCGATACGAGTGGCGAACTGGGCAGCGGCGAGCTGTTCGGCAAGCTGTGCGGTGTTGATGCCGCTGCCTGCGCCCAACGCCGAGACGATCTGCGCGGTGGCAGACGTGGATGCCGTGGAGGATGTGGTCGTTGCCATGGTCTTTAGGACGGCCGCGCCGGGGCGGTCTTAAGGTCGATTACCGCTTCGGGGCGGCCATCTGCGTCGAACCGCATGTGGATCGGCAAGTCGATGGTCGGCAGGGACACATTATCACCCCGGCCGAGCGACAGCACAAAGGCGAGGACCGACGCGACGGCGGCATAAAGGTCCTCGCGGATCATCTGGTTTTCGCGCGTGGTGAAGTAGACGGAACGGGCGAGTGGCGGCAGTTCGAGTGTCGGAACGCCGAGTTCTGCTGCCAGTTCGCGCATGGCCAGCGCCTTTTCGCCGCGCCCCTTGGCCAGCACGACCGGCGCGGGGGCCAGGTCAGGATCGTAGACCATGGCGACCGAGAAGTGCGTCGGGTTGGTGATGACGAACTGCGCCTTCTGCATCGCCTGCTGCATCGCGCCCATCGCCAGCTGGCGCTGCTTGTTGCGGATGGCGGCTTTCTTTTCTGGCGAGCCTTCGGCTTCCTTGTGCTCGTCCTTCACCTCCTGCAGCGTCATGCGCAGGCGCAGGAAGCGGCGGACCCACTGGATCGGGAAGTCGAGCAGGGCAATCACGATCAGCCCGGACGCAAGCGCGAAGGCAAGCGAAGTGATCGTATCCCACGCGGTGACGAGCTGGCCGTGGATGTCACCTTGGCCGAGCCCGACCATCCCGGCGATCCGGCCCGATGCCCAGGACCAGGCAATCGCCCCGAGCAGGCCCAGCTTGGCGAGCCCCTTGGCCAGTTCGATCCAGCCTTGCGGGCCAAACATGCGCTTGAGCCCGGATAGCGGATTGATGCGCGAAGCCTTTGGCGCAAGGTTCGAAGGAATCCACCGGCCATCGGAAAGGCCGATCTGCGAAAATACCGAGGCTGCCAGCACCATCAGGCCGAGCAGGAAAACCGGAGGCAGGACGGCAACCATGGCGCCCGTCAGCAGCTTTGCCGGGGCGAAGTCTTCGATGGCCGCGCGATCCAGCGTGAACGAGGCGCGCAGCGTGTCCTGCAGGGCGTCCATCACCCACGGCCCGGCGAACTTCAACCAGACTGCGCCCACCAGCACGCCGACGGCGGTTGCCAGATCCTTGGAGCGCAAGACATCGCCGTTCTTGGCGGCATCCTTCTTGCGCTTCTCTGTCGGGGCAAAGGTCTTTTCGCCTTCCTGCTCGGCCAAGCCTGCCTCCTACTTCAGGACCAGCGCGCCGGCATTGGCGACGGCGGTGGCGGAGATGTCGACCATCACGTCGGTCAGCATCGGGGCGGCGGCGATCATCGCGGCAAGGCCGGCGAGCACGCCTGCAGGCAGGCCGAGCGAGAACAGGTTCAGGCTGGGGGCGGAACGGCTGATGATGCCGGTCGTCACCTGGACCAGCAGCAGGATCAGCGTGACGGGCAAGGCGATGAGGATCGCGGTCACGAACATCTGCGTGGCGAACTGGCCGATCAGATCGATGCGATTTGCGGCAAGCCACGACGTGCCGGGCGGGAAGGTGCGGTAGCTGTCAACCAGCAGAGCGATCCAGTTGAGGTGCGCGCCGGTGCCGAGGAAGATGACGGTCAGCACGACGGCGAAGTACTGGCCCATCGCAGGCGAGTGCGCACCGCTGACCGGGTCTGCCGTCGTGGCGATTGACATGCCCATGCCGCCCCCGATCACTTCGGCGGCAAGCGTCGGCGCGGCAAAGGAAAGCTGGAGGGCAAAGCCCATGGCGAGGCCGATCAGGACTTCGTTTGCAGCGCTGAGCAGGCCGTTGATCGACATCAGCGCAGTCGGCGCTTCAACCGGGGTCCAGCCGCACACCAGCATTGCAATCGCGCCCGAGGCGACGATGCGGATCTGGTAAGGCACGGTGCCGGTGCCGAACAGCGGCGCGGCGAACATGGCAGCGGCAATGCGCGTCATCACGAACAGCCAGCGCCAGAAGTCCGCCTCGAGCGCGCCAAAGCCGAAGTTCAGCTGCAGCACGGGTCAGCCTTTTCCGGTCATGGCGATCTGGTCGAAGATTTCCTTGGTGAAATCCCCGACGAGGCCGAGCATGGCCGATCCGAACAGCACGAGCACAAGCGCGGTTACGGCAAGTTTGGGCACGAAAGTCAGCGTCTGTTCGTTGACCGACGTCGCGGCCTGGATCACGCCGACGACGAGGCCCACGGCGAGCGAGGCGATGAGGATCGGGGCGGCAACTAGCGCCGTGATCCACAGCATCCGGTCGGCCAGCGCGAGGAGAGAGGCAGTGTCTTCCATTGCGCTTTACCCGAAGCTCGCCGCAAGGCTGCCCATCAGCAGTGCCCAGCCATCGACGAGGACGAACAGCAGCAGCTTGAACGGGAGCGAGACGATCGTCGGGCTCATCATCATCATGCCCAGGCTCATCAGCACCGAGGAGACGACGAGGTCGATCACCAGAAAGGGGAGAAACAGCATGAACCCGATCTGGAAAGCTGTCTTGAGCTCGCTGGTGACATAGGCGGGCAGGAGGATCGAGTAGGGCACGTCTGCCGGCGTGGCGAACTTGGGCGCCCGCGCCATTTCCGAGAACATGCGCAAATCGGTTTCACGGGTCTGGCGGATCATGAAGGCGTGAAACTCGCGCCCGCCCGCGACAAAGGCCTGCTCTGCCCCGATCTGGCCGCTGGAATAAGGCTGGATGGCGTTGGCATTCACCTTGTCGAGCGTTGGTCCCATGATGAACAGAGAGAGGAACAGCGACAGGCCGATCAGCACCTGGTTGGGTGGTGATTGCTGCAGCCCCATCGCCTGACGCAGGATCGAAAGCACCACCAGCACGCGGGTGAAGCTGGTCATCATCAGGATCAGTGACGGCAGGATCGTCAGCAGCCCCATGATGAGCAGGAGCTGCAACGACAGGGACAGCGAACCGCCGCTTTGCGCGCCGGCCATCTGGCCAAAGGCGCGGTCAAGCGCGCCCGAGATCGCGGCCGGTTGCTGGGCCGGGGCCGGGCCCGCAGCCTGCGCCATCGCATAGTGCGGCAGCAGGGTCAGAGTCGTGGCCAGGGTGGCGAGAAGGCGCTTCACTGTGCGTCTCACTGGGCGTCCTCCGCTTCCACCTTGGGTCGTGCCGGAGCCTCGGCGAGGCGGACGAGGCCGTTCTTGCCAGCGGAAACGAGGATCTCGCGGCCATGGAATTCGAGGACGGCCAGGCGCAGGGTGGGGCTGAGCATCTGCGTCTCGATGATGCGCACCGACTTGGGCGCGCTGCCTGCCATGAAGCGGCCCTCCATGCGCTTGGCGAACTTGAGGCTGACCCAGGCGAGACCGCCGATCAGCGGCAGCAGCACGAGCAGCTTGAGGACATACCAGAACATCAGGCGACATCCCCCTTGGCGGCTTTCTTGGCCGGGGTCGAAGGGGCTTCTTCGGGCTCGCTGCCGGCAAGCTCGACGATCCTGAGGCCGAAGCGGTCACCTTGTGCGACCACTTCGCCGCGCGCGATCAGCTTGCCGTTGACCATGACATCAAGCAGCTCGTCGGTCAGGCGGTCGAGCATGACGACGGACTCCTCGGTCAGGCCGAGCACGTCCTTGAGCTTCATCGATGTGCGGCCGAGTTCGACGGTCAGGCGAACGTCCACGTCCTTGAGGAAATCGAAACCGCGGGGCTGGAAGGTCATGGGGTGAGGGCCTCTTCGGGAAATCAGGAAAGCTGGTTGAGCTGGATGGCGACGCGGTCTTCGAGCGCGCCGATGGTGCCGGTGGCGTAAGTCTTGTCGCCGACCTTGACCGGCACGTTGCGCGCGATGGGCACGGGCAGAACCTGTCCGATGCGCAGGCCGGATACGACCGCGAGCGGAAGCCGCATGTCGACCAGCACTGCGGCAAGCTCGACCGGCAGGTCGGCAAAGGGGGCGTCGGTCGGCTGCGCCGGACCGCGCCGGGGCTTGGGCGGACGCTTGGCATCGCCATGGGCGAACATCAGGCCGAGCGTATCGTGAGGAAAGGCAATCGAGATTGCCCAGGGCATGCGTCCCTGCTCCACGACGTTCAGCGTCAGCCCGGCAACCTTGGTCGCATCGGGCATGGCCTGAAGCTGGGCGAGGCTGGCATCGCGGCGCAGCGCGCGGATTGGGCCGCCGCTGCCGCCCAATGCGACGGTGAGCGCCGAGGCAACGAGCTGCTCGATCCGGCCGATCATCAGTTCGGCAGAAAGCGGGAATTCCTTTGGCAGCGATGAAGGGGTATCGCCGGGGCCACCAAAGGCGCGGTCGACCAGGCGCAGCACGTTCTCGCCTTCGACGGTGATCATGAAGGGGGCGCTGCCGATCTGCATCAGGCTGTTGGCGGCAAGGCGCGGGATTTCCGAGCAGAAGTCGGCAAAGTCCGTGTCCATCGGCTTCATCGGATTGATCTGCGGCTCTGCCCCGCCGAGCAGGGGACCGAGCGCGCCGCGCACCGCCTTGGCCAGGCGTTCGCTCATGCGGGTAAGCGCCGGGATCAGTTCCGCGGCGCTGGGGCCGGGGCGCAGCAGGGCCGGATCGTGCCGGGCAATGGCACGTTCGGCGATGAAGGCGCGTTCGGGTTTCATGGAGGCGCTGACGCTTTCCGCTTACTGGGCGATGCCAGATTTACTGAACGATGAAGGTCTTGAAGTAGACGTTGTCGACCCCGCCAAAGCCCTCGTTCTCGGTGAGGACCTTGTTGATCGCGGCGGTCAGGCGCTTCTGCAGCCGGCCCTTGCCTTCGGGGCTGATCACCTCTTCCTCGGGGGTGTCGGCAATGGCAATGAGCAGGGCCGAGCGGATCGCCAGCTCGTGCTTCTTCATCCACAGCACGACGCGATAGTCGCGGCGAGTGGAAGCCGAGATGTTCACCTGCAGCAGGGCGTCGGTGTTCTTGAGGTTCGACGTGAAGTCTTCGGCGAAGTTGTAATAGACGGTGCGGAACTCGCTGCCGCCCTCCCCGTCGGTTTCGCCAGCAGCACCGCCGCCTTCGCCTTCACCTTCCTTGGCGACCGGCGCATAGGGGTCTTCCTCGCCCTTGCGCACGAGCTTCGGGTTGTTGTCGACCTTGACGACTTCATGCGTGCCGCCGCCGATGATCCCGGCAGCCACGAGGCCGAACACGCCGCCCGCGCCGACGCCCAGCAGTGCGACAGCGCCGACGATCTTGATCATCATGCCGCCGCCTTTTCTCTTCTTGGGCTTCTCTTCCTTGTCGCTCTTGTCGCTCATCGGGGTTCTCTCAGGAAATGGGGGTCAGGATCAGGCGTAGATGCCACGATCGTCGCTGCGGTGGCGGGGCGCCTCTTCCTCGCGGGACGAAGTGCCGTTGGCGGAGAATGGGCTGGTCGGTGTCTGCTCGACCTGGCGCGGCTGCTGGCGCTGGCTTTCGCCTTGGCCACTCTGCGCGCGCGGATCGGCTTGCGGCTGAGGATTCTGGCCGGTGCTTTCGGCGGGGGTGCGCGCTGCTTCGGCAGAGGCACTGACCGCGCGGGCAAAGCCGGGATCGGCGCTGCTCATCGCCACTGACATGCCGCGATCCTCGCTCTGGTCGAAGCGCAGTGTGACGCGGCCGAATTCGGCATGGTTGATCGAGGCGGTAACGGCACGCGGCGTGGCGTCCTCACGGGCGCGGGCGAGATTGTCTACCAAGGTGGCGAAATCGACGCGCTCGCTGCGGGCTTCGTGGCGCACTGGCGACGGGGCGGCATTGTCGGGCGCCGCAAGCGAGCGGTCTGCCAGCAGGCTTGTGGTGCTGGTCGCTTCGACGCGCGGGGTTTCGTCGCGTTCGCCGTCGGTGAGCGGCTTGGCACCGGCGGCCAGTGAAGGCGGTGTCGAAACTTCGGAAGCCTCGCCGTCCGCGCCCTCTGACTTGTTCTGGCGAACCTGACGTGCGGCCATGATCTGCGCAGTCGGCGTTGCGACGACCGCTTCGGGGTGCTGGGGCGCAGGTGCCGTTTCGGGCGCGGAGGTCAGTTCGATTTGTGCCGTGCGGGCCAGCGCGATAGCTGTCTGAGCCGGAGATGGCGGTGCATCGGGCGCGGGTGCAGCCGAGGCAACGGTTACCGTGGGGCGTGCGGATGGAGTGCGGGCATCGGCACCCTCGGAGGGAGCCAGACGATCCGGCGCGGCGAACAGCGCTGCGATAAGGGCCGCATCGGGAAGGGCGGCGTCCGGCAGTTCCGGTGCATCGCTGGAATCGTCTCCGGCGTGCTCGGCTTCGGCCCGCGGCTTTGCCGGCTGAGGCTTCGCCTGCACATCGGCGCTGCGCACTTGCGGCAAGGCGGCAAGCACCTTTGCCGCATCCGGCAAGATCTTGCCGCTTTCCGGCAAAGGCACGTCTGCCGGTTCTGCCGGGGCGATCTGCAGGGCGAGGAGGGCATCGAAGGCAAGGCCGGGACCAGAAGCCGTGCCATCGCTCGATTCCGCCGCATTTCCGCCATTCTGCAGCGGCGCAGCCTGCAGGGCAGGGGCGGCTGTCGGCTGGAAAAGGGCGGCAAGATCGAACATCGGCTAAGCTCCGTGGCGGTGCATTAACCGTGATTATTCAAGACCCGTGCCAGATTGCCTTTTCCCGGTGGTAGGTGTTGTTGCGGATGCCACCTTGCGCGCGATCAGACGCTCCTGCGCCTCGGCGCGCTCTTCCACGGCGGCGCGGCGACGCTCGGCGGCGGCAGCTTCCTGCGCCTTGGCATCGGCGATCTTGCGCGCAGCATCGGCATCGGCGCGCGTGCCGGTGGTAATCCGGTCAAGCCCGACGACGAAATGCCGCAACTGCTGCAACGAATGGGCATCGCGTGCATCGGTGCGGGCGGAATAGTCGGCGGAAAGCCGGGACGTCCGCTCCACCAGCCCCTGCAACTGCGCCAGTGTGCCCTCGGCCTTGCCGGCTTCGGCGAGCGCGGTCTGGCGGGCGATGTCGCGGATGCGCTCGAGCCGTTTCAGGCGCGCCAGGCGCTCGCGCTCTGCTTTCATGCGCCGATCAGCTGGGTGAGGGCAGCGACGCTTGCCGTCATCGGCACGACTTCCCGCTGCGGCTGGCTGATGAACCCGGTCAGCGCCTCATGCATGGCAATGGCGCGATCGAGCTGGGGATCGGCCCCGCTGCGATAGGCGCCCATCAGCACCAGATCGCGGTTGGCCTCGTAACTTGCCACGAGCGCGCGGAAAGTGCGGGCGGCGCGCTGATGTTCTGGCGCGGTGATGTCGTTCATCACGCGGCTCAATGAGGCGGCGATGTCGATGGCCGGGTATTGCCCCCGTTGCGCCAGATCGCGTGACAACACGATGTGCCCGTCGAGGATCGAACGCGCGGTGTCCACCACCGGATCGTCCTGATTGTCGCCATCGGCAAGGACCGTGTAGAGCCCGGTCACCGACCCGCCGCTTTCCGCCGAATTGCCGGCGCGTTCGACCAGCTTGGTGATCGTGGCGAGCGCCGAAGGCGGATAGCCGCGCGCCGCGCCCGGTTCGCCCAGCAGCAGCGCAATTTCGCGGCCTGCGTGGGCGACGCGCGTCAGGCTGTCCATGATCAGCAGCACGCGCTTGCCTTGAGCGCGGAAGTATTCGGCCAGTGCCGTTGCCATCATCGCGCCGCGTATGCGCAAGTTGGGCGCGTGGTCGGCGGGGACCGCGACGACGACGGAGCGTTCGCGCTTGGAACCTTGCATGTGCCGTTCGACGAAATCCGAGACTTCGCGCGCACGCTCGCCAATCAGGCCGACGATGACGATCTCGGCCTCGGCGCCATGCGCGATCATGTCGAGCAGCACCGACTTGCCGACGCCCGATCCGGCCATGATGCCGATACGCTGGCCGATGCCGAACGTGGTCAAGGCATTCAGCGCTCGCACACCGGTATCGAAGCTTTCGCGCACCGGTGATCGATCGAGCGCGGCGGCCCGGACGCCAGCTGAAGGCCATTCGCGGCGGTTGTGGATCGGCCCCATGCCGTCAATCGGCTTGCCCTCGCCATCGATCGCGCGGCCAAGAAAAGCCTCGCCCACCGGAACCATGCCGGGGCGGCCCTCGGGCCTGACCCTGGCGCCCGGCCGCAACAGCACCGGATCGCCGAGCAGCATCATCAGTGTGCGACCATTGCGAAAGCCGATGGTCTCCGCCGTCAGCGATCCCGCTCCATGGGCGATGCGGCATTGCGTGCCGATGGGCACCGAAAGCCCCGACACTTCAAGCATTCCGCCATCGCACGCGGCAAGCAAGCCATAGCGGGCAGGCGTGAAATCGGGTTCGCACAGGGCCAGGGAATCGAGCGCCCGGTCGAGCACGGAGAAGGTTGGGCCCATCAGCATTGGCGCAGCGCCTCGTGGATGGCGCAGCGCCATTGCTCAGGGCCGTCCTCTACCCCACCCGTCGCGCCCTCCACCCGCAGTGCGCCGCGTTCGAGCGAAGCGTCTGGTTCGAAATGCCAGTCTTCCGGCAGGCGCGCGGCGATGAGGGCCAGGTCCTCGGGGTGGAGCCGGATCACGCGCTGGTCCTCGGCGCGGGCGAGCATGGCGGCGGCAGCCTCGACCCGGCGGGTCAGCGCATCGGGATCAAGGGCTGCGGGCGCAATCGCTGCTTCGCACAGGGCAATCACCGTCTCACGCAAACGGTCCTGCAGTTCGGTCTGCATCGCGACGTCGAGCTTGCCGAGCGCGAATTCGATCTTCTGACGCGCTGCTTCCTGCTCGGCAATGAGCTGGGCTGCGGCCTCCTGCGCTTCGCCCAGACCCTTGGCATAGCCATCGGCCCACGCTTCCGCGATCGGATCGTGCGGTTCGGGTTCGTCCTCCACCGGCACCATGATCGGTTCCGGTTCGGGCGCTGCAAATTCGCGGAAGAAGCGGCGATCACGCGCGAAGCCTGTGGGCACCTGCCCAAGGTCAGCCAGCGAGATCGCCCGCAAGCTGTCAGACATAGTCGTCGTCGCCCGCGCCGAACACGATCACGCCTTCGGCCGAGAGGCGGCGGGCCGCCGTGACCATGGCCTTCTGCGCCTCGATCACTTCGGCCATCTTCATGCGGCCACGCGCAGCAATCTCGTCGCGCACGCCGTCCGCAGCACGGCTCGACATGGCGCGGAAGAAGCATTCGCGCTGCTCTTCGGGAATGCCCTTGAGCGCGGCAATCAGCGCATCGCTGTCGACCTCGCGCAGCAGCGCGCCCATCGACTTGTCGTCGAGCGAGAAGAGGTGCTCGAACTTGAACATCTCGTTCTCGATGGCCTTGGCGAGCTGGCGATCCTGCTTGGCAATTTCGGGCATGACCCGCTTTTCGACCGCTCGGACCGAGGCGTTGATGATGTCTGCCGCCTCGCGCGGTCCGCCCATGGCAAAGGCGCCCTGGCCGTGCCGTTCGCCGATGCGCTGGTGCAGCATCTCCTCGAGCATGGCGATGGCTTCGGGTGCGACCGGCCCGAGCGAAGCGATACGGTGAACGACCTGCGGCTGCACCTCGTCGGGCAGGCCATGCAGGACCGCGGCGGCCACTTCCGGATCAAGCTGGACCAGCAGCACGGCAATCGCCTGGGGATGCTCGTCGCGGATCAGGGGCACGATCACCTGCGGCGTCAGCCATCTGGCAAGTTCGATGCTGGGCGTGCGCGAGGGATCGTCGGGGAGGATGCGTTGCATCAGGCTGTCCGCTTTTATCTCGCCCACCGCGCGCGTCATCAGCGAGCGCACTTGCCCGACGCGATCGTGCGCGATCAGGCCAAGCCGCTCGGTCTTCTCGACAAAGCCGGCAATCGCCTGTGCGATCGCCACCGGGCCGATCTCGCCCAGCGCGCACATCTTCTCGCCCAGCAGGCGAAGTTCTGCGGGCTCGAGTTGCGCGAGGATCTGCGCGGCCTGATCGTCCTCCAGCAGCATGACCATGACGGCCGCGCGTTCGGGATCGGAAATGGCGGGGGCATCCATCAGGTCGCTCATGCGCTGGCACCTTCCTCTTCAGGCTCTTTCAGCATCTGCTTGAGGGCAACCAGCGCGCTGTCGGGCTTTTCGATGACAAGCCGCTGGGCAAGGCTGACCTGCCGGGCCAGTGCCTCGGCATCGACGATGCCCGTCTCGGGGTTTTGCGCGGGCTGGATTGCCTGTGCGACTTCCTCGGCGGTGACGGTTTCGATGGATTCGGTCGCTTCTTCGGCTTCCTCGTCCTCGTCGTCCGCCGCTTCCCCTTTCTTGCGCTTCTTTGCCGTCTTCACTTCGGCCGGCGCGGGTTCCTTCTTCAGCGCCTTGATCAAGGGGCGCACGCCGAGCAGCAGGACCAGCAGGACCGCGATCAGCGCCACGGCATTGCGCAGGATCGTGGCGAACCACGGCGTCTCCCAGAACGGCGCGGGGGCAACGTCTGCGGGCTTGAAGGCGCGAACAGCAACGGCAACCTGATCGCCGCGCGCCGGGTCCGCGCCAACCGCGGCGCTGACCAGCTGCTTGATCTGCTCGATGTCCTGCGGCTTGGCCTTGGCCATGATCTCGGCGCTCAGCGCGACGGCGACGGACAGGCGCTTGATCTTGCCCGGCGTCTGGTTCGAAACCGCCACTTCGCGCCCCAGTTCATAAGTGCGCGAGGAACTGGATTCGCCGTTGGCGCCGGGCGTTGCCGCAGCGGCGGGCGTGCCTTGCGGGGCACCGGGCTGGGCAGTCGTGGCAGGCGGCGGCGTATTGGCGGTAACGCCGGGCACGCCTTGGGCAGCGCCAGCGCCGGTCTGCTGCGAAGCGCTTTGCGTCTCCTGCCGGACCACGCCCTGCTTGTCATAGCTTTCGCGGGCCGAGGTCACCTGATCCATATCGAGATCAAGCTGGATCTCGGAGGAGAAATTCCCTTCGCCCAGCATCGGGGTGAGCAGTTGCGCGACTTGCTGGCGCAACTTCTCTTCCATGCGCTGCTGCAGTTCGAGCCGGTCGCCATCGGGGCCAGACGGGTCGGAAAGCAATGCGCCGTGCTGGTCCACCACGCGCACCGCGTCGATCGAAAGCCCGGGCACGGAACCGGCGACCAGGTTCACGATCGCGCGCACCTGGCTTTCCGAAAGCTGCCTCCCGCGCTTCAATTTGACCATGACCGAGGCCGAGGGCGGCACGTTCTCGCGCACGAACACCGACTTCTCCGGCTCGGCGAGATGGACGCGCACGGCTTCGACGCCGTCGATCTCCATCACCGTCAATTCCAGCTCACGCTCGCGCGCGGCCTGCAGGCGCTGGCCCTCAAGCCCGCGGCTGGCGCCCATCGGCAGCTTGTCGAGCATCTGCGTGCCGGTTTCGGGCGTGGCGATGGCGCCATCCGATGCCGCGGCCATGCGCGCCTTGTAGAGATCGTCCTCGCCCACGGTGATTGCACCGGTGGCGTTGTCGATCTGGTAGGCGATGTTGGCCTTTTCGAGGCTGGCGGTGACTTCGGACCGTTCGCTATCGGAAAGCTGGCTGTAGAGCATGCGCTGCGGTGCGGGCGCCATGGTCAGCCACAGCACGCCGGTCAGGCCGGCAGCAGAAACGCCGGCGAACCATGGGAGCGTGCGCCGCACCGGCGGTTGCGCCAGAAACGCCCTGGCCCGCGTGCCGAAGCTTCCGGCTGCGGGATCGGTCAGGACGCCGAAGGTCGATGGTGCTGGTGTGGCAGGGACAAGGTCAGCCATTCAATCACACTCCCATCCGCATGATGTCCTGGTAGGCGTTCAGCAGCTTGTTGCGGACCTGCAGCGTGGCTTCGAAGGCAACGCCTGCTTCCTGCCGCGCCAGCATGACCTTGGCGACGTCGACCACTTCGCCCTTTTCATAGGCTTCGCTGATCGCACTGGCCTTCTGCTGGCTGGCATTGACGTTATCGAGCGCACCCTTGAGGCTCTCGGTAAAGCTCCCCGCCGGGCCGTTGCTGGCTTGCGGTCCTTGCGCCTGCGTCGCTTCGGGCGACTTGACCTGCTGGAGCAGCTGCGAGCGCTCCATGATCTGCTGGCGCAGCGCCATGATGTCCTGGATGCCGGAAGCCCGGCCGCCGATGCCGGAGACGCTCATCGCCTGCCACCGACGGCCCTGCCGTCCACTGACCGGCCGTTCACTTCGATCCCGGCCTCACGGAAGCTGGCGAGGCGATAGCGCAGGGTGCGTTCGGAAATGCCGAGCTGGCGGGCAGCGGCAACGCGGCTGCCGTTGCAGGCCTCGAGGGTCGAGAGGATCGCCCGGGCTTCGGACATCTGCACGATGTTGGAAAGCTTGGCATCGCCCGAGGCAGGAACCGCAACCGGTTCGTTGATCAGGCGGGCGGGGCGATCGAAGATGATATGAGCCGGCTCGATCACGGGCGCGTTTCCGGCCAGGACCAGAGCGCGACGCATCACGTTCTCGAGCTCGCGCACGTTGCCCGGCCAGCTATGTGCGGCCAGCATGGCCAGGGCCTCGTCAGAAATCCACGGTGCAACCTGCGAATGGCGCATCGCCATTGCGAAGGCGAGCGGTGCGATATCGTCGGGACGCTCGCACAGGGCACGCAGGGCAAGCGGGAAGACGTTGAGGCGGTAATAGAGATCGGCGCGGAAGCGGCCTTCCTCGACTTCCAGCGGCAGATCGCGGTTGGCACAGGCAATCACGCGAACGTCCACCTTGATAGGCTGCGTTGCGCCCAGTGGCACCACTTCGCCTTCCTGCAGCGCGCGCAGCAGCTTGGCCTGCAGCGTCAGCGGCATCTCGGCGATCTCGTCGAGCAGCAGCGTGCCGCCGTCAGCTGCACGGAAGAAGCCTTCGCTGGCGGCATTGGCGCCGGTGAACGCGCCCTTCTGGTGGCCGAACAGCAGCGCTTCCAGCATGGCTTCGGGCATGGCGGCGCAATTGATGGCGATGAACGGCTTTTCGGCGCGGGCCGAGTGTTCGTGGATGAAGCGGCTCAGCACTTCCTTGCCGGTGCCGGTCGGGCCGTTGATCAGGACTGGGATGTCGGTGGCGGCGATGCGTTCGGCCAGGGCGAGGACAGACAGGCTTTCAGGATCGGCGGCAATCGGCGCGCCCGGCTTTGCGGCGCAGGCCAGCACCGCGGCCAGCGCAGCTTCGCCGGCACCATCGGTGTAGCGCAGGGTCGCCGTCCGGCTGCCGGTCTGCCGCTCGATGGCAGGCGTTGCCGAGCGCTCCAGCAGCACGACCTGCTTGCGCGGGGGCAGCTTCGCGTTCTCGAAGGCATCGGCGAGCATCGACTGCCCATCCGCACCGTAGCTGGAAAGCACCGAAGCCGCGCGCTGGACCAGCGCTGCGTGGGCTTTCGCCGCCGCTTCTGTGAACTGCAGTGCCCCGCAATCGCGAATCATCTCAAGACCCCTGTTAACCATCCTGTCTAGTCCCTTCTTTCGCGCGGGACCGACAAACAGGTTGAAACTTTAAGGGGGCGGGTAACCCTAAGGGCCAGTACTTAGGTCCGGCATTCTTTTGCCGGGCGGCAACTTAAAACCGGCTGCCATTTGCCGGTCTTAGTCCCGACAGCCGTGTCGATCCTCTGACCCGGCGGTCCTTTCGGGAACGACACACCACCCTACCGGAGAATGGAAAATGGCGGTTATCAATACAAACATCAGTGCCTTGAAGGCGACGAACTCGTCGAACATGGCCAACAAGATGCTCGGCCAGGCAATGGAGCGCCTGTCGACCGGCAAGCGCATCAACGGTGCCAAGGACGACGCGGCCGGTCTGGCAATTGCCACCAGCATGACTGCGCAGATCAAGGGCATGAACCAGGGTGTCCGCAACGCCAACGACGGCATCTCGCTGGCGCAGACCGCTGAAGGTGCGCTCAACGAAGTTTCGAACATGCTGCAGCGCGTTCGTGAACTGGCCGTCCAGTCGGCTTCGGGCACCTATCAGGACGCCACCGACCGCGCCTACATGCAGACGGAAGTCGATGAGCTGACCGCGCAGATGGATCAGATCATCACCAATACCGAATTCAACGGCGTGAAGCTTTTCGATGGCACCCAGGCGACCGTGACGGTGCAGACCGGTGCAAACGGCACCGACACCGTCGACCTCACGATGGCCGACCTCACGACGCTTGCTGCGTCGGGTGGTGCCGCTGGTTCCTATGACGTGTCCGATGCTACGGCCGCCAATGCCGTGCTGACTGACCTCGACACTGAACTCGACACGATCTCCAGCTCGCGTGCAACGCTCGGTGCCGGCATGAACCGCCTGGAATCGGTCGTGAACAACCTCAACGACAACATCACCAACCTGTCGGATGCCCGTTCGCGGATCCAGGACACCGATTACTCGACCGAAACCACGCAGATGGCCAAGGCCCAGATCCTCTCGCAGGCCTCGACCGCGATGATCGCACAGGCCAACCAGAGCCAGCAGAACGTGCTGTCGCTGCTGCGTTAAGCGATGACCTTCCGCCTGTCTCCACCAGGCGTGATCACAAGCCCGGCGGCCCATCCCAGGCCGCCGGGCCTTCGTGCGTTCTCCGGTAAATGAAGAAGGGCGGCTCCTTGCGGGGCCGCCCTTCGATGCTTCAGAAAGCAGCCGTTGTCATTTCACGCCGACCGGGAAGCGCACGCCATTCGGCGCGGCGCTGGAGAGCCTACCATCACTGCGAGGACCGCCGATCAGCACAAGCCCGGCAAGGTGGGGAGTTGCCATGGAAGTGCCGGAGATCGTGTTGTAGCCGCTGTTGAGCCAGGTCGAGAGGATCGACACGCCCGGTTCGGCGAAGTCCACGGGGTCGTTGATCACGGAGTAGTTCGAGAAGCTGGCGAAGGTATCCGAGCTGTTCACCGCTGCCACCGTGTAGATATACGGGCCGTCGGCGCGGGCGGGAGAGTGATTGTTGGCGTCGTCAGTCTCGTTCCCTGCGGCCAGAGCAAAGACGACCTTGCTGCTGTTGGACGCGTTGACCACCGCCGTGTCGAGCGCGTCGGATACTGGCCCGCCAAGGCTCATGTTGGCGACGTCTCCGGCCGAGCCGACCGAGGCGACGTAATCCACGCCGGCGATGACATCCGAATAGGCGCCGCTGCCACGACGATCGAGCACGCGCACCGCAACGACCTTTGCCCCTGCGGCCACGCCAACGACGCCAGTGCCATTGAGCTTGGCGGCAATCGTGCCGGCCACGTGCGTGCCATGGCCGTTCAGATCGTTCGGCGAAGTCTCGCGCGAGACGAAGTTGCGGCTGAGCGCGGTGTCGACGTTGAGGTCCGGGTGCGTGAGGAAGATGCCGCTGTCGATCACGAATGCGCGCCCGGTGCCGGTGTAGTTGGCGCCGCCGCCCACGCGGGTGATGCCGGCAGGGGTGCTTTCGGTGGTCGAACCGCCGCCGCCACCCGGCCTTGCCAGCGCATTGATCGGGTCGATCACGGTGGCGACCTGGTCGGCCTCGCAATATTCGATGTTGGGGTTATGCGCGGCGACAGCTTTGGCACCTTGTGCCGGCAGGTTGATCGAGAAGCCCTGCAGAGCATAACGATAGACGTGCCCGATCTTGCCACCAGCCTTGCCGGTGACCTTGTTGGCCTCGGCCTGCTCGGTGCCCGGCGCGATGCTGCCCTTCTTGAAAACGCAGATCCAGCTGTCGGGGATGGCCGATCCGGCGACTGCGGCTGCAGTTGGCCGGGCTGAAACTGCAACGGCAGGGCCCGACGTGGCGGGCAACAGCACCGCTCCCGACCCCGTAGACTTCCCGCCGCCCGCGGCAGCAAACACGATCCCGGCCAATGCCACCGCCGATACGGTGGCCAAAGCTGCAAACTTGCGCATTTGTATTCAGCTCCCTGTCCCTACGCGTTGCGGTTCGTGGCTTGAGCACGACGCACCCCGCAATGACCGGAAGCTGCAGTGATCCGGTTACACATGCAACCGGAACTTTCACCATTATTTCATGTGGATGTCATTTTGTTGCTTAACGCCGCGCAAAGGACGTTTAACCCGTGATCAAAATCGACATGCGCCGATTGCGCGGGTCGGCCGGATTGTTCTGCACCAGCGGCTCGCGGTCGGCCACGCCCTCGATCCGGCGAAAGCGCGGTTCGGCGATGCCTTGGCGCATCAGGGTCTGGCGCGTCGTTTCGGCGCGGCCGGCCGACAGTGACCAGTTGTTGGCGACACCGTTCTTCCAGGGCAGGGAATCCGTGTGGCCGCGAATGGTCAGCTGGGTCGGGTCGGGCGCAATGGCCTGGCCGATCGCGCGGAGAAGTTCAGCAGCATCAGGCGTCAGTACCGTCGTGCCCAGCAGGAACATCGAGAAGTCCGCATCGTCGACCAGATCCAGACGTACGCCTTCGGGCGTTTCGGTCATGCGGACCTGACGCGCAAGCTTCTTGAGCTTTTCGGATTGCGCCAGCTTCTGCGCGATGCGCTCCTTCATCACCTGGGAGCGCTTGATCTTGCTGCCACCCTCCTTGGGGCCGCCGGTCGCATCGCGGGGAATGGAAAGCGTCTTGTTGCCGGTCTGCCCGGCGCGGTGCGGATAGTCGTCAACATCCGTCAGCGATGAACCTCCCAGCACGCCATAGCCGCCCGCGCTGCCCTGACGCACCTTGACGAGTGTCGGGGTGAAGTAGTCGGCAATGCCCTTGCGCTGCTTCTCGGTGGTTGCGCCCAGCAGCCACATCAGCAGGAAGAACGCCATCATCGCGGTCACGAAGTCGGCATAGGCCACTTTCCAGGCGCCGCCGTGGTGCCCGCCGGCAACGATGGTGATCTTCTTGACGATGATGGGTTTGGGCGGCTCGTTCTTGCCCTTGGCCGGTGCCTTGGCCATGGCTTATCTGCCACGCAGCGCGTCGAGAAGTTCCGACAGGCCCGGGCGGAAGGCGTGACCCAGACCAGAGCGGGCGCTCTCGACGACGAGCGGCTGCGGCCAGCCATGGAGGCTGGCGATGATGACCTGCTTAACCGCTTGGAAAATCATCTCGTCCTGCTCGAGCACCTGCTTGAGCCGCCCTGCGATCGGGCCGACCATGCCATAGGCGAGCAGAATGCCGAGAAAGGTGCCGACAAGTGCCGAACCGATCATTGCGCCGAGGATCGATGGCGGCTTGTCGATCGACCCCATCGTCTTCACCACGCCAAGAACCGCCGCGACGATGCCGAGCGCCGGGAGCGCGTCTGCAAGGCCCTGGATGGCATGCTGGGCTTCGTGCTCCTCGTGGAAATGCGTCTTCATCGCATGATCCATCACCTCTTCCACGGCATGCACTTCCAGCGTGCCTGAAGACACCACGATCAAGGTCAGTGTGTCGCAGATCAGCGAAGTGAGCGCACCATTGGCCAGCAGGCGCGGATACTCGGCGAAGATCGGCGAGTTCTTGGGATCGGTCACGTGGCTTTCGAGCGCAACCGGGCCATCGCTGCGCAGGATCTTCATCAGCTTGGTGCACAGCACGATCACGTCGATGTGATCCTGCTTGTTGTGCTTGGGTCCCTTGAAGCTCTTGGCGAAGCCGCCGCCGATGCCCTTCAGCTCATGCATCGAGTTGCCCGTCACGATTGCGCCCACTGCCGCGCCGCCGATGATCAGCATTTCGTGGGGAAGCGCATGCAGGACCGGGCCAAGATCACCGCCGGTGATGGCAAAGCCGCCGAAGACCATGGCGAGCAGGATAACGATGCCGACGATCACGAACATGAAACAGGTTCCCGGTGAGCTTGCGCGCTCAGTTCAGCACGCTGAACAGCGAAAGATTGGCGAGCCTCGAAAAGCTGGCCTGGCTGGCCTGAAGCACCAGCATGGTGTTCTGCAGGCGGGCGATGGATTCGGTCAGGTCTGCGCCGCCGACTTCGGTCTTCTCGGTGGTGCGCATCTCGGAGAGCGAGGCGCGGCGGTCGGTGTTGAGGTCAATCCAGTTCAGGCGCGAACCGACCACGGTCTGCGCCGTCGTGATGGAGTTGAGGCCATCGCCAAGCGCGGCAAGCGCGGTTTGCGCCGGGGTTATGCCACCCGTCCCGGATTTCAGGTCGTCGGCCAGGGTCTTGGTCAGCGCCAGCAGATCAACCGTGGCGCCACCGGACTGGAATTGCAGGAAATCCGGGCCGATCACCCCGCGCGGAACAGACTGGCCTCCGCCCAGCGAAATCGAGCCGGGAGCGTTGGTGCCGGTGTATGTCGCGTTGCCCGCTGCATCCAGCGTGTAGGCTTCAGCAGCACTCTCGCCGCCGAACAGGGCATTGCCATTGGCATCGCGCGTGTTGGCAAGCGCCACGAGATTGCCGTGGATCTGCGCCACTTCCTCGCCGATCCCGGCGCGCTGGCTGGCGTTCACCGTGGTCGAACCCGCCTGCGTGGCCAGCTCCTGCAGCCGGATGACCAGATTGGCGAACTGCGATAGCGCGCTGTCGGTAAGCGTGAGGTCGCCGACAGCGCGGTTGGTGGCGGCGGTGTCGATATCGTCGAACACGTCTGCTCGGGCCAGCTGGCGCAGGCGCGAGGCGGCGACCGGATCGTCGGAAGACCGCTGCAGGCGTTCTCCCGTCGACATCTCGGCCTGCGTCTCCTCGGCCTGCTTGCGCAGGGCGGTGAGGTCCATGACAGATCGTTCGAAGAACGCGCTGGTCGATGTGCCGAAGATCGTGCTCATTTGCGCTTACCCGATTTGCAGGAGTGCGTTGAAGATGTCGGATGATACCTGCATGACCTTGCCGGACGCCTGAAAGGCCTGCTGGAATCTTACTAGGTTGACCGCTTCCTGATCGAGATCGACGCCCGATTGCGCGGAAAGGGCAACCTTTGCGGTGTCGGCAATCGTCTGAAGCGCCCCCAACGTGACATTGCGTCCCGCCAGCGTGCCTGAAACGTCGAACAGGATCGCATCCATCGTGCCCGACGGGTTCACGCCCGCCAGTGCCGTGCGGATCGCGGCAAGGTTCGTCGCATCTCGGCTGCCGGGTGTCGTTACGCTGGCAGGAGCGGTGGCAATCTTGCGGCCGTCCTCGACGGCGAGTGCCATCGTTGCCGCGCTCGTCCCCGAAAAGATCGCGACGCCCATTGCGCCGTCGAGATCGCGGCCCCCGCTCTGCGCGGTGTTGAAGGCATCGACGATGTCGCCGGCAAGCGTGTCGAGATCAGTCTTGAGCTGTGCGCCCTTGGCCAGCGCGAGTTGCTGTCCTGCCAGCGATCCGCCAGCGAGAGTCAGCGGCGTGCTGCCCACAGTGAAGCTGATGGTGCCGTCAGTCGGAGATGTGGTCATGCCCAAGGTGGCGGCGGTATTGCCGATCACCAGGTCGGTGCCGGTGCTGCCGCCGATCTTGATCGCAACCTGCCCGTCGGCCGAGAACTCGGTCGAGATGTTCGCGTAGCCGCTCAATTCCTCGAGCAGCTTGTCGCGCTGGTCGAGGAGGGCGGTCTTGTCGCTGCTGGCATCGGAGGCGCGGGCGAGGCGGGTGTTGGTCCGCGCCAGTTCCTGCGCAATGCGGTTGACCTGCGTCACGCCGTCGGTGGCAAGGAACCGCAGGCCGTCGGCAGCGGCATCCATTTCCTGCGAGGCGATCTGGAACGTCCCGGCCATGGTCCGAGCCTTCTCGATCACCGAGGCGCGCAGCGAAGTGTCGGTCGGGTTCTGGGCCAGCTGCTGAAGCGAGGATTCGAAGCCGACGATGGCATCGAACACGCCAGATTGTTCGATTGCGGACTCGATGTTCTGAAGGCCCGAAGCTTCCGCACTGGCCCGCGCCACGTCAGAGCCGGTCCGGCGCACTTCGGCCTGGCGGAAGGCATCGGCGTTGCGGACAATGCCATCGAGCCGCACCCCCGAAAGCGAAAGGTCGCCAATGCGGTAGGCCCCGCCGGTCGAAGCCACTTCGCTGAACGCGGCCGAGCGCCGGACATAGCCGGTGGACGATGCGTTGGCGATGTTCTGTGCCGTGATATCGAGGCCGATGCGGGCGGCCTGGACGCCGCTGCGGGCGATCGAGAGGAGATCGGATGCCATGGCTTATGCGCCTCCCTCGGTGCCGGTGCCAGTGTCCTGGGGCAGGAGCGCGGCAAGGTGGTTCTCGATCTGTCTGGCAAAGCCCAATGCGCCGGTCTGCGAGGCGATCTCGGCAAAGCGGTCGTCGCGCATCTGCACGAAAGTCTGGTCCATCTTTCCGAACACGTCGTCGTCCCCGAAGTTGCTGGCGCGCGCGGCGGACAGCATCTGGCGGACGAAGATCGCCTCGAACTGCCTTGCTGCGCCCGAGAGCTTCTCGCGCTCGGTCTGCACCTTGGGCGTGAGCGACAGGTTGGCGGCAGATGCGGAGATCGCGGTCATATCACCACCATCTCTGCCTTGAGCGCACCTGCCTGCTTGAGCGCCTCGAGGATTGCGACGAGATCCGAAGGGCTGGTGCCAAGCTTGTTGAGTGCATCGACCAGCGAGGAAAGCGATGCGCCCGGCTTGAACAGGGCGACCTTGGCTTCCTTCTCGACCGCGTCGATCTGGCTGTTGGGGACCACGGCGGTCTGGCCGCGGCTGAATGGCGCGGGCTGGGAAACCTGCGGCTTCTCGTCGATCTTCACTACCAGCTTGCCGTGGCTGATCGCGGCGGGCGAAAGGCGGACTGCACTGTTGATGACCACGGTGCCGGTGCGGCTGTTGACGATAACCTTGGCCGCAGTTTCGGCGGGCGTCACCTCGAGCATCTCGATAGCCGCCATCGTCGTCGCGCGGCTGTCGGCCCCGGCGGGCAGGCGCAGCGCAAGCGTCACGCCGTCCTCGATCGTGGCCGACTGCGGAAAGCGGGCGTTGATCGCATCACGAACGCGCTGGGCGGTCATGAAATCGGCGTCGAACAGGTTCCAGCGCAGCACTTCGCCGCTGTCGAACCCGGTGGCGACAGCGCGCTCCACGCTGGCCCCTTCGGCGATGCGACCCACGGTGGGCACGTTCACGGTCAACTGCGAGCCATCGCGCGCGGCAATGCCGAGGCCGCCGACCGCAAGGTTGCCCTGCGCCATCGCGTAGATCTGTCCGTCCGCGCCGTAGAGCGGGGCAAGAATCAGCGCGCCACCGCGCAAGGACTTGGCCTTGCCGATGGTCGAGACGGTCACGTCGATGCGCTGGCCCGGCTTGGCGAAGGCGGGCAGCTCGGCAGTAACGAGCACGGCGGCCGCATTCTTGAGCCCGGGCGAAATTCCCACTGGCAATTGCACGCCGAGGCGACCCGCGGTGCCCTTCATCGCCTGCGTCAGGTATTCAAGATTGTCGTCGCCGGTGCCAGCAAGCCCCACCACCACGCCATAGCCGGTAAGCTGGTTGGCGCGCACGCCCTGGAACTCGCCAAGGTCGCGCACGCGCTCGGCCATGGCGGGCACGGGCAGGGCCGCCGCGAAGGCTGCAAGAACAGGAAGGATGAACCGGACCAGCATTGCATCAACCTTCAGAAGGGCGAAATCGCGTTGAAGAACTTCGAGAGCCAGCCCTCGCGGCTTGCCCGGCCGACCGACCCGTTGCCGGTATATTCGACCCGCGCATCCGCGACCTGGCTGGAAAGAATGCGGTTCTCCTGATCGATGTCGCCAAGGCGCACGATGCCTGAAAACTGCACCCATTCTTGTCCCTGGCTCAGCATCATGCGCTTTTCACCGCGCACCAGTGCCGTGCCGTTGGACCTCACTTCCGCGATCGTCACCGCCACCTCGCCGGCGAGCGTGCTCGTCTGCGAGGCATTGCCCTGACCATTGAACGACGATCCGCCCGAAGCATTAAGGGCACTGGGCTTGATGAACGACAGCGGGCCGGTGGTGGGCGGCGTGACAGAGAACTGCCCGTTCTTCTGCGTCTTGGCGCCGGCGGTCTTGGCGCTGGTCATGTTCTCGACCAGCATGACCGTGACAAGATCGCCCACCGCATGGGCGCGGCGTCCCTCGACAAAGCCGGTGTAGCCGGCGCTGACATTGAAGATCGAACCCGCAGTCGGCGCCGCGGTCTGGACCGGCAGCGGTGGTGCGACCACCGGCTCGAAGCCCTTCTTGGGCTTGGCTGCGGAGGCCGGGTCCATGCCGAACACGACAGCGGCGGCGACCAGCGAGCCGACCAGCAGGGCGCGGATGGCGGTCCGGCGGCGCCGCGGGCTGCTGAAGCGTTCGGGGGTGAAATGGCGGTCGAATGGCGTTTGCATCGGCGTCACAGCGTCTGGTTCGCGTTCTGGAGCATGTCGTCCACGGCCGAGATCATCTTTGAATTGATCTCGTAGGCGCGTTGGCATTCGATCATGTCGACCAGCTCCTCGACCACGTTGACGTTCGAACCTTCGAGGTAACCCTGGCGAATGTTCCCGCGTCCCAGTTCCCCCGGAACGCCGACCTGCGCCGCGCCCGAAGCTGCGGTTTCCTGCAGGAAGTTGTCGCCCATCGAGCGCAGGCCGCCCGGGTTGGCGAAGCTGGCGACGGTGATCTGGCCAAGCTGCGCGGGCTCGTTCTGTCCAGCAATGGTCGCAGATACGGTACCGTCGTTGGCAATGGTAATGGCGCTCGCGCCTTCGGGAACGGTGATAGCGGGGTTGAGCGGATAGCCTTGCGCGGTCACCAGCACGCCTTCGGCCGAGCGCGAGAAATTGCCCGCGCGGGTATAGGCGAGCTGCCCGCCCGGCATCGTCACCTGAAAGTAGCCATCGCCGTCGAGTGCAAGGTCGAGCGCATTGCTGGTGCTTTGCAGCGTGCCCTGGCTGTCGATGCGGGTTGTCGCCTGCACGGCAACGCCGGTGCCAAGGTTCAGGCCGGTGGCATAGGCGGTCTCGTTCGAGGACTGCTGCCCGGCAACGCGCGCATCCTGATAGGCGAGCGTGGCGAAGTTGGCGCGGTCACGCTTGAAACCGGTGGTGCCGACGTTGGCGAGGTTGTTGGCGATCACGCGCATCCGCGTGTCCTGCGCCTCGAGACCGGTGCGGGCGACGTGAAGGGCTGAGCTGGGCATCGTGGGTTACCTTTCCGATCAGGAAATGCGCATGAGGGAGGCGCTGGATTCGTCGACTTCCTTGGCTTGGGCGACGACCTTGGTGCGCATGTCGAACAGGCGCTGGGCTTCGACCATCTCGACAAGCACGCGGGTGGGATCGACGTTGGACTGTTCGAGGCTGCCGACCATCAGCCTGGCCTCTTCATCCTGCGGCAGGATGCCGGGCTGGCCGTTCTGGCCGGGCACGCGGAACAGGCCGTCGAGGCCCTTTTCGATCCGGCTGCCGGTGGTCGAGGCGATCTTGATGCGCCCGACCAGCTGGGGGGGCTGGTCGGGCGTCTCGGGATTGGCGACGGAAACGCCGCCATCGGGGGAAATCGTGACCTTCGAACCCAGCGGAACCGTGATGGGGCCGTTCTCGCCGATGACCGGGCGCCCGTCGCCGTTTTCCAGCACGCCGCCCGCACTCACCGCCAGATCGCCGCGGCGCGAATAGGCCTCGCTGCCATCTTCCGCCTGCAGGCTGAGCATCGTGTCGCCAGTCAGCGCCACGTCCAGCGGCTTGCCGGTGGAGATCAGTGTACCTTGCGCCATCGACGATCCGCGCACTTCGCCTTCGGTCATCGCCCGCGCTTCGAGGCTGGGGCCTTTCAGCGTCATCGGCGTGGCGTTCAGCATTTCGGCGCGGAAGCCGATCGTCTGCGCATTCGCCATGTTGCTGGCGATCACGCGCTGGCGCACGGTCGATCCGGTCATGCCGGAGTAGGCGGTGTAGATCAGGCGGTCCATGGATCAGGCTCCGGTCAGGTCAGGTGGATCAGGTCTGCAGCTGGATCACGGTCTGCGAGATCTGCGTGGCTGTATCGATTGCCTTGGCATTCGCCTGAAAATTGCGCTGCGCGGTGATCAGGCTGACCAGTTCCTCGGCAATGTCGACATTCGAGCGCTCGAGCGCGCCCGAAAGCAGCGAGCCGTACTGGCCGGTGCTTGGCTGACCATAAGTAGGCGCGCCCGAGATGCCGGTCGTCACCCAGTTGGACGAGCCGACCTGCTTCAAACCTTGGGGCGCGATGAAGCTGGCAAGAGCGACCTTGCCGATGATCACATTCGAGCCGTCGGCGTAGGAGGCGGTTACTGCGCCATCATCGCCCAGGGTAATCCCGGCGAACTCGATCGGGTTGCCGTTGGCATCGTTGCCGTTGGTGGCGGGGATCAGCGCGTCTGCGGGAGTGGTCGAGGTAATCGTGCCCGCAGCATCGGTCGGGAAGACCTGCAGCCGGTTGCCGGAACCGTCGGAAATGTATCCTGCCCCATCGACAGTCAGGCTGCCGTTGCGGGTAAACAGCGTCTGGCCAGTCACCACGTTCTTGGTGGTGAAGAAGCCATCGCCGTTGATCGCAACGTCGAGGGCCGATCCGGTCTGCTCGATCGGGCCGAGCGCGAAGTTCTGGTTGATCGATTCCACCGCCGCGCCAATGCCGACGACAAGCTTGGGGTTGGTGAAGGCGCTGCCGACAACGATGTCGGCAAACTCGGTGCGGCTCTTCTTGAAGCCGGTGGTTTCGGCATTGGCGATGTTGTGGCTGATCACGCCAAGATCGGTCTGCGCGTTCTTGAGGCCGTTGAGCGAGGTGTAGAAGGACATGCGCGTCTCCTGCGGAACTTAGGCTTGGGCAGAGGTGGGCTGGCTGGCGAGCAGCTTGGCAACGGTGCTGTTCAGCGTGTCGAGCTTGGTCGAGATCGCCACGAGCGTGTCGGACTGCGTGCCCGTTCCGCTCAGCGAATCCTTGATGTCGTTGAGGTTCGACAGCGACGAGAACTGCGCGAGCTGGGCCAGCATCTGCGTGTTGTCGACCGGCTCGGTCGGGTCCTGGTTCTGCAGCTGCGTGGTCAGCAGCTTGACGAAGTCCTCGGCGCCCATCGCGCCCCAGCCTTGACCAGCTTTGCCCGAAGTAGTGGCGCCATTGACGCCGGTTGTGGAAGTGACGGAAGCGATCGACATTATTTCATCCTCATCGTTTCGAGCATGAGCTGCTTTGCGGTCTGCATCGCCTCGACCACGTTCTGGTATTGGCGCGAGCTTTCGAGCATCTCGACCATCTCGGCGTTCTCATCGACCGGGGCGGTCCAGACATCGCCATTGGCATCGGCGAGCGGATGGCCCGGATCGTGCTGGCGAATGGGGGTGGCGTCCGAGCGCTGGACTGCGGCAACGCGCACGGTCGAGAGGCCATTGGCCTGATCGAGCTGTTCGGCAAAAACCGGGCGCAAGGGGCGATAGGCCTCTTCCTCGGTCGTGGTCACGGTTCCGGCGTTGGCAAGGTTCGATGCCGCCGCGTTCATCCGCACGAGCTGCGCCGACATGGCCCGGCCGGAAACCTGGAACAGGGTGAGGGGATTGTTGGCGGCCATGGCTTATTCCCCCTTGATCGCGCGGGTGATCGTCTCGACCCGGCCCTTGAGGAAGTTGAGCGTGGCCGAATACCCCACCGCGTTTTCGGCAAAGGCGGTCTGTTCGGTCGCCATCTCCACCGTGTTGCCATCGAGGCTGGGCATCACCGGCACACGGAAGCGCGTGGCCGAGGCGATCGCCTTGTCCTCGCTCATGCCTGCGGTGCGGGCTTTCAGCGCGGCTGCGAAGTCGATGTCCTTGGCCTTGAAGCCGGGGGTTGCGGCATTGGCGATGTTCGAGGTCAGCAGGCCCATGCGTTGCGAACGCAGTTCCAGCGCCGCGCCGTGAATGCCAAAAAGGGAGTTGCTCATGGGTCTTGCCTTCACTGGCTGTCGAAACTCTGCCGGTGTTTCAGCAAAGGGCGTGCCAATTGCCGGAATGCCCCGGAAACCTGTGCCTTTCGGGATTTCGGCAGGCGATGACCGGCAAGCGCTTGCCGGATGGCGGCAGAATCACGCCCTTCGCGCTGCAACAGACTGAAATTCCAGAACTCGCGGCCGTTCTGTGGTGACAGGAGACGTTCCGCTCATGCCACCTGCCTTTCTCTTCGACGGACTGTCCTTGTCGATCGTTCTTGCCGGAACCGCGCTTGCAACCGTGCTGCGCTCGGGTCGGCACGAGCTGACGGTCACCGCCCGGGCCATCGCCGGACTGTTTGCAAAGCGCTTCTCTGCGGTTCAGGCCAAGGCTGATCTTGCCGCGCAGGTTTCGGCAATCCGCCGCGACGGGTTGCTGCGCGCCAGCACCAGCGCGATCGGCGACCGCGAGTTCGACGACGTCACCGACGTGCTGATCCGTTCGCGCTCGCTCGATGCCTTGATCGAACGGCACCACGACCATCGCCGCAACAGGATCACGGCCGCCAACGCGGCTGTCCGCACGCTGGCCCAGGCCGCCGAACTGGGGCCGGTGTTCGGCATGGTCGGCACGCTGGTCTCGCTCAGCCGCCTGCCTGCGACCGGGCTCGAACAGGGTGCGCTCAGCGGCGCGATCTCGATGGCCGTTCTGACGACGCTTTATGGCCTGCTGCTGGCCAATCTCGTGCTTGCGCCGCTGGCCCGGGCGGTAGAGCGTCGCTCCCTGGACGAGGAGCGCCAACGGCAGGAAGTGATCGACTGGCTCTCGGCGCAGATTGAACCGGCCCTGCCGTCCACGCCGCACCTGGCGCCGTTATCCATGACGTCCGGCAATGTGCATGGGCATGGTCTTCGCGGAACGGGCGCATGATCGTTCGCGCCGGAACTGGCTGGCAATATGCCCTTGCCGATCTTTCCCTGATTCTGTTTCTCGCCACAGCCTCCGCGCTCTCTCGTGCCGGTGACGGAACCCACCGGCAGGCGGCTCCCGTCTTGCCGGTTGCCGCTGTTTCCGAAAGCGAACCCGTCGCGGTCTGGAGCGCGGGAAGCAATGCGCCGCCGTTGGGCACGTGGTTGGGGCAGGTTGCGCAAGATCCCCGGCTCGAAGTGCGGATCGTCGTTCGCTTTACCGGCGACAGCCGGTCGGCTGCGATGGCACAGGCGGTGCAACTGGCAGAGAGTGGCGGCCCGCGCGCACGGCAAGCGCGCATTTTTGTCGAGCCTGGCCAGCGGGCGGGAGCCAGCGTGACGCTGGTCTACAGCAGCGAGTTGCCGGCCAGCCGGTCGGCAGACAGTGCGGTCCCTGATTGAGTTTGGACCCTAGTGCTCTGGCACGATGATTGCTGAGCAAGGGCATCTCCAGTCTGGATGCCTGACAATGACCAAGTCTCTTACCCTCCTCGCCAGCGCGATCTTCGTCTGCGCCAATGCCGCACCAGCGTCGGCGCAAAGCTCGCCGTTCCACGATCTTGTTGCGATCGATCGCGCGGTCACCGCCTTTACCGGCGCTGGAATCGGTGAGCCGGGCGGTGCTACGCTGCCGGTTGACCGCCGTCTGCGCCTTGCGGCTTGCCGCTCGCCCCTGTCGCTCGACTGGCAGGGCAACCGGCAGGATACCGTGCTCGTCCAGTGCCCCGATGCAGGGGGATGGCGGCTGTTCGTCGCCACGTCCGGCAATACCCGGCAAGGCCCTGCCGCCCCACCGGCAATCGCGCGTGGCGAAGCCGTGACGATCAGCGTTGCGGGCGATGGCTTCTCGGTTGCGCAGTCGGGCGAGGCGATGGATTCCGGAGCCTTGGGCGCATGGATTCGCGTGCGCACCAGCGCCCGCGCCACCCCGATCCGTGCCCGCATTGAACGGCCGGGGCTGGTCATCGTCCCGGTCGATTGATCGCGACACAGCCAGTTTTTAACAAACCGGCAAAATTTTTCCGCTCCCGCCCTTAAGAGATCGGCAAGACCACCGTTCTTGCCTGTATCAAACGCTAGGAGCGGAACCATGTCACCTATTGAAATCGGTGCATCGCGCCCGGTTGGGCCGGTGCAGGTCAGTACGCCCAAGTCCTCGAAGGCTGCGGTAGCGACCCCGGCGGTCGACAACGCCCCCGTTGCCGAAGCCCCCGCAGCTGCACAGGTCGAGCGCTCTGCCGCGCTCGATGCAGGGCAGGCTGCGCCGGTCGATGCCGAGCGGGTAAAAGACATCCGTCACGCCATCGAGACCGGCAAGTACCCCATCATCCCCGCCAAGATCGCCGACGCCATGATCGCGGCCGGCATGCTGCTGAGGACTGCACAGTAATGGCCACCTCTACCGTTGCTCGCCCATCGGACCTCCGCGAGACGCTTCGGCAGATGCTTGCCGTCCTGCAGCAGGAGCGGCATGCACTTGCCGGGCTCGATCTCGACATGATCATGGGTTGCGCATCGAGCAAGGCGGACCTGTGCGGCACGCTCGCCGATGTCGATCAGGCCTTGGTGGACGAGGAATGCCGTGGCCTGCTCGATGCCGCGCGCCGCCAGAACGAGGCCAATCGCAAGGTCCGCAACCTGATTGCGGCCAATGTCTCGGCCCGTCTCGATGCGCTTTCGGGTTCGGCTCCGCTCTACCGCGCAGGCCCTCAGGTCCACCGCCTTCGCACGGCGTGATGCCAAGTTGGCACGCCCCTTGCTGAACACCGTCCGACACGCCGCCAACCCGCGGCCGGAAGGACAGTTCAGTGAGTTCAGCCGAGACCTTTGCCTTGCCCGGATCCCCGGCCGCCATCAGCGGAGCCGGGGCCAGCGTGCGTGGGGCGATCGCCGGGGCCGCGCAGGCCACGGGCACCGACTTTGCCTATCTCATGGCACAGGCCAGGCTGGAGTCGAGCCTCGATCCGTCGGCCCGCTCGAGCACATCGAGTGCTTCAGGGCTCTACCAGTTCACCACCGGAACCTGGCTGCGCACGCTCGAAAAGCATGGCGCAGAGCACGGCCTCGCCTGGGCCAGTGACATGATCCGCAGCGGCGCGGCGAGCGATCCTGCGGCCCGTGCCCAATTGCTCGGCCTGCGCTTCGATCCGCAAGTTGCCGCCACGATGGCCGGCGAGCTGGCGGGCGACAATGGCGATTACCTGAGCGGAGTGCTCGGCCGCCAGCCTGACCATGCCGAGCTTTACCTTGCCCATTTCTTCGGAGCCGAAGGGGCAGGGCGCTTCCTGACCGCCCTGGGCAACGATCCCTCGCAATCTGCCGCTACCTTGCTGCCGTCAGCTGCGGCTGCCAATCGTTCCACCTTCTACGACCGCTCCGGATCGCCGCGCTCGGTCAGCGACGTCATGTCCCTGATCCGCAACCGCATGGCAGCAGCCAGCGAGGGTGCAAGCGGCGACGAGGCCCTGCAATGGGCCGCCAGCATGGGCGTCACCCCCGCCGCTTCCCAGGCAACGCAATACACCGGCGGACCAATCGCCCGCGAATTTCAGAGCGCGGCAGCAAGCAGCGGCAATTCCGTGCCGGTGGCAGCCAGCTCGATGGCCGATACGCTCAAGCAGGCCTTCGCCCTCAGCGATGGCGCATCGGCGCCTGCGCATGTTCGGCAGGCCTACGGCCGCCTTTCGGCAATGGGGCTCTAGGCCATGCTGAAGCGCTTCGGCTCGCCTGCCGCAATGGCCCTGCCCGCCGGCATCCTCATGCTGATCGTGCTGATGGTCGTGCCGATTCCGGCCGTCCTGCTCGACGTGTTCTTCGTGCTGAACATGGCGCTTTCGGTCGCCATCCTGATGGCAGCGATGAATGCGGAAAAGCCGCTCGATTTCTCGGCGTTCCCTTCGGTGCTGCTGTTTGCCACGCTGCTGCGTCTGGCACTCAACGTGGCTTCCACCCGCATCGTGCTGGTCAACGGCCACGAAGGCGGCGCGGCAGCGGGCCATGTGATCGAAGCCTTCGGCGCGTTCCTGATCGGCGGCAATTTCGCGGTCGGCCTGTTCGTCTTCATGATCCTGATGATCATCAACATGGTCGTCGTCACCAAGGGCGCGGGCCGCGTTTCGGAAGTGTCCGCACGCTTCACCCTTGATGCCTTGCCGGGCAAGCAGATGGCGATCGACTCCGATCTTGCTGCTGGCCTGCTCACGGCCGATGAAGCCAAGGCCCGCCGCCGCGAAGTTGCGACCGAGGCGGACTTCTACGGCTCGATGGACGGTTCGTCCAAGTTCGTGAAGGGCGATGCAATCGCCGCCCTGCTGATCCTGGGCGTCAACATCATTGCCGGTTTCTGCCTCGGCATGATCAGCCATGGTCTGACGGCATCCCAGGCCGCCGAATTCTACATCACGCTGGCCATCGGCGATGCACTGGTGGCGCAGGTCCCCTCGCTCCTGCTGTCGATCGCCGCTGCCGTGATTGTCACCCGCGTGTCCGACAGCCGCGACCTGACCGGCCAGATCGGCGGCCAGTTCGCCAACCCTGCCATCTGGCTCCCCGTTGCCGTGATCATGGGCGCGATCGGTGCGATTCCGGCGATGCCGCAGATCGTGTTCCTGCCCGCCGCCGCGCTCGCCGGTTGGCTGTGGTGGGCGCTCAAGAAGCGCGCCGACCGTCCCGCCCCGGTGGAAGTGGTTGCGCCCGAGCCGATCGATCCCAACCGCATCACGCTCGAGGACGTCAGCGACCACACCCTCGTCACCATCGAAATGGGCTATGGCCTGATCCATCTGGTCGACGAGCGACGTGGCTCGCCGCTGGTCGCCAGGCTCACCGGCGTGCGCAAGCAGCTCAGCCAGGCCTTCGGCTTCATCGTTCCCCAGTTCCGCGTGCGAGATTCACTGGAACTTGGCGCCAATGCCTACCGTATCCTGCTGGGTGGCGTGCCCGTCGGCATTGCCGACATGCGCCCCGAAAAGATCCTCGCCATCGACGCGGGCGATGCCAGTCCCGACCATGGCCTGCGCGGCGAAGCCACCCGCGACCCCAGCTTCGGCTGCCCCGCGATCTGGATCGACCCGGCACAGCGCGATCTGGCCATTGCCGAGGGCTTCCTCACGGTCGATGCCAGCACCGTCGTCGCTACCCACCTCAATCAGGTTCTGGGCGACCGGCCATCGGCGCTGCTCGGTCCCGACGAGGTCAAGGCCATTCTCGAGGGCGTCAAGGAACGCGCCGCGGGTCTGATCGAGACGATCCATCCGCAGCCGATATCACTGGGCGCGCTTACCCGCCTGTTCCACGCATTGCTCGACGATGGCATCTCCATCGCCCACCCGTTGCCGATCCTCTCGGCGTTGAGCGAAGCGCTGCAGCAGACGAACGACCACGACCGTCTGGTGGACCTGCTGCGCGCCGACCTTGGCGCCATGATCGTCGGGCGCATTTGTGGCCCGGACGAGTGCCTGCCTGTCGTCACGCTCGAAGCCGGGCTCGAACAGATGATCGTTGGCGGAATGCACGATCCCGCCACCGGCCAGCCGGTTATCGAGCCCGATCTCGCGCGCGGCATCGGTGAGCGCATCTCCACCCTGATTGCCGAGCGCGGGCCAGCCGCGTCGTCCATTGCCCTTATCGTCCAGCCCCGCGCCCGCCGCCCGCTCGCCGCGCTGCTGCGCCTGCGTGCGCCGGGGTGCCTTGTCATGTCGATTTCCGAACTGCCGCCTTCGCAGCCGATCGAGGTCATTTCCGTGATCGGAGGCGAAGCCCCGCCGCAACCTGCCCGTCCAGAGCTGCCTATCCCTGAGGGACTTGCCGCATGAAACACGACCACCGCGGTTTCGCCGCCGCCCGCGCCTATGCGCAGAACGAGGCTGCCGACCGTATCCGCCGCTTCCTGCCGCTGGTGAAGCGCCTTGCCTGGCACGTCCACGGATCGGGCCGCGCCGGGATCGAGATCGAGGACCTGATCCAGGCCGGCCTCGTGGCGTTGACGGAATGCGCCCAGCGCCATGACGGTCCCACCGAAGACGGCTTTGCGGCTTACGCCAAGTTGCGGGTGCGTGGCGCCATGGTGGACCTCGTTCGCCGCTCGACCCCGCTCTCCCGCTCGGCGACCGAACGTCGCCGCCTGCTGCGCGAGAGAACCACCGCGCTGACCAACGATCTTGGCCGTCCGCCCAACGATGCCGAACTCGCCGCCGCCATGGGCCTGACCGAACGCGAGCTGGCCGATCAGAAGGCCGCGGACGAGCCTTTGCGTTTCGAAACGATCGACGATGCCTATTCCGACAGCAATGCCGCCTTCGCCGATGATCGCCCCGATGCCTTCGCCATGCTCGCGGACGACGAAATGCGCGGTGCGGTGGCATTGGCGATCGCCGACCTGCCAGAGCGGCTGCAAATGATCATCCAGCTCTATTTCGTCGAGGAGCTGAATCTTGCCGAAATCGCCGAAGTCCTTGGCGTCAGCATCCCGCGCGTGCACCAGTTGAAGGCGCAGGCGCTCGACAAGCTGCGCGCCTCGCTTGGCGAGGGCTACGATATTCTCTGACCCCGCTTGCCAAGTCCCGTGAGTCAGTTTAACCGATCAGTTAAATGCAGCTTTGGGAGAGGCAGGAATGGCGATCAGGACACGCATTACCGAGATGCTCGGCATTGAGCATCCGATCGTGCAGGGCGGCATGATGAACGTGGGCTATGCCGAACTGGCAGCCGCGGTCTCCAACGCCGGCGGCCTCGGCATCATCACCGCGCTGACCCAGCCGACGCCCGAGGCTCTGCGCGACGAGATCGAGCGCACCAAGGGCATGACTGCCAAGCCCTTCGGCGTGAACATGACGATCTTCCCGACCGTCAATTCGCCCGACTACAAGGCCTATGCCCAGGCGATCATCGACGGGGGCGTGAAGATCGTCGAGACGGCGGGCACGCAGGCGGTCCGCGAGATCTGGGAAATGCTCAAGCCCCATGGCGTGACCATCCTGCACAAGTGCACCGCCGTGCGCCACGCGCTTTCGGCCGAGCGCGCCGGGTGTGACATCATCTCGATCGACGGCTTCGAATGCGCCGGGCACCCCGGCGAGGATGACATCCCCGGCCTGATCCTGATCCCCGCCGCCGCCGACAAGGTGAAGATCCCGATGCTCGCCAGCGGCGGCTTTGGCGATGGGCGCGGCCTCGTCGCCGCGCTTTCGCTGGGTGCCGAGGGCATCAACATGGGCACGCGCTTCTGCGCGACGGTCGAGGCGCCGATCCACGACAACGTCAAGCAGGCCTACATCAACAACGACGAACGCGGCAGCTTCCTGATCTTCCGCAACTTCAAGAACACCGCGCGCGTGGGTCGCAGCGAAGTGTCCGAGGAAGTCGTCCGCCGCCTGTCGCAGCCCGATGCGAAATTCGAGGACGTGCAGGAGCTGGTCAATGGCCGCGCCGGCAAGCAGCTTCTCGAAACCGGTGACCTGACCAAGGGCGTGTTCTGGGCCGGGATGGTGCAGGGCCTGATCCACGACATCCCGACCTGCCAGCAGCTGATCGAACGCATCGTCGGCGATGCCGAAAGCATCATCAGGGGCCGTCTCGGGAGCCTGCTGGCATGAAGATCGACGGTTCGATCAGCGCCGTCGTGACCGGTGGTGCCTCGGGCCTCGGCCGCGCGACAGCCGAAGCACTGGCGGCGGCGGGTGTGAAGGTCGCGATCTTCGACGTCAACGAGGAGCAGGGCGAGGCCGTGGCGCAGGCCATCGGCGGCCTGTTCTGCAAGGTCGATATCACTTCGGAGGATTCGGTCGTTGCCGGGTTCGCCAAGGCGCGCGCTGCCCACGGACAGGAGCGCGTCTGCGTCCATTGTGCGATGACCCACCGCAAGGGCAAGACTGTCAGCCGCAACCGCGAAACCGGCAAGTTCGCGCGGCTTTCGACCGAGGACTACGAATACGCCGCGCAAGGTATCCTGATCGCCAGCTACCGCGTCGCTTCCCTGTCAGCGCTGGGCATGGCCAGCCTCGATCCGCTGGAAGACGGCGAACGCGGTTCGATCATCCTGACCGCCTCGGTCGCCGCGCAGGATGCGCAAGTGGGGCAGGTCGCCTATGGTTCGCTCAAGGCCGGGGTGAACGGCCTTGTCCTGCCGATGGCGCGCGATTTGATGGACCTCGGCATCCGCGTCAACGCGATCATGCCGGGCATCTTCGGCACGCCGCTATTGGGTCGCCTGCCCGACAAGGTACTCGACAGCCTCAACGCCTCCGTCCCGTTCCCCAAGCGTCTCGGCAAGCCCGAGGAGTTCGCCAGCCTTGCCATGGAACTAGTCCGCAACAGCTATTTCAACGGCCAGGCGATCCGTCTCGACGGCGCGATCCGCATGGCCCCCCGGTGAGGATTTCCGCATGACCCAGTCCCCGTTCCGTGACGATGTCCTTGTCGGCAAGACCGCATTCATTGCCGGCGGCACCAGTGGCATCAACCTCGGCATTGCCAAGCGCTTTGCCGAACTCGGCGCCCGCGTGGCAGTGCTCGGCCGCAACCCTGAAAAGGCCGCAAACGCTGCCGCCGAGATCGGCCACGATGCCGTTTGGCGTGCCGCTGACGTGCGGGATTACGGCGCTATCTGCGAGGCGATGAAGTCCGTGCGCGATGAAATCGGCGCGCTCGATATCGTCATCTCGGGCGCGGCCGGCAACTTCCTTGCGCCTGTCCTCGGCATGTCGGCCAATGCCTTCAAGACCGTGGTCGACATTGACCTGCTCGGCACGTTCAACGTGTTCCGCGGCTGCCACGAACTGCTCAACCCCGGCGCCTCGCTGATCGCCATAACCGCCGGGCAGGCCGAACAGGCCATGGCCATGCAGGCCCATGCCTGCGCGGCCAAGGCCGGAATCAACCAGCTTGTCCGCACGCTGGCGATCGAATGGGGGCCGGACGTCCGCGTCAACGGCATCTCGCCCGGCCCGATCGCTGACACCGAAGGCATGGCCCGCCTCGCGCCCGACGAGACCACCCGGCAGGCACACTACGCCCGCATCCCGATGAAGCGCTGGGGCACGGCTTACGAAATCGGCGAAGCGGCGGTTTTCCTATCGACGCCCGCCGCCAGCTACGTCACCGGCGCAATCCTCGACGTTGACGGCGGCAGTTCGGTCGGCGACGCCTCTCGCACTAGCACGGCTAAGGGATTGGCCTAGTCCAAGTTCAAAAAGCGGGCCGGTGCCGCAAGCCTATGGCGAATGCCATGGGCGCACCTATCAAGAAGCGTGTTCGCCCGCCAGGATCGGGTCGCCCACCTGCATCGTCTTGCCATCGGTGACGATCACCTTGTCGCCCAGCGAGGCAATGCGGAACAGCTTTTCGGCGAAGGCATCGGGCACGCCGATGCAGCCGTTGGTGGCATAGCCCTTTTCCACCTTGCTGCCGTGGATCGATACGCCGTCGTTTGTCAGCCGCATCATCCACGGCATCGGCGCATCGTAGATGTTGGAGACGTGGTCGGCATCCTTCTGGGTGATCGGGAAAATGCCGGTGGGCGTCGGCTTCTCGCCATAACCCTTGAGGATCGCCGCCGCGCCGATCTCGTGCCCTTCGCGGAATACCGAGATGACCCGCGCGGTCAGGTCCACCGTCACCACCAGCTTGCCCGCTGCCGGTGCGCGGGTCTCGTCCCAGTAGAACTTGCCGAAGCGGATCGGCTCGTTGATCGGGAGGATCGACTTGACCACGAACGGCCCGTCGACCGGCTTTTGCGCCACGGCCGCAACGGGCTTGGGGCTCGGCACCATGGCAGGCGCGGCTTCTGCGGTGCCGCTGCCGAAGGCAACTTGCGCGATGTCCTGCCCGGCGTGAAAGGCGAGCAGCGAAGCGGCGCCCGTGGCGATCACGCCCAACGGCATCCGCACCCAGCGCTTTGTCCACCAACCCGATTGCCCAGCCATTCGCGCCACTCCTTTCCCGTTAAGGAATAGGCATTAACACATGGGCTTGCGAGTCCCGATCGACCCGCGTCCCGCTCCGGGACGGCGGGGATTTGACCGATTACCAAGCGTGGTTAACGCTCCGGCAGCGCCAGTCGGCGCCACAGCCGCTCGAGCGGTCCCTGCCCGAAGCGCCGCAGCCACCACTGCGGCCAGAGGAGCATCGCCACCCATCCCAGCAGCACGAACGCCGGAAGCCAAGCGCGCGGCAGCTCCGGCCCGAGGCCCAGCCCCCAGCCAGAGAAGAGCGCCGTCATCAGCACGGTCGTGCCGAGATAGTTGCTGAACGCACAGCGCCCCGCCGCCGCCAGCGCCTTGCCGATCCGCCACTGCCGCACGGTCGGGAAGATCAGCACCAGCAAGGCGGCATAGCCCAGCGCCATCAGCAGGTGCGGCAGGGCCATGCCGTCCTCGATCGCCAGGAACATCGCCTGCGGCGGCCAGCCGTGCCCTTCCAGCCAGCGCACCGCCAGAACGGTCGGCACCCCACCGATCGCGATGCCCGACCCGGCCAGCACCGCCAGCCGCCGGCGCGCCCAGCCCGTGAAGAACCCGCCGCGCACAATCGCCATGCCCAGCAGCATCAGCGGCACCGTCTCGGTAAAGGTCGAAAGCGTGGTGGTCAGCGGCTGCAGCGGCGCGTTCGACAGCTTCAGCCAGATCGCCTCGAAGAACCCCGCGTTCAGCACGGCGGTATCCCTGGCCACCGAGGCGGCAATCCGGCCCATCATCGCGGCATGTCCGGCAGCATCGGCCTGTGACGCCGTGCCCGCCAGCACCGCCTGTTCAGTCAGCGCGCCGGGCAGGGCGGTCAGTGCTTCGATCACGTGAACCAGCGCGTAGAAGGGCAGGGCGATCAGCACCAGCTGTCGCGGCTCCAGCCGGCGCAGCAGCAGCGCGACCATTCCGCACAGCGCGTAGAGAAACAGGATGTCGCCCCACCACAGCAGCGCGAAGTGCAGGTAGCCGAACAGCGCGAGCCACAGCAGTCGCCGGACTTGTGCAGCGTCAGGGTCCAGACCCTTGCGCTCGGCAGCTTGCGCAAACAGCACCATGCTGGCGCCGAACAGCATGCTGAACAGCGCCCGCATCTTGCCCTCGAACACCACGAAGGCAAAGGCGAACCAGCCGTACGCGGCAGGCTCGGCCCTGGGAAGCGCAGGGGAGAAGGTTGCCAGCGATGGCCCCCAGAACCCGGTGATATTGATCGCCAGTATCCCCAGCACGGCCACGCCGCGCAGGAAATCGATCGCGTCTATGCGGGTTGGGGGTGTATTCTCGGCCAAGCCATCAGGGCTTTACCACCAGGCAAGTGAAGCCACCAGCCTTGAGCGCGCCGCAGGCCTTGTCCGCCTCGGCCTGTCCGGCAAACCCCCCGGCAAGCAGGCGCGTGACCGAACCGGACGGAAGGTCGATGCGGCCATGGCCTGCCAGTTCGGGCCGTCCCTTGACCTTGCTCCACAACCCATCCGCATTGGCCTTGACGCCGAATGCGCCCAGCTGGACGCGCCAGTTGCCTTTGGCCTGCGGGGCAGAGGGAACAGGAGCAGAGGCAGCAGGCTTCGGCGCTTTGGCAGCGGGCGGCTTTGCTGCCGGGGCATTGCTGCCAACCATGCGCTTGGGGGTGGGCATCGCCACCGGATTGGCAAAGTCAGCGCCTGCGGTGATGACCGATGGAGGCACGTCTGCCTTCTCCAATGAGCCCGTCGGGGCGCTCGCACGGACCGGCGCGGTCGGCATGGCCTTGGCACCCAGATCGGCCGCTGCGAACTGTTCGGACCGCTTGGCCTGCGCCTTCTGCTCAAGATCCGCCGCCAGCGATACGCCAAGCTGGCGCTGTTCCAGCGGGATCATGTTGTCCATCATCGCCAGCGCCCGCGTCGCCTGTTCGAGACCGCTCGACGAGGCGCGACTGGTCAGCGCATAGGCGCGAACCCAGTCCTTGC
>JBEQCK010000008.1:0-41585 GCA_041639335.1 Novosphingobium sp.
GCTGTTCCGCATCCTGCACGTCGTAAAGCCCGTTCGGGGCCGTCTGCCACACCTCGACAAGGGCATTGCTGACGGGCTTGCCTGCGCGATCCCGCACGCATCCCGCCACGAACAGCGCCGGACATTCCCTCTCGTCACGTTTCAGGATCGACGCACCATCTGGCAAAATCGGCTGCTCACTGGTGTAGAACGGCCCGAGCACGGTGCTTTCGCTCAGGTGTCGATCGTCACCAGAATGGTTCAGTTCGTCGACCAGCATCGAAATGCCCAGGACATCCGATAGCAGGATGAACTCCTGCCGTCCGCCGACGGACATCTGGCCGGTTTCGGTCAGGAAACGAATGGCCTCATCCCATTCCGCCTGCGTCAGGCCGACTTCACGGATGGCCTGGTGAAAATGGCTCACGACCGCCCCCAGAACTTGCCGAAGGCGTGGATTTCCACAGCCCTCAAGGCTGGCTGCTACCTGTTCTTCCAACGGTCGGCGCACGATTCCGTTCATCGTCAATCCTCAGGCGGCAAACCGGCCCAGGCACGCGCGATGAGATCGCGCAGCGGCTCTTCGACCAGCGGACGCGGGTTCCAGTAGGCGCTCTGCAGCGCCAGTTGCGTTGCCGTCGCGATGCCGTCCTGCCTCATGCCGAGTTCGGCCAGCGACTGCGGCAGGCCAAGGCCGCAGCTGAAATCCCGCAAGGCCCGAACCGGATCAGCTACTCCCATCGATCGGCGCAACGCGGACATGGTCTCGGGCACGTAACCAGAATTGTAGGCCAGCGCATAGGGCAGCACCGCCGCGTGCGTCTCGGCGTGGGGTAGTGCAAAGGTCCCGCCCAATGTGTGGCAAAGCTTGTGGTGAATCGCCATTCCTGACGATGCCAGCACCATCCCTGCAAGCCACGCGCCGCAAAGCGCTTCACCCCGCGCTTCGCTGTCCGCAGGGTTTGCCTTGATCTTTGGCAAGGCGGCAAACAGGACGCGGATCGCTTCCTCTGACATCATCCGGGTCAGCGGATTGCCGTCGCGTGCATAAAGTCCTTCGACCGCATGGGCCATTGCGTTGAGGCCACTCGCCGCCGAAGTGAGAACCGGCATCGAAAGCGTCAGGTCAACGTCATAGATCACGGCCGCCGGCTGCACGCGCGGGTCGCTCAATGTCGTTTTGCGCCCGTTCTCGGTCTGCCCCAGGACCGGCGTCATTTCAGACCCGGCATAAGTCGTCGGCACGGCGATCTGTTTCAGCCCGGTGCGCAGTGCAATCGCCTTGCCAAGGCCGACTGCCGATCCACCGCCAATGGCAACCACGCAATCCGCGCCCGCACTCTCGACCGCCGCCAAAGCTTCGAGCGTCACCGGCACCGGCGTGTGCATTTCCGCCCGGTCGAACGATCCGACCAGAACGCCAGCCACCGGGCCAAGAACCGTTCCAAGTTCTGCCCCCTGCCTTGGCGTGGTGAGGGCGAACGGCCGGGAACACCCCAGCCGTTCGAGGACTTCCGGCAAGGCGGAGATGGTCCCGCCGCCAAACCGCACGTGCGCGGCCATGGCATTGTGCACGAAAGCCTTCACCATCAGCGCCCGTAGAACGGCGGTATCGCCGCATCGACATTGACCCACACCGACTTCGGCTGGGTATATTCGCGCATGGCCTCGAAGCCCATTTCGCGGCCATAGCCGGACTGGCCGACCCCGCCGAAGGGCGAGCCAGGGTGCACCCGCTTGTAGCAATTGATCCATACCATCCCGGCATGTATCTGCTTGGCACAGCGGTGGGCACGGGTGATGTCCTGCGTCCACAGACCGGCGCCCAGCCCGTAGGCCGTGCCATTGGCGATTTCGAGCGCTTCCTCGTCGGTGCGAAAGGTGAGCACGGTCGCAAACGGACCGAAGACCTCTTCCTGAGCCACCCGGTGATGCGGTGCGGCGCGCACCACAGTCGGTTCGACAAAGCACCCGCCAAGGTCGTCCAGCTGCTTGCCGCCACACAGGATGGTCCCGCCCTGCTCTTTTGCCACCTCAGCAAAATCAAGCACACGCTGCTGGTGCAGGCGCGAGGTCAGCGGGCCCATTTCGGTGTTGGGATCAAGCGGGTCGCCCAGCTTGATTGACTTGGCAAGCCCGACGAACCGCTCGAGGAATTCGTCGGCGATGTCTTCGTGCAGGATCATTCGGGATGCTGCGATGCAGGCCTGACCCTGGTTGTGGAAGATGCCAAAGGCCGAGCCACCCACGGCGGCAGGCAGGTTCGCGTCCGGGAACACGATGCTCGGCCCCTTTCCGCCGAGTTCCAGCTGCACCTTCTTGAGATTGCCGGCCGAAGCCTGAACGATCCGCCGACCAGTGACGGTCGACCCGGTGAAAGCCACCTTGCCGATGCCGGGATGATCCGCGATCCGCTGCCCCGCCGTGTGACCATAGCCGGTGACAATATTGATCACGCCCGCCGGAAATCCGACCTCCTGCGCCAGCTCGCCAATGCGCAGAGTAGACAGCGGGGTAATTTCCGAAGGCTTGATCACCACGGTATTGCCCGCTGCCAGCGCAGGACCCAGCTTCCAGCTGGTGAACATCAGCGGGAAGTTCCACGGGACAATGGCCCCAACCACGCCGATCGGTTCGCGCTCGACATAGTTGAGGAAACCCGCGTCGACCGGAATGACCGACCCTTCCAGCTTGTCGGCCATGCCGCCGAAGTAGCGAAAGGACAGCACTGTGCGCGGAACGTCTAGCGCAAGGCAGTCGCGGATGGGGTGGCCGGTATCCTGCGCTTCCAGTCGCGCCAGATACTCGGTATCCGCCTCGATCCGATCGGCAAGCTTCAGCAGCAGGCGGCCGCGCTCGTGCGCCGGCAGCGCGCGCCACGCAGGGAATGCAGCTTTCGCTGCGTCCACTGCGAGGTCAACGTCCGCCGCAGTCGCTTCTGCGACATGGGCGATTATTGTGCCGTCAAAGGGGTTCTCGACCGCGATCCGACCGCCATCCACCCCTTCGCCCCACTTCCCCCCGATCAGCAGTTCGGTCTGGATTTCCGCCATCATGTTCACGCCTGTCAGAATGTTACGGAGACGATGGGCGCGGTGCCATCGGCGATCATCTGCGGAATCTTGGGCGATCCGTTCTCCCACACCAGCAGCATCGAACGCTTGGTGGAATAGCCCAGATGGCGGATGTCGGCAGGCATGCAGCAGATGTCTCCCGCCTTGGCGATCACCCTTGCCCGCGGACGGCCGGTTTCCTTGTCCTTCACGTCCCAGGTAATCTCGTCGGAAAGCTGCAGGAACCATTCGCAACGGTCGTTGCCATGCTCGACTGGAAGAATGAATTCCTCCGATGTCGGGCAGAACAGGCTGTCCCCGACGACCGAGCAGACGCTGGGATTCCAGGTCACGTCCGAACGGGAAAGGTAGGCGAACAGGTTGAACGCGCTGACCTCGCCTTCAAAGCCGGGCCGCGCCTCGACCAGCGGCTCGTCCTGAGCCACGTCGGCGAACTGGCGGTTGACTGGAAAGCCTGCTTCGTCGGTTCGCAGCGGAGTATCGCCGGGCGAGCCGACCATTCGGCGCGCAGTCACGCGCTGACGCTCGATCGCCAACAGGTTGTCGCCATGCTTGCGGCCCCACGGCTCGCCGGTCTCCATCGGCGCGGCGAAGGGATCGAAGCCCGCGTTGGTCCAGTTGTCCAGCATGGCCTTGAACAGGCTCGTCAGGGCGTCCGACCGGAACCGCTCCTCATGATCGCGGCCGGCTTCACGATAGGAATCATTGAAGCGCCCGGCAAACATCGTCACTTCGCCGTAGTGATTGATCGTGCCGAACACGGAATCGAAGTTCACCACGCCATAGAAAAAGCCCCATGCAACGTCGCGCATCAGGGCGCGCAGGAACACGTCGATCGGCATGATGTGCGATCCGCCGGGCCAGGTCAGCCGGGCGAAGTATTCATCGCGGACAAAGGAAAAGGTGCCGGCGCGGAACGAGCGATAGCCCGTCTCGTTGCTGGCGGCGAAGATTTCGGTGTCTGTGGAGGCATTGCCCTGCCCAGGCGCGGCAAGAAGAGCTTCGCTCATGGCCATTTCGGTAACTCCTTTGGATCTTCAAGCCGGTTGGGTCTGGCAGATGTCAGCCCACTTCATCACGGTGACATCGCCGACGATCGTCTGGAACAGCACCACCCCGGTGCGGTTCGCCTGAAGCCGATAGGCTGATCCGAACGGAAGCATCGCCATGTGCCCCCTGCGCAGCACCACGCGCCCCATCGGCTCGCCGCTGACCTGCTCGTCTGCAAGGCGCACTGCGCCTTCCGAGTTTGGATCGACGATTGCGGCAGGATCAGGAAGCTTTACGAAGTGAACTTCGATTTCGCCGTCCATGCACAGGGCAAATTCATCGTGCGCGCAGCTGAACCACGGCGATTGCCCTTCGGCCCGCGCCGCCTCGATGACGTATTCGAGATTCTGGCCAACCGCCACGCGCTCATATGGCGCGGATACCTTGGCGACCTCGAACACGTTGGAAAAAACGTAATTGCGGGGATCATCGTTGATGATTTCCACCCGCCCCTTGCTGAAATCTTCGAGCGACCCAAACTTTGTTGGCGCTGTCGCCATATGCCCTCTCCGTCATGATGTGGCGCGGAGATGACTGCCACCGGCGGGCTGGCTATTCCTGCATAAACGCAACGAGTTTTGGCATTTTCAAAGCGGGGCACAGCGTGCGTTCCGCTTCATGCTGGCGACAGACTTATCTGGATGTCAGTGCCTTGCGATAAGCGCCCGGAGTTACGCCGCGCTTCTGGCTGAACAGGCGCGTCATATGTTCCTGATGCGCAAAGCCGCAGCGGTAGGCGATCTCCGCGATCGACAAGTCACTACGCAAAAGGTCCGCCGCGCGATTGAGACGGGCATCGATCAGGAACTGGTGTGGCGATTGCCCGGTGGACTTCTTGAATTGCCGTGCGAAGTGGATCGGGCTTAGCGATGCCGCCGCCGCAAGGTCCTCGACCGACAGGCTGTCCTCCATCCGGTCCTGAACCAGATCTATCACCGCCTTGACCTGCCGGGGACTGAGGCCACCGGCTACTGCGATTTCGCAAGGCCGCGCAGTCGAATGCTCACGCACAAGATGAGAGGCCAGCATCAGCGCGGCAGCATCGGCAAACATGTCTGTCTGCCCATCCTTGATCATGGTTCTCACCATGCTGCCAAGGTGCTCGATTGTCGCGTCTCGCCGCCCGAGGCGCGGAATGAACTCCACCTTTTCCGGATCTCCGGCGCAAAGCTCGCGCGCAGCTGCCACGAGAAGCTCGGTCTTCAGATAGATGTGAAGCGTTTCGAGCGGTGAATGCAAAGCCACGCTGAAATCCATCGCTGCAGGCAGATAGAACATGCCGCCTGGCTGAATATTGGCGGCGTGGTGCACACCGCCAAGGCTGCGCTCGATCTTCACCGGTCCGCCAAGATGCAGTACCAGCAGGTGCAGGTCATGCGCACCAAAGCTGTCTTGATATGGCCGCTCGCTCTGCTGTGAAGCGTACATCCGGCGCCATCCCAGGCGATCGCTGGAATGCTTGATGGTGTGCGGATGGCGGCCCAGTATCCCGTGGGTATTGGCCACGGTAAGCCCATCACCACTGCGCAACGTCATGCGTCACACCCCGCACAATTCATCGCTCTTTCCCCGTCCCGCTCAAACACAAGTTCTTTTCAACCGCGCTTTAGCACGATTCGTACACTTGTCCAAATACGCACTGAGGAAACGGGATAGGTAGGGCTTCCGTGAAGCATGGCATATGCAAGCCTACAATGGTCGCCCCGGTTCACCTCCGTAATCCCGTACATTCGTACTATTCCGCCCAATCAGTTGTCAGGGGCACACTTCAATCCCCGAATTCCATGAGCAACAAACTTGATCGAAGCCTCATATTGCTTGGTCAGACCATCAGTCGGCTCTGACGGCGAAAGCCTGTCGATCAATCTGGTAGATGCGAAGAGCCCGACCATTACTGCTACAAGCTGGACGTAACCGTGCTTTGCATTCTTAAGGGACAAGCCCGGTTCTGCGTCCCGCATGGCGCGAATGAATCGCCGAACAGTTTCGCCAAATAGCCCGGAAAGCAGATCCGCCCAGCGCGCCTGGTGACTGATATGGGCAAGCAATTGCGCATAGGCCGTCCATCCGGCACCACCATTTTCAATTCTGTCGAGAAACGGGCCGAGGAACGCGGCAACGACCTGCTCCAACGTGGGATCCTTCAAAGCCGCCAGAGCGTCATGACGCAAACTGTTGATTTCCTGGGCGCGACGCACCACGACTTCTTCGAAGAGCGCCTCCTTCGAGGCGAAGTGGTAGGTGACCACGCCCAGAGCCTGGGCAGCGCCGTCCGCGATCTGCCGCATCGATACGCCATCAAAACCATGTGCGGCAAATTCCACTTCCGCCGCGTCAAGAATCCGGCGCCGTGTTCTGGAACTTTTGCCTTCAGCCAAAGCCAACTCTGCACACTCCACTCAATGTCGGTCGCTGGACATTATTGGCAAACTGCGATGCCGGCCGTCAAACGTCACGGCAAGGAACTGTACGATTGACCTAAGCTGCGCCACTCTTTTCATATCTTTGAACATCCCGAGCGCAAAATCGAGCTGAGACAGGCCCACAGCTATGTGCAGACAGACGGTGCGTTTGTGCAGGACCAACCCAGCCTGATGACGGACAGGAAACGCTCCGCACTGTGACTCCGCGGCAGAGCGGAAAGAATTTGGAGGTTGGCTTGGAACAGACAGGTGTGCACCGGCTCGGGAGGGGTTGCTATATCCTCAAGGGGGGCAGGGTGCTGACCATGGACCCCACCCTCGAAACACCGGATCTGTGCGATATCCTGGTCGATGGCGGCGTAATACAGGCCGTCGGCGCGAACTTGGCGATCCATGGCGCCGAAGTGATCGACGCGCGCAACATGATCGTCGTGCCCGGTTTCGTCGAAGTCCACTGGCACATGTGGAACTCCATCTGGCGGGGCCTTGCCCACGATGCGCCGGGCTATTTCGGCCTCCACCGCCTCGCCCCGCTCTACACCGCCGAGGACCACTACAACGCGGTCCGCTATGCTGCGACCGAGGCGATCAACGCCGGGGTCACGACCTGCCATGACTGGGCCAATGCCCTGCGCGGCACAGAGGACGATCTGGCCGAAGCCCGCGCCCTTGCCGATACCGGCATCCGCGCCCGGCTCGGCCTCGGCCGCTTTGGCGGACCGAACCGCAAGCCGATCGGACCGGATGACATCGCCGCCGCGCAAGGCTGGCTGGATGAACATGGCGACGGGCTGATCGACCTTGGCATAGTCTGCCACGATGCCGATACCTTGCGCGGCGAAGTCACCGCCGCTCGCGCTGCCGGGCTCAAGACCGTCGGGCCCCACGCCAATCTTTCCAGCCTGTTTGACCTCCTTGGCCCGGACTTCATCTTTACCCATGGCCCCGGCACACCGGCCGAATTCATGCAGCTACTGGCCGCGCGCGGCGTGCGCATCGGGCTTTGCCCGGCCACCGATCCGCTGATCGGCGCGGGCCTGCCGCCCATCCTCCAGTTCCTCGATAACGGCGTCCGGTTCGAAGATATCGGGATGAGCGTGGACGTCTCCTGCCAGACCAGCGTCGACCCTTTCGCCGCCATGCGCACGATCATGAATTCGGGCCGCATCGCCAAGAAGGACGGCGCCAGCTTCGAACAGATCGTCTTTACCCCGGCTGACCCGGACGATCACACCAACGGCCTGCTGATGCCGGCCCAGATGCTCGAACTCGCCACCATCAACGGCGCCAACGTGCTCGGGCTTGGCGCGGTGACCGGGACCCTTACCCCGGGCAAGCGCGCCGACCTCATCATGGTGCGGACCGACGATATCAACATGCTCCCGGTCGAGGAAAGCGATGCAGCCTTTCAGCTGGTCCAGCATGGGCAGGTAGCCAACGTCGATACGGTGATGGTCGACGGCAAGATCCTCAAGCGCGGCGGCAAGCTCGTCGGGGTTGACCCGCGCGAAGTGGTCGCCGCCGCAGCCGCATCGCACCGCCGTCTCGTCGCCGCCGCCAAGGCCGCCGCTGCCTGATCGGCCCCGCCCACAGCATTTGCCAAGGACCCGCCATGACTGACACCGATCCCACCGCCCCGCGCGAGCGGCCCCGCACCCTGACCGAAGCCAAGGACTGGATGCTGGACCGCGCGGCCCGCCAGATACACCCGATGAACAACCTCTCGCTCGAAGACACGGCGAGCGTGGTGAATGAGCTCCAGGGGCTGGACCCGGTCAACTGGGCGGCGGCCTGGCGCCCGGCGGGCGAAGCCGCATGGGCCGAAGCGGAAAAGGCGGAAGCTGCGGGCGACCTTGAGGAAGCGCGCAAGCATTACATGCGAGCCCACGGCTTCTTCTTCATGGGCCGCTTCCCCTGCCCCAACCATCCCGACAAGATGGCCTGCCACCTGCGCGAACGCGAAGCCTATCTTAAGGCAGGCGCCCTGTTCGAAAACCCGGTGACGAAGGTCAGCGTCCCCTTCGCCGGGCATGACGGCGAAGGCAGCGAAGTCGTGTTTCTCTATCGCCGCCCCGCCGGGGTCGAGCGCCCGCCCGTGATCGTCATGTGGGGCGGCGTCGATGCGTGGAAGGAACAGATGACCGCCGCCTGCGAACTGGCCCTTGCCCGCGGCTTTGCCACGATCGCCATGGACGGCCCCGGCACCGGCGAATCCCCGGTGCGCGGCGTGCCCGATGCCGAACGCCAGTTCCTCCCCGTGCTTGACTGGATCGCCGCGCAGAGCGACCTCGCCCCCAGCCGCCCGGGCTGCCTTGGCCGCTCTTTCGGCGGATACTGGGCCACGCGGCTTGCCTATCTCCACAAGGACCGGATCGCCGCTGCGGTGAACTGGGGCGGCGGCGCGCACTACATGTTCCAGCGCGACTGGATCCTCGCCTCGCGCCATCCCGAAAGCTACCTGATGGAGCTGGTCGAAACCCGCATGCTGATGCTGGGGGCCAAGACCGAAGAGGAATATGCCCAGTTCTTCGAGCGGCTCTCGCTGCTTGATCAGGGCCTGCTCGATGCCCCCAACGCGCCGCTGCTGCTGGTCAATGGCCGGTTCGATCAGCAGTGCCCGGTAGCCGATATCGACCTCCTGCTCGATCACGGCGAACCCAAGGCCGTGCGCATGTTCCCCGGCGGGCACATGGGCCTGACGCCCAAGACCCTGCCGACCATCATGGAATGGCTATGCAAGCGGGTGGAGAAGGAAGCGGGGCTGTGAGCCGCAACTGGGTGGAACTGGTGCCCTCGCCCGAGGCGCACCGCATCAACCGCGTGCTCTACCGCGTCCAGCATGACCGTGCCGAAGAAGCGCGCTATTTCGCCGATCCGGCGGCCTATCTGGCGGACTACTCCGGCATGGCCCCGGCCACGGTAGAAGCCTTTGCCAAGACCGACATCGGCAAGCTCTACCTTCTCGGCGCCAACCCCTACCTGCTGCGCGCCTATTGCCTGCAGCTGCGCATTCCCGAACCCGAATATCTCGCCGCCCTGCGCGCCGTTGCCGAGGACCTTAACCATGGCTGAAATCGCCAGAATCTTCGCCGTCAGCCACACGCCGGTGATGACCAACCTGCCGGGCAATCCGCCCGAGGACTTCAGCAATGGCGTGTTCACCGCGTTCAAGGCGCTGGGCGAGGAAATCGCCGCGATCAAGCCTGACGTCATGCTGCTGATCTCGGACGATCACCTCCACAACTTTTTCAACAATGTCCCCGCCTTCTGCCTTGGCCTGGGGGACAGCTTCCCCAGCCCGGTCGAAGACTGGCTGAAAGTCCAGAAGCGCGACATTCCGGGCGATCCCGCCTTTGCCGCGCACCTCCTCGGCAGCCTGTTTGCGAGCAGCTTCGAACCGGCGCTGTCGATGGAGCTGACGCTTGACCATGGCATGATCACCCCGCTCGAACTCGCCGGGATCAGCGGGCAGTTCCCCTGCGTCCCGCTGCTGGTCAACTGCGTCCAGCCGCCGCTGCCGCTGATGGCGCGGTGCATTGCGATTGGCCGCGCCGTGCGCGATGCGATCCTGTCCTATGACAGCCCGGCCCGCGTCGTCGTCCTCGCCACCGGCGGGCTCAGCCACGATGTCGGAACGCCGCGCATGGGCGCGATCAATGAAGAGTTCGACCGCACCTTCCTTGACCTGCTTGGCCAGGGCGCGGCCGAACCGCTCGCCGCCTGGTCGCAAGATCACGTGAACGAGGCAGGCAACGGGGCGGAGGAAATCCGCAACTGGCTCGTCGCCCACGGCATTGCCGATTGCCGCGGCTTCACGCTCGATCACTATGCCCCGGTGACGGACTGGTACACTGGCATCGGCCTGGGTCGGTGGCTGCCATGACCGGCGCACCGCTTCACCTGATCGACAGCGGCCCGGCAGATGCGCCGGTGCTGGTCCTGCTCCACTCCATCGCCACCAGCACGGCGATGTGGGACGAACAGATCGCCGCCCTCTCCGATCGCTTCCGCGTCATCGCGGTGGACCTGCCGGGCCACGGGCAAAGCCCCGTACTCGGCGGAGAGCCCGGCATGGCCGACTATGCCGATGCGGTTGCCGATGCCCTCGCCCCGGTTTTCACCGGGCGTGCGGTTTTCGTCGGCCTTTCCTTCGGCAGCATGATCGCCCAGCAGATCGGCGCCCGGTATCCTGACCGGGTCACAGGGCTGGTCCTGTCCAACGGCGTCGCCTATGCGCCGCCCCCGGTCGGCGCGGCATGGCAGGACCGCGCGGCCGCAGCCGAGGCCGAAGTCATGGTCAGCCAGGTCGGCCCCACACTAAGCCGATGGTTCACGCCGGAATTCCTCGCCAGCGATGCGGAAAGCACCGCCGATGCGGTGGCCCGGATCGGCCAGCTCATCGCCGCAACGCCGGTGCAAGGCTATGTCCAGGCCGCCCGCGCGATTGCCGCGCTGGACAATCGCACCCTGCTTCCCACCATCACTGCGCCAACGCTGGTCCTTGCCGGAGAGGGCGATACGGCGGCCCCGGCGCAAGCGGTCGCGACCATCGCTGACGCCGTTCCGGGTGCAACCTACCGCGTCCTGCCCGGCGCCCATCTGGTCAACGTCGAACACAGTGAAACCTACACCCGTCTGTTGGCCGACTTCGCGGACGAGATCGTCGGCGCCACTGCCCCTTCCGGAGAGAACAACTGATGCGTGTCCTGATCGTCGGCGGCGGTATTGCCGGGATGTCCTGCTCGATCGCCCTCAAAGGGATCGGCGCGGAAGTGGACCTGATCGACAACGATCCGCAGTGGCGCGTCTATGGCGCGGGGATCACCATCACCCGCCCCACCTGGCGCGCCTTTTCGCGCCTCGGCATTCTTGATGAACTGATGGAAACCGGCTTCGGCGGCAATGGCATCAAGATCTGCAGCGCCGACGGCACGGTCCTCAACCACGTGGCCGATCCGGCGCTGGACGATGAAACCATCCCCGGCAGCGGCGGGATCATGCGCCCTGACCTGCACCACGTGCTGTCAGGCCGGGTCCGCGCCGTCGGCATCGAGCCGCGCCTTGGCATTACGGTCGACCGGCTGGAGGAACAGGGCAAAAAGGTCTTCGCCGAATTCTCCGACGGTTCGACCGGGACCTATGACCTTGTCATCGGCGCCGACGGACTGTTTTCACGCGTGCGCCGCCTGATCATGCCGGATGCGCCCGCACCGGAATATACCGGCCAGATGATCTGGCGCCTGTTCGCCCCACGACCCTTAGGCGTCGATGGCCGGCACTATTTCCTCGGCGGCCCCTACAAGGTCGGACTTAGCCCGGTGTCTGACACCCACGTCTACCTGTTCTTGCTCGAAACCGTGCCAAAGCGCGAGATCATCCCGGACGCAGAACTCTACACCTACATGCACCGGATGCTGGCCGAATATGGCTGGCCGCTTGCCGAACTGCGCGAAGGGCTGAACGAGAACTCGCCCATCGTGGTCCGCCCGCTCGAAGCATTCCTGCTCCCACCGCCTTGGCATTCGGGGCGCGTGCTCCTCGTCGGCGATGCTGCGCACCCGACCACACCGCACCTCGCCTCGGGCGCAGGCATGGCGGTGGAGGACGCGGTGGTTCTCGCCGAGGAACTGGCCCGCGCCGGAGCCGATATCGAAGCCGTGTTCCGCGCCTATACCGATCGCCGCTGGCATCGCTGCCGCGCCGTGGTCGAAACCTCGCTCGAAATCGGCCGCCGCGAACAGGCCGGACGCCCGCCCGAGGAGCAGACCGCGCTGATCGGCCAGACGCTTGACCTCCTCGCCCAGCCGCTGTGATCACAGCGCCATGACCGCCCAGCGCCGCATCGCCCTGATCCACGCCCTCAAACTGTCGATTGCCCCGATCAACGAAGCATTCGCCCGGCTCTGGCCAGAAGCCTTCCGGATCAACCTTCTGGATGACAGCCTCGCTGCCGACCGGGCGCGGGACGGGGAACTGACCCAGGCCATGATCGACCGGTTCCTGACCCTGGGCCGATACGCGCGCCATCAGGCCGGGGCCGAGGCGATCCTGTTCACATGCTCGGCCTTCGGCCCGGCGATCGATGCGGTTGCGGCGGACCTCGACATCCCGGTCCACAAGCCCAACAGTGCCATGATCGAACGCGCCGTGGCGCTGGCCAATGGGGGCCGGATCGGGCTTGTCGCCACGTTCGAACCCACGCTTCAGTCGATGCCGCCCGAATTTCCCGAAGGCACCGGCCTCACCCTGATTCACGTGGCCGGTGCCCTTGCCGCGGCGCAGGCGGGGAACGGCGCAGAGCATGACCGGTTGGCGGGCCAAGCCGCTGCCGCGCAAGGGGCCGACTGCGCCGTCATCGCCCTCTCCCAGTTCAGTCTTGCCCGCGCCCGATCTGAGGTGGAGCGCCGTTCGGGCAAACCCGTGCTGGTTACGCCCGACTGCGCGGTTGAAGCCATCCGCGCCGCGCTGGTCAGGTAATATAGTCAGGACCGGACAGGATCCGGTCCCGCACGGTCCGCTGCACGGACGATCCACTCCTAGCCGCGTTCATGCAAAAATCGCTTCGGCTTTATGCAGGACCGCCGTGAGAGATTCAGCGACCTAAGCTCCGAGCTCGTAATCGCAATTCGCTCGGCCTCAGGTCGGGCGGAGGCCGCGTACCCTCTTTCAGGGCTGTCAGGTCGAAGGTTTTCATGTCGTCCAAGATTCATCCCGATCCCCGCGCGGCGCTTGAAGGCGTGCTGTTCGATGGCATGACGATCATGTCCGGCGGCTTTGGCCTGTCGGGCAATCCCGAGAGCCTGATTCCTGAGATCCGTGATGCCGGGGTCGGCGGCCTGACGGTCATTTCCAACAATGCCGGGGCGGACGGGTTCGGGCTGTGGATGCTGCTCAAGACGCGCCAGATCAGGCGGATGATCGCCTCTTACGTGGGCGACAACAAGCTGTTCGAGGAGCAGTACCTTTCGGGCGAGCTTGACCTTGAGCTCAACCCGCAAGGCACGCTGGCCGAGCGCATTCGTGCAGGTGGCGCGGGCATCCCGGCCTTCTACACCCGCACCGGCGTGGGCACCGTGGTGGCCGACGGCAAGCCGACGGAGATCTTCGAGGGCGAGGAATACGTGCGCGAGACCTGGCTGCGCGCGGACCTTGCGATCATCAAGGCGTGGCGGGCCGATCCGTCGGGCAACCTCATGTTCCGCCGCACCGCGCGCAATTTCAACCCGGTCATGGCCACGGCGGCCAAGGTGACGGTGGTCGAAGTCGAGGAGATCGTGCCCGCAGGCTCCTTCGATCCCGACTGCATCCATACCCCCGGCATCTATGTCGACCGCATCGTGCTTTCGACCATCAACGAAAAGCGCATCGAGAAGCTGACCACCCGCCCGCGCACGGAGACCGCAGCATGAGCTGGACCCGCGACGAGATGGCCGCCCGCGCCGCGCAGGAATTGCGCGATGGCTATTACGTGAACCTTGGCATCGGCATCCCGACGCTGGTTGCCAACCATGTGCCTGCAGGCGTCAACGTGACGCTGCAATCGGAGAACGGGATGCTGGGCATCGGGCCTTTCCCCTTTGAGGGCGAGGCCGATCCGGACCTGATCAATGCGGGCAAGCAGACGGTTACCGCCCTGCCCGACAGCAGCTTCTTTTCCAGCGCCGACAGCTTTGCCATGATCCGGGGCGGGCATATCGACATGGCCGTGCTGGGCGCGATGGAAGTGGCCGCCAATGGCGATCTGGCCAACTGGACGATCCCCGGCAAGATGGTGAAGGGCATGGGCGGGGCGATGGACCTCGTGGCCGGGGTCAGGCGCATTGTCGTGGTGATGGACCACTGCGCCAAGGACGGCAGCCCCAAGATCCTCGAAGCCTGCACCCTGCCGCTCACCGGGCGCGGCGTGGTGGACCTGATCGTCACCGATCTTGGCGTGATCGCGGTGGACAAGGGCGCGGGCCTGAGACTGGTGGAATGCGCCCCCGGCGTCAGCGTGGACGAGATCGTCACGCGCACCGGCGCGCCGCTGAAGGTGGCGGCATGATGGCCGAAGCCCTTGTTTGCGATGCGGTGCGCACGCCGATCGGGCGGCTGAACGGCAGCCTGTCATCCATCCGTGCCGATGATCTTGCCGCCCTGCCCTTGCGCGCGCTGATGGAGCGCAATCCCGGCGTTGACTGGGCCGCGCTCGATGACGTGCTGCTGGGCTGCGCCAATCAGGCGGGCGAGGACAACCGCAATCTGGCGCGCATGGCCGCGCTGCTGGCGGGCCTGCCCGAGGCGGTGCCGGGTGCCACGGTCAACCGCCTGTGCGGTTCGGGCATGAATGCCGTCGGCCTTGCCGCGCAGGCGATCCGCAGTGGCGATGCGCAAGTGCTGATTGCGGGCGGCGCGGAAAGCATGACCCGCGCGCCCTATGTGCTGGGCAAGGCCGGCAGCGCTTTCGGGCGTGACCAGAAGATCGAGGACACCACACTCGGCTGGCGCTTCATCAATCCGGCGATGAAGAAGACCTATGGCGTCGACACCATGCCGCAAACCGCCGAGAATGTTGCCGCGCAGTGGCAGGTGAGCCGCGCGGAGCAGGACCGCTTCGCCCTCGCCAGCCAGCAGAAGACCGCCGCCGCACAGACCAGCGGCAGGCTGGCGCGCGAGATCGTCGGCGTCACCATCCCCGCCGGAAAGGGCGAGACGCAGCTATTCGCGCAGGATGAACACCCCCGCGCCACGACGCTGGAAGCGCTGGGCAGCTTGCGCCCGGTGGTTCATGCGCAAGGCACGGTGACAGCAGGCAATGCCTCGGGCCTCAACGATGGCGCGGCGGCGATGATCGTGGCAGGCGAGGCGGCTGCGGCAGCGCATGGCCTGACGCCGCGCGCCCGCGTGGTCGGCATGGCATCGGCAGGGGTGGCCCCGCGCGTGATGGGCATCGGCCCGGTCGATGCCGCGCGCCGCCTCCTCTCCCGCACCGGGCTGAGCATGGAGCAGATGGACGTGATCGAACTGAACGAGGCCTTTGCCGCGCAGGCCATCCCGGTTCTGCGCGAGCTTGGCACCGATCCGTTCGACCCGCGTGTGAACCCCAACGGCGGCGCGATTGCCCTTGGCCATCCGCTCGGCATGTCCGGCGCAAGGCTGGTGCAGACGGCGGTTGAGGAGCTGCAGGTGACGCAGGGCCGCTATGCCCTTGCCATGATGTGCGTCGGTGTCGGCCAAGGCATCGCCATGATCCTGGAGCGGGTTTGATGGCGCAGACCGGGTTCGTGATCGCCGATGCCGCGCGAAAGCCGACGGCCACTGGCGCCACCAAAATTATAAGTTTTAGTGATACGATAGGACCATTCTTTCGATTGGACGGATACATGGAGTTGCGCCATTTCCGCCGCAGACCTGATCGCGCCGTAGCGTCGCCTGCCGCCCGGCGCCGCCAGCCCGTGGTCTCCAACTGAAATCGGAAGGGAACGTGATGTCCAAGTCCACCTTGCATGATCTGCAGCCAAAGCCGGCGCCTCAGCCGGAAGGCATCAACCCCGCCACGGGCCTGATCGACGGCAGCTTCGGCATCGGCACCTATCACGCCAAGGGACGGACCTTCCCCGGTCTCGTCCAGGCTGCGGGCGGCTTGTACGACCTGTCCGCACATTACTCCGACACCCTTGCCCTGTTCGAGGACTGGGACCGGGCGCTGGACCTCCTCGCCGACATTTCGGCCAAGGACAGCGGCACAGATCTCAGCCTGGGCGACGTTGAGTGCCTACCCCCGGTTTCGCGCCCCAACATGCTCTGTACCGGGTCAAACTACCGGCAGCATGTCGCCGAGATGATGACCTACAACAAGTTCAACCAGGACAAGCGCCTGCCCGGCGAAAGCGACGAATCCTTTTTCCTGCGCAATCTCGAGGAAGTCGACCGTCGTGCGCGCGAAGGCATGCCCTTCTTCTGGACCGGTCTCCACAGTTCGCTGGCAGGAGCAAACGCGGATATTCCCCTGCCTCTGGTTGGCGAGCACCATGACTGGGAGCTTGAGCTGGCGGCAGTTGTCGCCCGAACCGGTCGGTACGTGAAACCGGAACACGCCGATCAGCTGATCGCAGGCTACGTGATGGTCAACGACCTCGGTACAGTCGACGAATTTCGTCGCGCCGATGTGCGCTGGGGCCATGACTGGGTCAGCAAGCACCAGCCAAACTTCAAGCCGGCAGGCCCCTTCATCGTCCCCAAGCAGTTCGTCGACCGGTCGCGCATGCAGATCCGCATGAAGCTGAATGGCACGGTCATGCAGGACTGGCCGGTGACCGACATGATCTTCACGCCGGAACAGGTGCTTTCCTACGCTTCGGAGCGTGTGCGCCTGATGCCTGGTGACTTCCTCCTGACCGGATCGCCTCCGGGCAATGGCGCGATGCACAACGGGCGCTGGATGCGTCCGGACGACGTGCTCGAAAGCGAAATCACCTACCTTGGCCGCCAGACCAACAAGGTCGTCGCCGAGGAGACGGACGGGACGCTGACCTACGGCCCGTTCATTGCCGAGTGGCCCGCATGACCACGGCGGCGGCTCCCGCTGTCAAAGCGCTGCCAGCCCGGCATTATACGCGCACCGCGACTGCCTTGCATTGGGCGATGGCGGTCCTGATCATCGCCAATCTTGCTGTGGGCTACATCTGCGGCAACTTCGAGTTCGCATTCGAGGACGTCCTGATGAACCTGCACAAGGTGGCAGGCATTCTCGTCTTCGTGCTGAGCCACCTACGCCTTGCATGGCGCCTCACCCATAGACCGCCTCCGCTCGATTTCGTCTCGGCCTGGCAAAGGCGCGCTGCCGGACTGGTGCAAGGCTTGCTCTATGGCCTGATGATCGCCTTGCCGCTGACCGGTTGGATTGTGACGTCAAGCTTTCCCAAGCGCCACCCGATCAGCCTCGGCTTTGTCGACGTGCCGTTTCTGCCAGTCACGGCCAGCCTGCCACGCGCCATGCTTGCCCATAGCGCGCACGAATTGCTGGCAATCATCATGACGGTGCTGGTCGCCGGCCATGTCGCCGCAGCTTTGCACCACCAGTTCGTCCTTCGGGACAATCTCATCACGCATGTCCTGCCACATCGGCGGCCAGAAAATCACGCACCATCAGTTCAGTAGGAGTCATCGACCAAACTGATACGTCGTCCCTTTTCTATCTATTTGACGCACAGTCTGGCCAAGCAGAAACTGTGCACGACAAGAATTGGGGCGGGACCAACTCGTTCACTTGGGGAGGAAAACCATGAAACACAGACTGCTGACTGCTACCAGTATCACGGCTGCCGCGCTGAGCGCAGCCATGCCCGCAATGGCACAAACCGCGCAGGCCGAAGACCAGCCCGCCATCGGCCTTGAAGAAATCGTCGTCACCGCGCAGCACCGCACGGAATCTTCCCAGCGCGCCGCAGTTGCGCTCAACGTCATCTCGACCCAGCAGCTGGAAAACGCCGGCGTTGCCACGTCCTCGGCGCTTAATACGACCGTGCCGTCGCTCTACATTGCACGTGGCGGCGGCGTCACGGCCAGCTACTTCATTCGTGGCGTCGGCAATTTCACCAACAATGGCTACACCGATCCGGCGATCGCGTTCAATGTCGACGGCGTTTATTATGGCCGTCCCGGTTCGACCATCGGTGCCTTCTATGATCTTGAGCGGATCGAGGTGCTGAAAGGCCCGCAAGGCACGCTCTATGGTCGCAACGCAACCGGCGGCGCGATCAACGTGCTGACGGCCAAGCCGGTGCCGGGCACATGGGCGGGCCGCGTCGCAGTTGGCTATGGCAACTACAACGCATTCGACGGTGAAGCCCTCATCAACGCCCCGATGGGTGAAGACGGCGCGCTGCGCATCAGCGGGAAAGTGCTGGATCGCGACGGCTACAACGATGATGGCACGATGGACGAAAAGGGCCATGCCCTGCGCGTCCAGATGCTGAGCAACCTGACGCCGAACCTCACGGTCCGCGTGATGGGCGATTACACCCACGTCGGCGGCAAAGGACCCGGTGGCACCATTACGCATCGCGTCAATGTGACCCCCGGAACGCCTGCCACGGCCACCTCGCCTGCAAACTACACGATCACGCCCTCCGGGCTGGATCCGCGCTCGGGCCTGCTTTCGCCCAGCAATGCCGCCTATTTCTCGAGCATCGTGCTGGGCGGGCCGCGTATCAATCCTGGCCCGCTGGCCACGCCGTTCATGGACAACGACTACTACGGGGCAAGCGCCGAAGTTAACTGGGAAACCGGCATCGGCGACATCACCGTCATCCCGGCATATCGCAATGCCAAGGCCAACTACCTGTTCAACGGCCCGGCCTTCCGCGGCGGGTTCGTGAACGAGAAGTCCGAACAGTTCTCCTTCGAAGCCCGCATCGCCGGCAAGCGCATCGGTCCGATCGACTGGCAGCTTGGCGCGTTCTACTTCGATGAAAGCGTCAGCGGTTCGCAGAACTACAGCCAGTACACCGTCAACTCGTTCCAGAAGTTCAAGAGCAAGAACAAGTCGAGCGCCGTCTACGGACGTCTCACGTTCAACGCTACCGAGCAGCTCCGCGTCGTCGGCGGCATCCGTTACACGAACGACAAGAAAAGCTTTGTCGGCGATGGCCGCAACCTGATCCAGATCTGCGCAGCACCGACCTGCATCGGTGGTCCTTCCGTGCCTGTCGCCCTCACTTTTGCGGAACTCGCGCAGAAGATCACTCTGCCAACTTTGCCGGGACCCGCAAACGGCGTCGCTTACGGCACCAACGGAAACCGGCTGTTCTTCGTACCGGTTCCGGTCAACAAGTCCCTCGATCGCAATCGGACCACCTGGCGTGCTGCCGTGGAGTACGACGTTGCGCCCCAGTCGCTGTTCTATGCCAGCTACGAAACCGGTTTCCGCTCGGGCGGCTTCAATTTCACGCTGGGCCGCGAAAGCTACGAGCCGGAATTCATCACCGCGTGGACCGTGGGCATGAAGAACCGGTTCTTCGACAACCGCGTGCAGCTGAACATCGAGGCGTTCCGCTGGAACTACACCGACCAGCAAGTTGCGCACTTCGGCGTCGACGCAGGCGGCGGCAACTCGTACTTCACCGAGAACATCGGCAAGTCCCGCATCCAGGGGATCGACGTCGATCTGCAGGTCAAGGCAACGCAGACCACCCTGTTGCGCGGCTCGGTCCAATGGCTCGACAACAAGCTGCAGGACTTCACCTACAACACCATCCGCAACGCAGGCGCCAACGCACTGCCGCCGCCGGTCGGCTGCCCTACCACCGCAACCACCGCGCCGATCCCCGGATCGACGACCGGTGCGCGCAGCGATGTCTGGGCGGTCAATTGCTCCGGCCAGCCCGGCTTCAATTCGCCGAAGCTGGCGTTCAATGCGGGCATCGAGCAGACCGTACCACTCGGCGAGTATGAACTGGTTGCAACCGTTGATGGTCGCTATCGCTCGAACCGTGTGACCTCCTTCGAATATCTGTCATTCCAGAATTCGGGTTCGGACTTCAGCGCCGACGCTTCGTTGCGTTTCGGTCCCAGCACAGGGAACTGGTCAATCACCGGTTACATCCAGAACATCGGCAACCGCCTGATCCCGTCGCTGTCGAACTTTGCAGGGACCACCGGCAACGTGGTTGTCACCAACTACACCGCGCCGCGAACTTACGGCGTGCGAGCTGCAGCCTCGTTCTGATGCAGCACATCTGAGGGGGGCAAGCGTCTAGCCGCGCTTGCTGCAACGGCCCGGTAGCTATGCTGCCGGGCCGTTGTTCGTCTGGCTACTGCCGCCCCGAATGCTGAAATGTGGCGGAACGCCACGGCAGCCAGCTTTGTTGCCGAAAGCAAAAGCCTGCGAACCTTACGCTCGCAGGCTTGAGTGCGTCAGTTCGCCGTCGAACTGCGGCCTATGCCCATTCGGTGATGAAAGGACCGTAGGTCGGCGTTCGCCCGCCGGTTTCCTCAGCAACGACGCGGTTCTTCTGCCGGCCGAGATAGGTGATCTCGCTTTCCATCACATCACCCGGCTTGAGCCAGGCATTGCCCCACATCGCGCCATTGCCGGGAGGCGATCCGGTGATCAGCAGGTCGCCCGGCACCAGACGGATGCGCTCCGAGGCATAGGACAGGATCTGCTCGGGCTGGAAGATCATGTCCGAAATCGGCCAATCCTGACGAAGCTCGCCGTTGACCTTGAGCCGGATCTGCACCTTGGACCGGTCGACGAATTCCTTGGGCACGGCGAAGGGCCCGAACGGCTTGAAGTTGGGCTGGTGCTTGCTGATCCAGTCATACTGGAAGCGCACGTCGGCTCGGCGAAACTCGTCAACCGTGCCAAGGTCGTTGACCATGACATAGGCCGCGATCAGGTCGCCCGCCTCGTCCGGACGAACGTAGCGGCCCGTGCTGCCAACGATGGCGCCAAACTCCAGCTCCCAGTCCGGGTGTTCGCCGATCAAGGGCAGTGGCACGTCGTCGTTCGGTCCGCACAGCGAAGAGTGCAGACCCGTCCAGAAGAACGGCATCCCCTCGCGCGCGCGGCGGTCCATCTCCGCCAGGTTGCGCTGGAAGAACTGCTCGTCGCTTTCGCCAGGCAGGCGCTTGTCCTGGTTGAACTTGTTGAAGGTCATCATCTCCGCCACGTGCTGGCGGTAGTTGGACCCGGCGCAGAGCATGTTGGGGTGTTCGAGCACGGCATGGATATGCACCGCGCCGTAATCAAGCGCAGTGCGGTCCTGACGGGCCGCCACATCGTTGGCGAGGTTCGATGCGCGCGCCCAATCCGCAAAGACGGCGTGGGTATCGCGATACTCGTCACCCAGGCTGAAGACAGCGCCGCCGGGCACTACCACGCCAGGGAACGGCGATTGCCCGGCGGCGCTGAAGGTGCCGATACCAAAAGAACCCGAAACGAGCCCAGTCACGGGGTCGATGCCGTCGGGTTCGGGGGCTGCAGGCAGCGGCTTGATAAAACTGTGGTCGCTCAAATTACTCTCCCTGACTTGTTGGATCGTGATGGGCTGAGAATGCTCAGGAAAAATACCGGTCCGGCGGTTCGGAGCTCCACACGTCCATTTCCACGTCGTGGATGTCGTGGATGCGCGTGCCATCGGCGCGGTTCAGGCGATCCGTATCGGTGAAAGTCTCGAACCGATTGCCGTCCGGATCACGCCAGACGTCGAAAACATGGCTCCCATGAGGATGGCGGCCAACTCCCCAGATCAAGCCATAGCCCTTTGATTCAAGGTAGCGGTGCGCCATGAACTGGGCTTCAAAGTCCTGCGCCTCGAAGCTTATGTGATGGCAACCCGCCACGCCATCGCGGCTTTGCATCAGGGCGACAACGTGGTGATCGACCAGTTCGTCACCGCGATCCAAGCGGCAGAAGCCGATTATCTGGACCTGCGGCATTCCGGGCACGTGATAGACATCGCTGGGGATCAGGCCGAGCACCTCCTGATACCACGGCAGCGAAGCCTTGAAGTCGGGCACGAACAGGCCGAGATGACCCAGCCGGAACAGCTTGGCCGGGGCCATCGGGCGCTTCGGCTCGAACCGGCCGACGCGGGGATAGCCAAGCGGCGAATTCATTTCCCAAGAAGGATAGGGCTCGCCCGGCTCCTTGCTGCCGGTGCCATGCACCAGATCCACGCGAAAGCCGTTCGGATCGGTCATGGAAACGAACCGCCCGCCGCCTGGCAGGTCGATCTCGGCCACCGTCGTTGCGCCATGCCGGGCCACCGCTTCTTCCAGATCGGCCTCGCAATCCACTTCAAAGGCAAAGCCGATGAAACGCGGGGTCTCTGCCGGGAATGCGACAAAAGCGAAAGCGTCGGCACCAGCGGTTGCCATCACCAGCCGCTCGCTGCTTTTTTCAACCGTGATCAGGCCAAAGTCCTGTGCAAACCGCTCGGTCGCGGCCATGTCCCTCACTTCGAAAGAGACATGGTGCAGATTGCGCAACTTCATTTCAAATCAACTCCCAATTCGCATCATGCAGACTTTCGGACCTGCCGCCGCTAACGTCCAATCGAATATGTACGTTGCGACTTATCAGCACTGCTGATAAGTCGCGGAAATGCGGTTCGATGGCCTTGATCTTAATCTGCTGGTGGCGCTCGAGGCGCTGATCGAAGAGCGGAACGTCTCGAACGCAGCGCGTCGGCTGCACCTGACGCAGCCTGCGGTAACCGGTGCGCTCAACCGCTTGCGCGATTACTTTCAGGACGATCTGCTGGTCCTGCAGGGCCGCCGGATGCAGCCGACACCCAAGGCCGAAGCCCTGAGTGGCCCGGTCAAGCGCGCGCTGCTGCAGATCAGGGGCGAAATCACCCGCGCCGGGACGTTCGATCCGGCAACGTCTTCCCGCCACTTCCTGATCATCGCGTCGGACTATGCATTCACCATCGTCCTGGCTGATGCGATCGCGAAGTGTTCGGCCAGTGCCCCGGCCGTCACGTTCGAAATCATCCCGCCCAGCAGTTCTGCGGGCGAGCGGCTGGAGCGCGCAGAAGTCGATCTGTGCCTCACAGTCATGCCCTATGCCAACGCGCGCTATCCGACGCGCGAACTGTGGCGCGACACCGACGTCATCATCAGCTGGGAAGGCGCGGGCTATGGCGCCATAACCGAAGACGTGTTCTTCGGGGCAGGCCACGCCGTGTCCACTTTCGGCCCGGACCGCCGTCCGTCGGTGACCGATAGCCATATCGCCACCTTCGGACGCGATCGGCGCATCGAAGTGCTGCTCCCCGGATTTGCTGATCTGTGCCGGGCCGTGGTCGGCACCCGGCGCCTCGCCACGATGCACCGCGCCTATGCCGAGCATCTGGCCCAGCACAACCCGATCCGTATCCACGAAACCTGGGCCCCCTTCCCCGAGGTCGTCGAAGTGGCGCAGTGGCACAAGGTGCGCGAGAGCGACACCGGGGTGCACTGGCTGCTCGATCTCCTGTCAGCCCAGATTGCGGGTCAATCCGCGGCCTGACACCCGCAGGATTTGAGACCCAGCAGTTCCGCCGCGTTGAGGCCCAGAATTCTGGCCTTCACCGCTTCCGGCAGGTGGTCATGGAACGCCAGGGGATCGGGCTCGGCCATGTCGAACGGATAGTCCGTACCCATGCATAGGCGATCGACGCCATGCGTGGCGACCAGACTGTCCAGCTGTGCCCGGTCGAACACGAGCGTGTCGAGCCACACTTGCCGCAGGTAGGAGGACGGCTCGCGGCTAATATGCTGGCGGCAGTCCTCGCGCGCACGGAATGCGTGGTCCATCCGGCCCCAGTAGGCTGGCAAGAACCCCCCGCCATGGGCCACGCACAGCTTGAGCCCCGAATGCGCCTCAAGCACGCCGCCGAAAATCAGGTGGCTCAATGCAATCGAGGATTCGAGCGGATTGCCGATGATGTTGTCAAGATAATGCTCGGCCAGCCGTGCCCCGTGGGTGAAGCCCAGCGGATGGAGGAAGACAAGCACGCCCAGTTCCTCGGCAGCAGCGAAAAAGGGCCGAAACGCATCCTCGGCCAGTTCGCGTCCTGCAACATTCGACCCGATCTCCACCCCGCGCAGGCCAAGCTCGTTCACGCAGCGGCGCAGTTCGGCCACCGCCATCCCGACATCCTGCAGCGGCACGGTGCCCATTCCGACCAGCCGGTCGGGGTGCTTTGCCGCAGCCTCGGCCACGCCATTGTTCACCAGTCGCGCGGCCTCACGGCCCACTTCCGGCAGCGCCCAGTAGTAATATTGCCCCGGCGAAGGGCTGATCGCCTGGACATCGACACCCAGCCGGTCCATGTCGGCAAGGCGTTCATCCACCCCAGAGAGCTTTCGCCCGACCGTGGCAAACATCTGCGCGTTGGTGGCGCGGGATGCGGGTGACATGAAGGCCATGGGATCGGGCACGTCACTCACCTGTCCTCGCACGAAGGCCTCGGCCGCCGCGACGTTCAGGTGGCAGTGCAGATCGACCACCAGATGCTTGCCGCGCTGACTCACAGGGATCGGCGCGCGCGCAGGTCCGCACGTGGTCAGCTCGTCCATCGCGCTCATGCTTCGGCCTCAAGCATCTGCTCGATCCGCCGCCGCACCTTGACTGCCGGTCCGTCAGCCTTGACCAGCAGTTCGCGCTGGATCTGGCAGGCCGTTTCGGCCACCGGCTCGATCGCTTCGATCGCCTCGATGTCCTGCTGGCGAATGCGGCTGTCGGATTCCAGCTGGAACGCATCGAGCTTTGCATCACCGAGCCGGAAATTGCGCGTGGCGAAGCCGAAGTAATGCGTCGAGTTCGCGGTTTCGGGCGTCATGCCATGCAGGATGTGCAGGTGCCCCAGTTCCGGCGGGACAGTATCGTGGCCGGGCACGGCGGTGAACAGCGGCATGTTCGTGCGGATCAGTTCGGGGCCATAAAAGTCGGTGACGGATTCCCAGTCGGCCAGTCCTTCATAGCGGTTTTCCGCGCCCCACATGTCGTCGTTGAAGGAACTCCACGGCAGTTTGCCGGTGCGGATCAGGCGATAGCTGCGATCGCGTTCTTCCTCGCGCATCGGCATGGCCTTCATCGCATCGCCGCCGGGGATGTGCCAGTGCAGGTAGGGCAGATGGGTAAGGTCCATCAGGTTGTCGATCAGCAATTGCGCCCGGCCCTTTACCACGAAATGGTTGGCCGAACTGAAATGCCAGCCTTCCTGGCCCAGACCGAAATCCTCGTATGGCGGGATCAGATCAGGGTCGAGGAGATCCCAAGTACCTATCCAGATCCAGCACAGCGGGCCACGCTCCACCACCGGATAGGTAGGCTGGCAGAACCCCGCCGCAGTGCCTTGGGACGGAATCGCGCTGCATTTGCCGTCAGCCTCGAACCGGAAACCGTGATAGCCGCAGACGACGGCGTCACCTTCGACCCGCCCCTTGGCGAGCGGAAAATAGCGGTGCGGGCAGATGCCGTACATCGCAACCGGCGCGCCAGCCTCGGTGCGATAGAGCACCAGCGGCACATCGAGGATCGTGCGGCCGATTGGCTCACGCCCCACTTCGTCTGAAAATGCGGCAATGTACCAACGATTTTCAACGAACTTGCGATCACTATTGAACGGGTACATCCGAGTTCTCTCCAGTTTCCTCGAATGATCTAGCTGAAGCTCTGCCCTCCGAATAATCAATATGTCAGCTCTAAACCATCACTCTCGCTTATGGAGGATTGCCAACGCACTGCTAACTCATGATCCTGCGGCCTGGCGCAATTCCGTCCGCCACCGCCCGAGCCGGTCCACCGCTTCGTCAAGCATTGCGACGTTCTTGCAATGGCACAGCCTGACGATGTGATCGGGCCGTCCGTCCCCTTCCCACAGCGCCGAGATGGGGATCGAAGCAACGCCCGCTTCGCGCACGGCCCTTTCGCTGAATGTCCGGTCATCCAGCGCAATGCCGGAAGCGGGCAGGTCGATGCATGTGAACCACGTCGACACGTTGTCCAGCACGCAGAAACCTTGCTGCTGCAACCCTGCGATCAGCCGCTCGCGCGTGGCCGACCATTGCGCAAGGCAGCCCTGTGCAATCGCCGGGTCGTCGAGCGCTTCGGCCACGGCCCATTGCAGCATCGGCGGGGTGGTGAAGGTCAGGAACTGATGCGCGCGGCCGACCACCGCAACCACTTCGGGGGCGCCCACTACCCAGCCCACCTTCCACCCGGTTGCGCCAAAGATCTTGCCCGCAGAGCCGATCTTCACCGCCCGCTGTGCCATGCCCGGCTGGGCCAGCAGCGACGCATGCGCCCGGCCATCGAAGCGCACGTTCTCCCAGACCTCATCGCATATCGCGAAAAGATCATGCGCAACGCACAGGCCCGCCAGCATGGCAAGGTCAGCGGGTGACGCTACCGTTCCGGTGGGGTTGAGCGGATCGTTGAGGACAATCGCCCGCGTCCGTGGCGTGATCGCCGCGGCGATCGTCGCGGCATCAAACGCCCAGACTGGCGGCTTGAGCGCGACAAAAACCGGTGTGCCCCCTGCGCGGCGGACCAGCGGCGCATAGGCATCATAGGCGGGAGCGAACAGCAGGACTTCATCACCCGGCGCAACCACCGCCAAGATGGCCGAAGCCACCGCCTCTGTCGCGCCCGAAGTCACCACTACGCTTTCCGGCGCAAGATCAAGGCCTTGCGTGCGCGCATAGAAGGCCGCCACGGCTTTGCGCAGTTCAGGCAGCCCGGCCATTGGCGGATACTGGTGCGATTTCTCCAGCGAGGCACGGGTCAATGCGCGCAGCAACTCGGCCGGCGGAGGCCCGTCAGGAAACCCCTGCCCCAGATTGATCGCGCCCAGATCGCGGGCAAGGCCGGACATATGCTCGAAGATGGTCACCGGCATTTCGGCATAAATCGGGTGCAGGTGCGATTGCGGCATGGTCATCGCCCGCCAGCCTAGCCAGCAGCAGGGCCGCCTTGCAATGGTTCCTGATAATCGGCGGCGCGTGGCCATTTGGGTGGTTGAAGTGAACTGATTTCAGGTGCAATCACCCGCGCCACACGAAGCGTATTCGGAGAGCACGCAATGGCAGGCATGGTACCGTTCGATTGGGAAGATGCATTGGGGCTGGACAGCCTGCTGACCGACGATGAACGGATGATCCGCGATGCCGCACGCAGCTTTGCGCAAGACCGCCTTGCCCCACGCGTAATCGAAGCTTTCGCCAACGAACATACCGATCCTGAAATCTTCCGCGAGATGGGCAGCCAGGGCTTGCTCGGCGTGACGTTGCCCGAGGACTACGGCTGCGCCAACGCCGGTTACGTATCCTACGGCCTCGTCGCGCGCGAGGTGGAGCGGATCGATTCCGGCTACCGCTCGATGATGAGCGTGCAGTCCAGCCTCGTGATGTTCCCGATCTTCGAGTACGGCTCGGAGGACCAGCGGCGCAAGTATCTGCCCAAGCTGGCCACCGGCGAATGGATCGGCTGCTTCGGCCTGACCGAGCCTGACGCCGGGTCCGACCCGGGCGGAATGCGCACAGTGGCCCGGAAGGTCGAGGGCGGTTATGTGCTGAATGGCGCAAAGACCTGGATTTCCAACGCACCGATTGCCGATGTCTTCGTGGTCTGGGCCAAGAGTGAGGCGCATGGCGGCGGCATTCGCGGCTTCGTGCTGGAAAAGGGCATGAAAGGCCTGTCCGCGCCGAAGATCGAGAACAAGGTCAGCTTGCGCGCCTCGATCACGGGCATGATCGTGATGGACGATGTCTTCGTGCCCGAAGAGGCGCTGCTGCCCAACGTGCAGGGCCTGAAAGGACCGTTCGGATGCCTCAATCGCGCGCGCTATGGCATCTCATGGGGCGCGCTGGGCGCGGCGGAATTCTGCTATCACGCGGCGCGGCAATACGGGCTTGATCGCCATCAGTTCGGCCGTCCGCTGGCGGGAACGCAGCTTTACCAGAAGAAGCTGGCCGACATGCTTACGGAAATCACCCTGGGCCTCCACGCCTCGCTGCAAGTCGGCCGCCTGATGGATGCCGGCAGTTTCGCGCCCGAAATGATTTCCATCGTCAAGCGCAACAACGTCGGCAAGGCGCTCGACATCGCCCGCATGGCGCGCGACATGCACGGCGGCAATGGCATCTCCGGCGAATATCAGGTGATCCGCCACATGGTGAACCTCGAAACGGTGAACACCTATGAGGGCACGCACGATGTCCACGCGCTGATCCTGGGCCGCGCAATCACGGGCATCGCGGCGTTCTGATCAGGAGGTCAGCGTGAACGCGGCGCTGCTTGTGGCGGTCACGCCATCGCGCCGCGCCATGGCCTGACCGATCAGCAGCAGCGCCGGGCCATCGCCAAGCGCCGTTCGCGCGACCAGGGGCAGCAGATCGAGCCGCGTGTGGAACTGGCGCTCTTCGGGCAAACTGGCCGCCTCGACCAGCGCAACCGGTGTATCGCCGGGAAGCCCGGCCTCGATCAGCCCGCGTGACACCGCGCCCGCTGAGGACTTGCCCATATAGACCGCCAGCGTGGCTTCGGGATCGGCCAGCGAGGCCCAATCGAGCGAAAGCGCCTCGCCTGCACGGACATGCGCCGTCACGAAAGTCAGCTTGCGAGCAAGGCCGCGCAGGGTGAGCGAAGCCCCGAGGCTGGCCGCAGCGCCACTGGCGGCGGTCACGCCGGGACAGATTCGCACTGCCACGCCCGACGCGCGGCAGGCGTCTAGCTCTTCGGTCGCCCGGCCGAATATCGCCGGGTCCCCACCTTTGAGGCGGACAACACGGTGCCCCGCCAGCGCGGCTTCCACGATCAGGCTGTCGATTGTCTCCTGCGCCTTGGAATGCCGCCCCGATCGCTTGCCGACATGGACCAGTGTCGCACCCGGCGCAGCCAGCGCCAGAACGTCGGGGGCGACCAGCGCATCGTGGAAGATCATGCTGGCCGTGGCGATCAGACGTTCCGCCTTGCGCGTAAGCAGTTCGGGATCGCCCGGACCGGCGCCGACGAGCCACACCGAACCCGCTGGAAAATCGCTCATTGCGCTGCCTCCTCGCATGTCTCGTTCCATTCGCGCAGCAGCCGGGCAATGGCCGGGCGGCACGAGCCGCAATTGGTCCCCGCGCCACAGGCCCTGCCCACTTCCGCCACGGTCGCCGCGCCCTGCTCTGCCTCGGTAAGTATCTGGTTTGTGCCGATGCCATGGCAGACGCAGACCACTGGGCCGCGATCCGGCGCAGGCGCGCTGGGACGCGCGGCCAGCAGTTCGGGCAGGAGGGCGCCGCTCGTGCCGAGTTGCGCCGCAATCCACTCACGCGGCGGCAGTTGCCCGGTGCGGGTGATGAACAGCGCTCCGGCCATCGCGCCGCTGCCATCGACCACGGCAAGACGGCGCATCCCCCGCGCCAGATCGACCGCCTCGCTGCGATTGCCTGCTGGCAGCAGGGCATCGGCATCGACAGCGCCATTGCCGGCAAGTTCGTAAAGCCAACCGCCAGCGATAGCCGATCGGCTCCACCAGACGAGGCCTTGCAGGGCGATCGGTTCACGGCGGACGAGAAATCCGCGCCATTCGCTGCTGACCGGCTCGATCCGGCAGGCGTTGTTCTTGAAGCCGGGTTGGCCGGAAACCGGATCGACCGACTGATCGGGCAGAAGGTTGCCGCGCCCGCCACTGGCCATGGCATCGGTCCAGTGCATCGGCACGAAGATCTGGCCGCGCCCTTGCGCATCGGTCACGCCCACGCGAAACACCGAACTGCCCGATGCCGAAACCACGCGGGCAAGCGCGCCATCGGCAACGCCTGCCGCAGCAGCATCTTCGGGATGCACTTCGAGCAGCGGCTCGCGGCGGTGCTGGGCCAGTGTCGGCGAAAGCCCGGTGCGCGTCATTGTGTGCCACTGGTCGCGATAGCGCCCGGTGTTGAGGCGCAAGGGATAATCGGGATCGACCGGGCGAGTGCGCGGCTCTACCGGCACGACTTTCAGCTCGCGGCCCTGCAGGGGATGGCGTCCTCCCCAGACGAATGGCTCAAGCGCTTCGTAGTCTGCGTCGGCAATCCCGGCATGCGCAGTCAGGTCGAGAACCTTGCCGTGCTTTACCGAAAGCGCAGTCATCGCGGCATATTCGCGGAACACGGCGGCAGCGTTGGGCCAGGCAAAACCTTCAAAGCCCATGGCCTTGGCAATGTCGGCAATGATCGCCCAATCGGCCCTAGCCTCACCCGGCGCGGCGAACAGCGCGCGCTGGCGGCTCACGCGGCGTTCGGAATTGGTGACGGTGCCGTCCTTCTCGCCCCATGCCAGCGCGGGCAGGCGGATGTGGGCGATCCGTGCCGTGTCGGTATCGGCGATCACGTCGGAGACAACCAGCGTCTCGCACTTGGCCAAGGCTTCGCGCACGAAACCGGCATCGGGCATCGAAACCGCGGGGTTGGTGGCCATCACCCAAAGGAACTTCACCCGGCCATCGTGGACGGCGCGGAACAGGTCGACCGCCTTGAGGCCAGGGCCGCTGCAGATGCGCGGGGCCTGCCAGAACTCGGCGACATCGGACAGTTCGCTTTCGGAAAAGCCGAGATGGCAGGCGAGCATGTTGGCCAGCCCGCCGACCTCGCGGCCGCCCATGGCATTGGGCTGCCCGGTCATCGAGAACGGGCCCATGCCCGGCGCATTTATGCGGCCCATGGCAAGGTGCAGGTTGATGATCGCGTTGCCCTTGTCGGTCCCGGCAACCGACTGGTTCGCGCCCATCGAAAACACGGTGACCATGCGCGGGTGCGCGGCAACGAGATCGGCCAGGGCGGCAAAGGCTTCGGGCGCAAGGCCATGATCGCCCATGGCCGGAACCGGTTCGGCAAGGCCGCGAGCTGCCATATCCGCCAAAAGCGCGTTGAACAGCGCAACATCGCCGTCGGGCGCGACCGGCACATGGAGATCGGCCTGCTCTGCAGTTTCTGTGCGGCGCGGATCGATCACGACGATCTTCGTACCCCGCGTCTCGCGCGCGGCTTCGATGCGCTGCCAGATCACCGGGTGGCACCATGCCGTGTTCGAGCCGACCAGCAGGATAAGGTCCGCTTCGTCGAGATCGTCGTAGGTTACCGGCACCACGTCCTCGCCAAAGGCGCGGTTGTGCGCGGCGACAGCACTGGCCATGCACAGGCGGCTGTTGGTATCGATATTGGCGCTGCCGACGAAGCCCTTCATCAGCTTGTTGGCGACATAGTAGTCCTCGGTCAGCAATTGGCCCGAGACATAGAGCGCGACGCTGTCAGGACCGTGCCGCGCGATGCAATCGCGCATCTTGGTCGCAATGAGTTGGAGCGCCTCGTCCCACCCGGCGCGGGCGTTGCCGATCATCGGATGCAGCAGGCGCCCTTCCAGACCCACCGTCTCGCCCAGATGCGTACCCTTCGAACACAGCCTGCCGAAGTTGGCGGGGTGTTCTCGGTCACCCTCGATCGTGACCGCGCGCTCCCCCTTCACCTCGGCGCGAATGCCGCAGCCGACGCCGCAATAGGCGCACGTGGTGCGAACCGCCCTCAAGCGGCGCGCTTCCCGACCACGGCCGAGCGCAGCAGGTACATGCGCCCGGCATCGACCTTCATCGGCACTGTGGGCACGCACCCCTTGTCCTCGCCCAGCGCCTCGCCGGTCTTGAGCGAGATGTTCCAGTTGTGCAGCGGGCAGGTGACGACATTGCCGTGAACGATGCCCTGGCTGAGTGGCCCCTGCTTGTGCGGACACTTGTTCACCAGCGCGTAGAACTCATTCTTGAGCGTGCGGAACACCGCAATCTCGTCTGCGCCCACGACCGGCAGCGTGCGCGCGGTGCCGGGGGTGATCTGGTCAACGTGACCAATGTCGAGCCAGTCTCCGATCATCACAGGGTCTCCAGTTGAAGAGGGCGCACTTCGGCAAGGTGCTGGTGCAGGTCGGCATCCTTGCCCGCCACGCGCTCGGCCCAGGGATCGTCCTGACAGAAGGTCTGCGAATAGCGGAACCGCGCGGCGAGGCGCTTCACGCTGTCGGGATCGTCAAACAGGCCTGATTTCACGTGTTCAAGGCCCACCCGCTCGATCCACGGCGCGGTGCGTTCCAGATAGTGCGCCTGCTCTCGGTAGAGCTGGATGAAAGCCGCGCAGACGTCCATCGCCTCGGCCTCGGTTGCCACCTTGCACAACAGGTCCGTCGCGCGGACCTTGATCCCGCCATTGCCGCCGACGTGGAGTTCGTAGCCGCTGTCGACGCAGACCACGCCGAAGTCCTTGATCGTTGCTTCGGCGCAATTGCGCGGGCAACCGGACACGGCGATCTTGAACTTGTGGGGCATCCACGAACCCCAGGTCATGCGCTCGAGCTTGACGCCCAGCCCGGTGGAATCCTGCGTGCCGAAGCGGCACCATTCGCTGCCAACGCAAGTCTTCACCGTGCGCAAGCTCTTGCCATAGGCGTGGCCCGAGACCATCCCTGCCGCGTTAAGATCGGCCCAGACGGCGGGCAGGTCTTCCTTCCTTATCCCGAAAATGTCCAAGCGTTGGCCGCCGGTGACCTTGACCATCGGCGCGTTGTACTTCTCAACGACATCGGCAATCGCGCGCAATTCACGCGGGTTGGTGAGGCCGCCCCACATGCGGGGGACGACCGAATAGGTGCCGTCCTTCTGGATATTGGCGTGGAGACGCTCGTTGACGAAGCGGCTCTTCTGGTCGTCCTCGTATTCGCCCGGCCAGGCGCAAAGCAGGTAGTAATTCAGCGCCGGGCGGCAAGAGGAGCAGCCATCCGGCGTGGTCCAGTGCAGTTCCTGCATCACCTGCGGGATCGCGCGAAGGTTCTTCTCAAGGATCAGGCGGCGCACGTCGTCGTGGCTGAAGCTGGTGCACTTGCACAGCGTCTTCGGCCCCGACTGCACCTCACCCCCCAGCGTCAGCGCCAGCAGGCTTTCGACCAGGCCCGTGCAGGACCCGCAACTGGCCGAGGCTTTGCACGTGCTGCGCACGGCATCGAGGCTGCACGCGCCTGCCTTGATCGTCTCGACCACCTTGCCTTTGGAAACGCCGTTGCAGCCGCAGATCTCTGCGTCGTCCGAAAGGGCTGCAACGGCGGCATTAGGGTCCAGCAGGGCGCCTCCGCTGGCGAAGGCCTGACCGAAGATCAGCGCCTCGCGAATGTCGGAAATGTCCTCGCCCTTCTTCAGCAGGTCGAAGTACCAGTTGCCGTCAGCGGTATCGCCATAGAGCACCGCCCCGACCAGCTTGTTGTCCTTCACGACAACGCGCTTGTAGAGCCCGCGCGCGGCATCGCGCATGACGATGTCTTCCGCGCCATCCCCGCCCGAAAAGTCGCCTGCGGAAAACAGGTCGATCCCTGAAACCTTGAGCTTGGTCGAAGTGACCGAGCCTTCGTAGCCCGAGGGGGCGGCGCAAGCGGCATCGGCCAGCGCGCGGCACATGTCCCACAGCGGCGCGACAAGGCCATAGCAGGCGCCACGGTGCTGTACGCATTCGCCCACCGCCATGATCGCGGGGTCGCTGGTGATCATGTGGTCGTCAACCACCACGCCGCGCTCGACGTTCAGGCCCGCCGCCTTGGCAAGGCCGGTCGCCGGGCGGATGCCGACGGCCATGACCACGATGTCAGCCGCAAACTCGCGCCCGTCCTTGAGCTTCACCCCGGCAACATGGCCATCACGGCCGATGATCTCGGCGGTGTCTGCACCGGTAACGATGGTCTGGCCGCGGCGTTCGAGTTCGGTCTTGAGCAGGTAGCCAGCCGCTTCGTCGAGCTGGCGCTCCATCAACGTCGGCATCAGGTGAACGACGGTGACCTTCATGCCGCGCAGCGAGAGGCCATGCGCTGCCTCCAACCCGAGCAGGCCACCGCCGATCACCACTGCAGAACCACCGTTTTCGGCAGCGGCCAGCATCTTGTCGACATCATCCAGATCGCGGAAGGTGACGACACCCGCCAGATCCTTGCCGGGCACCGGGATGATGAACGGGTCGGAACCGGTGGCAATCAGCAGCCGGTCATAAGGCTCGACCCGGCCTGATCTGGCCACAACGGTCTGCGTCGCGCGGTCGATCGCCACAACCGGATCGCCGGAAACCAGCGTGATGCCGTTGTCGGCATACCAGTCGTCACCGTTGATCACGATGTCCTCGAACGTCTTCTCCCCGGCCAGCACCGGTGAGAGCATGATGCGGTTGTAGTTCACCCGCGGTTCCGCGCCGAAGATCGTCACGTCGAAGCGCGCAGGATCGCGGGCAAGAATCTCCTCGACGGCGCGGCACCCGGCCATGCCGTTGCCGATCACCACCAGCCGCTCCCTTACAGGCGCGGTCCGGTCCTTTTCCATCAGAGTAGCAGGGGCGTTCACGCAAACGTTCCTTCGCAGACGCGTGAACACAAAAAAGCCGCCCGAACACATCCCGATTGGGAAGGTCTGGGCGGCGTCGTTGCCACGCGATGTTGATCTGATCGGCCTTGCGCTGGATCGCCCGTCCTTGGGCGGCGCTGCGGCCTTCGCTTACTTGGCTAACCGATTCGGGGGCTGCACTGCAAGGGTTATTTTGCAGTGCAGCACGCCAGTGTCAGAACGCCACCTCGGCCTGGAGCCACAGGATCTGGCGATCGACGCCGAACCTGGCAGCATTGTAGTTGGCATACTTGACCAGCCAGCCAATCCTCTTCGTCTTGAAGCCAAGGCTGGCATCCCATTCACTGCCGAACTTCACGTTGCCGACATCACTGTGGAATTCGTGATAGGTGACGTTCGCGTTGAGGCCCTGCACCGCCTTCACCTTCGGGAAGACCTTGGCGAGCGTGACGTAGGTGTCCTCAAGACCATTGCCCGGCGTGGTCAGGAACAGGTCGGCCCAGCCATTGAACTTGTGCAGCGTGGCCAGCGGCGTCTGGAACGACTTGCCCGCCGCCTTGTCCGCACCGAGCTTCTCATAGCCGCCGGTCAGGGTGAAGCCCTGGTACGCCAGCCCCAGCTCGCCGACCATGAAATCGGCCTCGTAGTTCACCGGGTTGCGGCCAATGTCCATCTGCCGCGCATAGCTGGCGAGTACGTTGAGCTTGACCGCCTTCGACAGCGGGATGCTGCCCGACACGCGCCCGCCATAGGTCTGCGAGGAGTTGGCGAAAGCGAACGCCTCGTCATAGTCGATGATGTAGGAGAAGCCCTTGACCAGCAACGGCCCGGCTTTGACTCCGGCCTGCACGAACACGAAGTCCCCGTCCATCGCACGGCGCGGCCCAGCTTCTGACCCGAAGATCGAATCCTGCTGGATCGCATAAGTCGCATCGAGGCTGACCGGGCCAAGCGTGGCCTCGGCCCGCACCGCGTCGAACGTCTGCTCGTTCTGTCGCCAGGCGACCGAGCCGACGAAGCGCTGGTCATCGAGGTTGATGCGCTGGCGGCCCACGGTCAGCGCAAAGTCCTTCACCTTGTACATGATCTGCGCGCGATTGAGATCAATGCTCTCGCCATCGGCGACCACTGCATATTGCGGGCGCCGCTGCGAACTGCCCGGCAGCGCGAAGGGGAAGGCGTTGTATTCGTTTTTCAGAGCCAGCGTGCCTTCGGCTTCGACCAGCACGGAAAGGTGCGATGGCGCGTGCTTCAGCTCGACACCGGTACGCAGGCGCACGGTCAGCGCGTCGGCGTCGACCGTCGGCTGGTCCACCCCCTCATAGCGGATGCGCGCATCGATGATCGGGTCGAGCGTCAGCCCCTCCCCCACCGGCACCGGATCGCCGAACGCAGGCTTGGCTCCAGCGAACGCCGGATGCGCGAAGGCCATCGACGACGCGAACAGCGTCGCCGCGAATGCAGTCTTTTTCATGTTTCCCTCCTGAACCCCTCAAAGAAGGCCGTTCAGGCATCCTCTCAAAATCAGCCGCGCCTCAGGCGGCGTGGGCCTTTGGCCCGTGATCGTATTCCGCAAGGAAGCGCAGCACTTCCTGGCGGTAGGCGTAAAAGTCCGGATGCTTGAGCAGCGTCTTGCGATCGCGCGGGCGCGGCAGATCGACTTTCAGGACCTTGCCGATCGTGGCATTGGGACCGTTGGTCATCATCACCACGCGGTCGGCCAGCAGGATCGCCTCGTCCACGTCGTGCGTGACCATGATCGCCGTTACCTTGGTGCGGTTCCACACTTCCACCAGCACGTCCTGCAAGTCCCAGCGCGTCAGGCTGTCGAGCATGCCGAATGGCTCGTCCAGCAGCAGCAGGCGCGGCGACAGGGCAAAGGCGCGGGCGATGCCGACACGCTGGCGCATGCCGTTCGACATCTCTGCCGCCATCTTGTCCTTGGCATCGGCGAGGCCGACGCGGTCGAGGTAATAGTCTATGATCTCGCGCCGTTCCGAACGTGTGGCGTGCGGATAGACCCGCTCCACACCAAGCGCCACGTTCTGCCGCGCGGTCAGCCACGGCATCAGGCTCGGCGCCTGGAACACCACCGCCTTGTCCGGCCCGGCCACGTCGATCTCGCGGTTGTCGAGGATGATGCCGCCCTTGCTGATCTCGTTCAGCCCCGCCGCCATCGTCAGCACAGTGGACTTGCCGCACCCCGAATGGCCGATCAGCGAAATGAACTCGCCCTTGTCCATCAGCAGGTTGAAGTCCTCGACCACGGTCAGCGGACCCTTGGGGCTGGGATAGACCTTGTGGAGCTTCCAGAACTCCATGTAGCGCCTCGTCGCGCCCTTCTTGGCCGCGTCCTGATAAGCCTTGGGCGGAGGTGCAAGGTCAAGCGGGGTGACATTGGGCAGATGCCCATAATCGCTGCCCTGCGCGGCCTTCTCGCCTGCCAGACCGCCAAGGTAATTGACTATCTCGGTGCGCAGCTTCTGGAATTCGACACTGTCGTTAACCGCCTCGCGGTCACGCGGGCGCGGCAGCGTCACAGGGAAGATGCGGCCGATCCTTGCAGCAGGTGCAGGCGTCAGCACCGCCACCCGGTCTGCCAGCAGCAACGCCTCGTCCACGTCGTTGGTGACAAGGATGATCGTGCGCTTCTCTTCCTCGCGGATGCGGTCGATCTCGTCCTGCAGCTTGGCGCGGGTCAGGGCGTCGAGCGCGGAAAGCGGTTCGTCCAGCAGCAGGATTTCCGGCTCCATCGCCAGCGCCCGCGCCACCGAAACCCGCTGGCGCATCCCGCCCGAGAGTTGCGCCGGCTTGCGCTCCATCGCGTGGCCAAGGCCCACGAGTTCGACCTTCTGGCGAACCAGCGCGGCGCGCTCGGCCTTGCTGCGCTCCTTGTGGACCGCGTCGACCGCGAGGGCCACGTTCTGTTCAACCGTAAGCCAGGGGAACAGCGAATAGGACTGGAACACCAGCCCGCGATCCTTGTCCGGCCCGTCGATGGCCTTGCCGTGAAGCAGGATCTCTCCGGCATCTGGTTCGACCAGGCCAGCGATGGCCGAGATCAGCGTCGTCTTGCCCGCCCCGGAGAAACCGAGGATCGCGATGAACTCGCCTTCATCGACATCGAGGTCGATACCGCCGAGGACTTGCGTCACGCCGCCGGTCTTGCCCTCGTAGGACTTGCGGACTTCTTTCAGGGAAAGGATCGTAGCCATCGGACAAGCTCCTCAGACGGTGCGGTTGCGGCTGACGAAGGACTGCAGCGCCATCATCACCCGGTCGAGGCCGAAGCCGATCAGGCCGATTACGACCACGGCGACCATGATGCGTGCGAGAGACTTTTCCGAACCGTTCTGGAATTCGTCCCACACGAACTTGCCGAGGCCGGGGTTCTGCGCGAGCATTTCCGCCGCGATCAGCACCATCCAGCCAGTGCCGAGCGACAGGCGCATGCCGGTGAAGATATAAGGGAGCGACGAAGGCAGAACGAGGCGGGTGAGCTTGGCAAACCAGCCCAGCCGCAGCACGCGGCCCACCGCGATCAGGTCCTTGTCGATGCTGGCCGTGCCGATCGCGGTGTTGATCAGGGTCGGCCAGAGCGAGCAGAGCATCACCACCACGGCCGAGATCACGAAGCTCTTGGGCAGGGTGGGATCATCGCTGCTGACCGAGGCCGAGACAACCATCGTGACGATCGGCAGCCAGGCCAGCGGACTGACCGGACGCATCACCTGCACCAGCGGATTGATCGCGGCATTCACCCGCTTCGACATGCCTGCCACGAGCCCGAGCGGCACGGCGAACAACGTCGCCAGCACGAAACCCGCCGCCACTGTTTCAAGGCTGGTGAAGATCTGGTCTATAAAGGTCGGCGGCCCTGTGTAGGCATAACCCGCGGCCACCGCTTCTGCCGCGGCAACGCGCGAAGCTTCGGCTTCGTCGAGCAGCCCTCCGAAGGCCGACCAGACATCGCCCGGCCCAGGGAGCGTACCGAGCGATGTCTGTACCAGCGGCGCCAGCAGCGCCCAGAGCGCGAGAAAGCCGCCGATACCGGCCAGCGGCGGCCAGAGCGCGTCGAACGCGGTGCGGCCGGTTGGCAGCTTGATGCCGAAGGGCAGCGCCTTTTCAGGCTTCGCAGCGTTCTCCACGTTCGTCTCCGCCTTTGCTTCGGGGAGGAGGGCGGCGCCCCCCTCCATCACGTCCGCTTCGGTGCCGACGAATTCGTCCTTGCGCAATGCAACCGCGTTCATCGTAATCGCTCCTGTCTTACTTCACGCCCGCCGGCGTCACCTTCTGGCCGGCCTTGAGGCCGATGGTGAAGCTGGAGGCATAGGCTGCGGGCTTGTGAGCATCGAAGGCCACGCCATCGATCGCCTTGCGCGTGTAGACGCGGAAGCCGTCTGTGGCGGGGAACTGCTCGGCCTTGGCCTTGCCATCGGCGACGAGCGACTTGGCCGCTTCATCGTAGATGTCCGGGCGATAGACCGACTTGACCGTGTCGAGATACCACTGGTCGCTCTTGTCCTCGGCGATCTGACCCCAGCGGCGCATCTGCGTGAGGTACCAGATGCCGTCGGAATAGAACGGGTAGCTCGCTTGGCTGTCGAAGAAGAGGTTGAATTCCGGCGTATCGCGAGTGTCCCCTGCGCCGAAGGTGAACTTGCCGGTCATCGAGGCCATCAGCACCTTTTCGTCGGCACCGACATACTTGGGGCTGGCGAGCATCTTGACCGCCTCGGGCCGGTTCTTCCCACCTTCAGCATCCAGCCACATTGATGCGCGGATCAGCGCGCGGGTCAGCGCCTTGACCGTGTTGGGATTCTTCTTGGCGAAGTCAGCCGTCAGGCCGAAGACCTTGTCGCCGGTGGTGCCTGCAATATCGGGATCGACGATAATCGGCACGCCGATCTTCTTGGCCACCGATGCCTGGTTCCACGGCTCACCCACCGAATAGCCGTTGATCGTGCCGGCTTCCATCGTGGCCGGCATCTGCGGCGGCGGCGTCACCGAAAGCTGCACGTCGGCCCCGGTCACGCCAGCGGTATCGCCCGGCAGGTAGAAGCCGGGGTTCAGTCCGCCTGCCGCCAGCCAGTACCGCAGTATGTAGTTGTGGGTCGAAACCGGGAAGACCATGCCCATCTTGAAGGGCTTGCCCTCGGACTTGAACTTGGCGACGACCGGGGCCAGCGCCGAGGCGGAAATCGGCATCTGCACCTTGCCGTCCGGCCCCTTTGGCAGGCTGGGCGAGATCATGTCCCACACCTGGTTGGAAATCGTCACGCCCTTGCCGTTGATGTCGAGCGAAAAGGGGGTGACCAGCGGCACCTTGCTGCCGATCCCCGCGCCCGAGGCGAGAACCTGCCCTGCCAGCATGTGCGCGCCGTCAAGCTGCCCACCGGTCACGCCATCGAGCAGCACTTTCCAGTTGGCCTGCGGCTCAAGCGTCACGGTGAGGCCCTCGTCGCGGAAGAAGCCCTTCTCCTGCGCCACCACCAGCGGAGCGATATCGGTAAGCTTGATGAAGCCGAGCTTGAGCACCGGCTTTTCGATGCCATTGGCCGAAGCGGCAGGCTTTTCAGCAGTGCTGCCGCCCTTGCCGCAGCTTGCCACGGCCACGCCCGCCAGCAAGGCCGCGATCATTCCGCGCCGATTGAAACCGCCCAGTCCGACCATATTCGTCCACCCCTCGAATGCGGCGTGGCGAACACGAAAAAGCCGCCCGAACGCATCCCGATAAGGGAGGTCTGGGCGGCGACGTTGCCACGCGATGAAAACCTGAGGCCGTCCGGTTCACCGCCGCCCGTCCTTGGGCGGCACCGTTTCGGCCTGGATGCAAAGCTATGTGATTCGCCTGCTCTTGGGCAAGCGTTTTTTGCACCGCAGCGAAACTTTAACTCCGATGCTGACTTTCGATGTAGGATTCCAGCAGTTCTGGATCGAACGGCTTCCCATCAAAGAAACTGTTGTTTTCCAGAGTGATGATGCCCTGCTGCATGCTCACCGAAGTGGGTTTGTGCAGGCTGCCTTCGACCTTTGAACTGGCTCCCGGCAATGGTTCACCCGTACCCAATAGTGCGCTGCGATATATGTCCGGACGGAATACGCGCGCCGCCTTGGCCGCGTCAGCCGGATCGAAGGTCAGCCCGTCCCACCGCACCATCTGGCTGTAGAGCCACTCGGCCTGGCTGACCCACGGGAAGTTCGCCGCCTCGCGATGCTGGAACATGAAGTCGGGGTAGTGCAACAGCTCGCCTCCTTGCGCCAGCAGCAGCCGGTCGGAGATTGCGCGGCCGATCAGCGTGGCCTCGCCATCAAGGTACTCGGGCCGTGCCAGAATCGCCGCGTTGCGTTCAAGGTTCGCCGGATCGACGAAGTGCTCGCCCGCCTTGCGCAACGCGCGGACCAGCGCCTCCGCCTCGCCACGGCGCTCTTCCATCACCCGCTCACGGAAAGCCAGGACCTTCTCCACGCCGCGCCGCCAGATCTGCGCCGTAACCAGCACGATCTCCCCGGCGCCGCGTTCCACGGCCACGCTGTTCCACGGCTCGCCCACGCAGATCGCATCGACCTCGCCATGCTCAAGCGCGTCGGCGCAGAACGGCGGGGCGACAGTGGTAATTTCAACGTCCACGTCAGGTTGCACGCCGCAGGCCGCCAGCCAGTACCGCAGCATGTAGTTGTGGCTGGAATAGCGGTGCACCACGCCAAAACGCAGCTTGCGGCCCATTGCGGCGACGTGCGCTTTCAACGCCGCTCCCACGGTTGCCGGGTCACCCAGCCCTCCGCCGGGGTTCACCGCTTTCGCCAGATCGGGCCGCATCGTGATGGCATTGCCGTTCAGCCCCAGCACGAAGGGCACAGACAGCGGCTGCGCCGGTCGCCCCCGCCCAAGCGTGGTGGCGATTGCCAGCGGGGCGACCATATGCGCGGCATCGCTGTGGCCATAGAGCAGCCGGTCAAGCACCGTGGCCCAGCTCATGTCGCGCATCAGGCGCAGCGACAGGCCTTCCGCCTCGGCAAAGCCATGCTCGCGCGCAAGGATCGGCAGGCAGGCATCGACCAGCGGCAGGAAGCCGATGGTCATTTCACCCGATGTGGCTGCGGATGCCATCACTTCCCTCCCATCAGCTGGTGCGCCGTAACCACCGCTTCGGCAATGTCGGCAATGCGCTTGCCCTGGTTCATCGCCGTCTTGCGCA
>JBEQCK010000009.1:0-40025 GCA_041639335.1 Novosphingobium sp.
CGCCGCACGCAGCGCAAGGCCATCTTCAACAAACCAGCATCATATTATCTGAAAAGGGGGTCCCTCTTCGACGCCGATCGGGGGTCCCTTTTGAACGCCGTTTGACAATCGAGCAGTCAAGAGCCTTCTGAAGCGGCTTGCCGTGCTTGCCTTCCTGCGGCTCGAAAGACTGGAAGGCCTCGCGATCGGCAGCTGAAAATGGCGCGAGGATCCAGTCGACGACGTCCTGTTCGCTATCGAGATAGCACTTGGGAGGCTTGCTTGCTCGGCCGTCGAGGATCTTGATCGTCATCGGCCCGCTTAAAAGGGCAGGGACAAGCGCTGGATTGGCGATCCTGCCAAATGCGACGGGATACTTCAGCACGCCGAGCATCGTGCGGCGCGACAGGTTCGCGCCAGCACCGGCTGAGAAGTCCTCTAACCGCGCTAGTATCCGTAGTGTCTGGCCGTTACCCTCAAAGCCACCGGCATCGCGCATGCAATAATTGAGCGCAATTTCGCCACCATGCCCGAAGGGTGGGTGGCCAAAGTCGTGTGTGCAGCCAATCGAATGGATAGTGCCGCGTTCGGGCAGCAACGGTGTAGCCGGATGATCCGGATAGGATTTCTCAAGCTGGCGCGCGATACCTCCCGCAATCTGCGCAACCTCGAGCGAGTGGGTGAGACGTGTACGGTAGAAATCGCTGTCGCCCAAATTGAGGATTTGGGTCTTGCCCTGAAGCCGCCGGAACGACGCGGAATGAATGACGCGCGCATAGTCAACGTCGCCATCGTCGCGCGCGTCCTCGCTTTGTGGTGTCCACCCCTCGCGACGGGCTGACCATTCCCTCAAGATAACCACTGCTTAGCGGATCACGGAAACAGTGACACCCGCGGCATCGGCGACGGTCCGCCACTGCTTGTCTGCAGTTAGGGCCGGAAGACCGTCACGCCGGGCCAGCGCTAGGCAAAACCGGTCGCCAAGCGAAAGGCCGGCTTCGGCCGTAGCAACGCGTAAGCGCCCAGCGATTGTGGCGAGCGCCTGGTCCGCTTCAACGATGGTTATTGGTAGGGGTTTCAGCATTGCATCGACTTCGCCCGCAGGCATGCCAGCATGGATAAAGTGACTGACAACCTCCGCGAAGTTTACGCTGGACATTCGTGCTTCAGCTATGGCGTCAGCGACCTTATCGGCTCCTGGCTCCTCGCGGAGCAAGGCGAGCAAGGCCGAAGCGTCAAGAACCACCTCACTCATTCACCTGATTCCTCGCGACGACGGGCCAAGAAGGCATCAACCGAGGCCTCGGACTTGCCGCCCGTGTATTTCTTGGCGAGCGCCTGCGCGTGAGCGATCGATTGGGCAACGGTTCGCAGGATTACGCCGTCCTCGGTTTCTTCCACCAGCAAGGCGCCGCCACTCGCCAATCCAAGCCGCTTGCGAATATCGGCCGGCAAACTCATCCGGCCATTAGGCGTGATCGTCACTTGTACGGTCATCACATTGCTCCAGATCACCCGCGATGACTCGACGCGAGGCGGCGTTTAGACATGAATTTCAGCTTGTGCCACGAAGATGAAAACGTGTCACGTAGCTCGAGTTGGGACACGAACGATCGGCACTTGGGAGATCGAAGCCTATGCTAAGCAACTCATTGTTTTCGTAGAGGGCTACACTCGAGCGGCTGCGAGCGCGGGCGTGGCATTCTCGAAGGACCCTGCGCCGACGGGGTGAGCCGGGCCGATACCGCCCTATACCGCGCCAAATGTGGTGACGAGACCAATTGCAGATCGCCGCTTAGGTCTGCGGTGCAGTATCTGCAGGCTGGCCGAAAAAGAGCTTGATAGGTGATAAGCTGGTGTGGACGCCGCAAATGATAGAGCAACTAAGAGTTTTAATTTGGCGAGATCGTGATTTTGTAAGCTGCTGGTGACGATCAGCATATCAAGAAAGCGCCATCGGACCTGTTGTTGATGAATTGATTGAGGCATTAAGTCTGCGAGAAGTACGGCACCGTGCTTAAATGCCTCCACGAAACAAGCTGCTCGTTCATTCGTAGGTTGGCCATGATCGTTTCAAATGGCCAAAAAGCATCTCCGCCGCTGCTGATCGGAACCGCAGGGTGGTCCATTCCTGCAATCGTTCGTAATGAGTTTCCCCATGAAGGTAGCTTGCTACAGCGTTACGCTCACCTGATGAGATGTGCCGAAGTCAATTCATCGTTCTATCGGCCTCACCGGCGATCGACATGGGAGCGCTGGGCCAACACCGTCCCTGACAGCTTTCGCTTCTCGGTCAAAGTGCCAAAAGCGATCAGCCACGTTGCGCGGCTTGTCGATGTCGAGGCTGCGCTCGAGCGTTTCATTGGCGAGGTTACGGGACTAGCCAACCGGCTCGGCATCCTGCTGTCGCAGCTCCCCCCAAGCTTTGTGTTCGATCCGGAAGTTATCGCCGCCTTTGTGAGGACCTTGCGTACCCTCAGCGACGTCCAGATCGCAATCGAGCCTCGCCATCTCAGCTGGTTCGACCCTGCCTCAGATGCGTGGCTCGCCGAACTGAAGGTGCCACGGGTGGCGGCAGACCCGGCAAAGGCACCTGCAGCTGCAAGACCCGGCGGCTGGCAAGGGCTATCATATTACCGCTTGCACCGTTCTCCGGTCATGTATCGTTCTGCATACGAGGAAGAATGTCTGCTGCATTATGCCTCGTTGTTGGGGGCGGATGCGCAGGCGAAGCGTGAAGCCTGGTGCATTTTCGATAATACCGCAAACTCGGCAGCACTTGGTGATGCGCTCAAGCTTGCGCGTCACCTGCGCTTGGATAAATGACAGCTTTTAGTCGTCTGATTCTATGTTCTAAATGATACGCATTGCGGCGGACCGCCCCCGCACATCACAATGGAAGCAGTCGACCACGACCCGCCGTTCGAGATGGCTGTGCACGGCCGAGATCGGCCCTGTAGCAGTGAGCGCGGGATGGCTTTTTTGCCAATGAAGTGCCCATCCGCGGCTCCTGAGACGGATGCATTGCAATTGCTCCGCCCGAGCCGGTTTGGGCAGATGGTCAGGATGTATAGGCAGGCAGGTGTTAGGGCTGTACTAGCCCAATGTCATGGAGTCGGCGCGCTTCTGAAAAGCGTTCCCCTCTCTAAGCTTCGCCTCACCCACATGCTCCCTCCCGACGGCGAAGACGCCGATCACCCAGGCCCACAAAAAATGCCCATGGCACTATTCGACCCTGAACTCGCGGAATTGGGCTGGACGCCGTTTTTCAGCGCGCAATTATCCAGTGAGGAAGATGCCCGATGCCTGCCTGTCCGCGTGATGGCGGTGCATCGCGGCAAGATTGCCGTGGCGGGGGCGGGGATGGAAATGCTTATCTCGCCACGCATCCCAGGTGCGGATGCCGCGGCGAAGCGACCTGCCGTCGGTGACTGGCTGCTGCTTGATCGTGACAGCCTGCTGCCCACACGCCTGTTGTGTCGGGCTAGTCTGTTCAAACGTGTTGCCGCAGGAGGCAGACAGAAGCTTCAGGTGATCGCAGCCAACGTGGATTGCGTGTTCATCGTCGCGAGTTGCAACCAGGATTTCAACATCGCCCGCCTCGAACGCTATCTCGTTCTCGCGCAGGAGGTGCAAGTGCCGGCCGTGATCGTTCTGACCAAGAGCGATCTTGCCGACGAACTTGAGAGCTTTGTCGAGCGTGTGCGACAGCTGCGCCCCGAAATTGTGGTCGAGACCGTGGATGCACGGGACCCGGCGAGCGTCGCTCACCTCGCCACCTGGTGCGGCAAAGGCAGGACGGTCGCCCTGGTTGGTTCTTCGGGCGTCGGCAAATCGACATTGGTCAACACGCTGCGCGGCTCTGACAGCATCACTACGCAGTCCGTCCGCGGGGAAGATAGCAAGGGCCGCCATACCACGACCGTGCGAGAGCTGCATCGCCTGAAAGGGGGCGGGTGGCTGCTCGATACGCCTGGCATGCGCGAATTGCAGCTGGCGGACACCGAGTCCGGCGTTGCAGAAGTTTTCGACGACATCGTCGCCATCACCCAACAATGCCGTTTCTCAAACTGTTCGCACGCGGGCGAGCCCGGATGCAGCGTGCAGGCCGCTCTGGAAACAGGAGAAATTGATCCCAAGCGGTTTGACCGCTGGTGCAAGCTGGCCCTTGAGAACGTGATCAATTCCGAACGGCGCGGTCGGCAAGCGCGGAACCTTGCGGCCAAAGCCGGTGCGTCGGCGAATGCCAGGAGGCTCACGAAGCGACCGCGTTAACTCGCCTGGCAGGATCCTCCGGCAGGCAAACCCTAAGTGAAGGTAACATAATGGCCGATCTATACCTCAGGGCGCTGGAGTCAGAGCGCAGGAGCCTTTGGGCCGCATGCCGGCTCAAGGGCCTCGCCAAAGACACTCCGGAACGTTTGCGCATAGCTCAACTCGACGGCCTGCTTAGCGAGCACAAAGCAAGGAAGGGCGCTTAAGCTCATAAACCCGCGAGCTTCGACTGCTTATTGATAACGCAGGGTGTTCTCGAATCCCTCATTGGTCTTTGCCATCGTGGCGATTTTCCTGAGGGTCGCGCGAACATATCGTTCGAAGCGCCGATCATCGTAGATCCCCGTGATGGTATAGTCATCCTGATCAAGCAATTGCTTGAGACGGGCGATGAAACCGGGCTGATCCTTGCCTGCAGCGGTCCTCAAGCCTTGGCAAACCCACTCTTCGGCAGCTGCTTTGTCATAGTCAGCCTGCGCAGAATATCCCTGCTTGTCAGCCATCGCCTGATCAAGGCGGGCGGCTTCGACGCGTGATTCCAGCCATTTCCGGACCAGTACGCCGTCCCATGCTTTTGACAGATCGTTCATCTAACTCCCCTGATCCAGTCGCGCAGGGTGCCTAGTTGCCGTCCGCATCGACCATGAAAACCATCGGCTTGCCGCGAGACGTGGGTTCCCAACCGGCCAGCAACGCAGCCCGTATGCCCCGAGATACCGTGGCGGCGCTGATCTGAAGACGGCCTCGCTGCAATCCCTTCATCAGACGTTTCGGCGGTGGAAATTCCAGCAGGGCTCCGCGCTGGGTGTGTTGCTGCAGCAGCGCAATCGTCATGCCCTTCCACCCGTCGGCATCGCGCCACTGAGGTTCGCTGCGCAGTTCCCAGTCGTATTGTAGCCCATCAACGTCGACAGTGCCCGCAAGCCTATGCATATTTGTCATGCAGTCTCGCCTAGCAGGTCTGGGGCTGCAAACCATCCGACAGTTTTGGGCTGGCGCAAGCAAGATGGACCGGTCGCTTTCGGCCTCGCTCAAATTAGTGCTCAATCCGCATCCGTGGCGGCACCTTCCACCTCTGACGGCTATCGTTGGGACAGGCTTCGACTAAGCCAATTCATTCGGCAGTGTGCGGCCCGAGTTATTGAACTACCGGTCTCAGTGCGGTGGCCGGTGGCGTTGAATGACCGGTATGAAGGCGGCGACAGCTGGCTCACGCCAGCCGTTTCGGCGCAGACAACGAAGTCAGCCCGGCGAATGGTAGGAGCTCCGTCAGGAAAAGACGTCGGACATCGTGCCTGTCAAAGACCTGTCGCTGCCTCACCAGCAGGAGTGTAGCGCGCTCCTTCCACGCTTACTGTCGCCAGGAGAGCTTCAATCTCGGCAAGATCCTCAGGTGAGAGGGCGATGTCTGCTGCGCCGAGGTTTTCCTCGAGACGATGCAGCTTGGTCGTGCCGGGTATCGGCACGATGAAGGGCGCCTTGGCGAGGAGCCATGAGAGCGCAATCTGTGCAGGGGTCGCGCCCCGGTCGACCGCGATCTTCTTCACAAGGTCCAGCAGCTTGAGGTTGTGGGCGAACGCTTCTGCCTGGAAGCGTGGCAGGGTGCCGCGGAAGTCACCTTCCGCCACCTGCTCGGCGCTGGCGATACCGCCGGCAAGAAAGCCTTTGCCGAGCGGCGAATAGGGCACAAGGCCGATGCCGAGTTCACGGCAGGCGTCGAGAATACCGTTTGTCTCGACCTGCCGCGTCCACAGCGAGTATTCGTTCTGAAGTGCCGCCACGGGCTGCACCGCGTGCGCGCGCCGCACCGTGGCTGCGCCCGGTTCCGACATGCCGAAGTGCTTGACCTTACCCTCGGCAATCAGGTCCCGCACGGTGCCCGCCACGTCCTCGATCGGCACCTTGGGATCGACGCGATGCTGGTAGAACAGATCGATCGCATCCACACGCAAACGCTTGAGCGAGGCGTCGCACACGCGGCGGATCTGTTCGGGGCGGCTGTCCACGCCGCGCATTGCGCCACTGTCAGGATCGATATTGAAGCCGAACTTGGTTGCGATCACCACCTCGCCGCGGAACGGCTCGAGGGCTTCGCCGACCATGTCCTCGTTGGTCCACGGACCATAGACTTCGGCAGTGTCGAAGAACGTGACACCACGTTCGAAGGCGGCGCGGATCATGGCAATGCCATCAGCGCGCGACAGCTTGCTGCTGTAGCCGAAGTCGATGCCCATGCAGCCATAGCCGAGGGCAGAAACGGACAGGCCGGATCGGCCCAGAGTGCGATGATGCATTGCTCAACTCCTTGAGAATGAGGTTCAACCGGGCAGCCGGATCTTGCCCGCAAACATTGCGGCGATGACGCCGCCATCGATCAGCAGGTCGGTCCCGGTCACGAAGCCGGCATCCGGTCCAAGCAGCCAGGCGCAGGCGAGCGCGATCTCTTCAGGCGGCGCCATCCGGCACGCTGGCGACGCGTCGACCATGGCGCGGTAGCCATCGCCGATTGGCGATGAAAGTTCGTGGCGTGCGAGCGGGGTTACCACGATGCCAGGACTGATCGCATTGACCCGCGCGCCCCGGCTGCCCCATGACAATGCCGCCGCCCGCACCCGCAGCGCGTTGGCGCGCTTGGCCAGGCAATAGGCGACCATCGAATCCGGCACGGACTCACGCCCGAGGAACGGCAAGGCAAGCAGTTCATCGGCGGGCGTGAAGGCCAATGCCTGTTCCTGATCGGCAGGAAGCTGGGGCAGCATGTGCCCCGCCATGCTCGAGACGATCAAGCCCGCCCCGCCGGGTGCAATCACGTTTTCGAACACCTCGAACACCAGCGCCGAGCCATAGAGGTCGACTGCAAGCACCCGCTCGGGCCCAGCCATGTTGGGTGATACACCAGCGGTGTTGACGACCTGGACGACCGGGCCAAGGGCGGCTGCGCACGTGGCCAGCGTTTCAACCGACACGCGGAGGGTGGTGTCTACTGGCTGCGTTTGCACCTGATAGCCAGCATCCGCGAGGCGCTGTGCGGCGGCTTCGAGGACGGCCGCATTGCAATCTGCCAGCAGCAGCTTGCGGCCGAATCCCTGCCTGCGTGCGATTGCCTCGCCGATACCGCCCGCGCCGATGATGACTACAACGTCCATGGATCACTCTTCCTGCTCGAGACCGGCATTCTTCTGCGCTGCTTGCCGCCAACGGCATTGCATTCTGGAGAGGAGCATAGACCAAGTGATTATTGCCGATTAGACGTGTCTTTCTGCATGAACCTATATCAAAACGAGATAAATGATGCGCGATGAGCTGGGCGATCTGTCGACGTTCCTGGTGGTCGCCGAGGAGCGCAGCTTCACCCGTGCAGCGGCGAGGTTGGGAACGTCGCAATCGGCGATCAGCAATGCCGTGCGCCGGCTGGAAGCCCATCTCGAGATCAAGCTGCTTGCGCGCACAACGCGCAGCGTGAGCCCGACCGAAGCCGGGGAGCAATTGCTGGCCACCTTGCGGCCAGCGCTTGGCGACATCCGGCAGCAGCTCGCCTCGCTGGCACAGCTACGCGAGCGTCCCTCGGGAATGGTGCGCGTCACCACCAGCCGCCATGCCGCGCAGACGGTCCTGTGGCCGGCGGTCGATGCGGTCCTGGCGCGCTATCCCGAGATCCAGATCGAACTTTCGATCGATGGTGCTTTGACCAATATCGTGGCTGACAGGTTCGATGCCGGTGTGCGGCTTGGTGAAAGCCTCGAAAAGGACATGATCGCGGTGCGCATAGGTCCGGACTTGCGCATGGCCGTGGTTGGTGCGCCCGACTACCTTGCCAAGAATGCGCCGCCGAAAACGCCACGTGACCTGATAGCGCACCGCTGTATCAACGTGCGCATGGCGACCCGCGGCAATCTCTATGCGTGGGAGTTTGAAAAGGCGGGGCAGACCCTCAACGTGCGCGTGGAGGGCAGTGTGATCGTCAATGACAGCGCTCTGGCGATCGAGGCAGCACTGGCCGGTCATGGCCTCGCTTGTGTGATCGAAGATGACGACCTGCGCGCACACCTTACATCTGGGCGACTGGTCTGCTTGCTTGCCGACTGGTGCCCGCCTTTTGCAGGCCATCACCTCTACTACCCCGACCGGCGCAATCTCTCGCCCGCATTTCGCGTGCTGCTAGAAGAACTGCGCGTGAGGGCACGGCAAGAAGGCTCGCAGCGTGCCCAGGACACTGCAATGCTTGAGTAAAAGAGAGGCCAAGTGATGACACATTCGCCAAGTGGATCCCTTGGCAATTTTGCTAACGCGAAGCTAATCAAGATGACAATCGGCCTTAGGTCGCGTCTATCAAGTGAAGCGTTACAAGCGGGAATGAACGATCGGTTTTCGACCCCGTGCTTCGCCCGGTGAACGTCGCCTTCGGGGCACGAGCAGCACGAGTATCCAGAGATGTAGGCCTAAAATCCGACGTTACGATTTGGGCATCTGTCAGGTGTGTGAACCCTTCAAGTGAAGGGGTAGGCCTGCAGTGACGAGCACAACTTCCCGAGCGACTGCAGCTATTTCCTGGTTCAACCGTCCGGCTTCGTCGCGAAACCGGCGTGCCAGCGCATTTTCCGGCACAATGCCCATGCCCACCTCGTTGGCGATCAGGACCAGCGGCACTGTCATCTGCCGAACTGCCGCGGCCAGTTTCTCGCGGGCAACTGCAATCGGATGGTCCTCCAGCATGAGATTGGACAGCCACAGGGTGAGGCAATCGACAAGGATCGCATCGGCGTATCTGGCCGCTTGCCGAATGGCCTGAAGCAAGTCGATCGGCTCTTCGATTGTGGTCCATCCTGTGCCGCGATCGGCACGGTGACGCGAAATGCGGTCGGCCATCTCTTCATCCCCGGCTTGCGCGGTTGCAATGTAGACGCGGCTGCGGCCCAGATCCTCGCACCTTCTTTGCGCATAGGCGCTCTTGCCTGAACGCGCCCCACCAAGGACGAGAAGCGTGGTCATTGTCCGTGCTCCTGCGCAATGCAGATCAGTGCATCGATATCAAGATGAACCTCAAGGGCACTGGCAAGATTATCTAAAGCGTCGTCCACCAGCGGGGCATGGTGCAGACCATTTCCTGCCGCCCCAATCCACTGCAGCAGGGCGGTGCGCAAGTGCGGGGCAGCGAGCAGGCCGTGGCAATAGGTTCCAATGACGCGCGCATCTGGACTCCCCGCGCCCTCGTTGCGTTCGTCATCCAGAATGGCAAAGGGCCTCGCACAATCGGCACCGGTCGTGGCGCCCATGTGCATTTCGTACCCCTCGAATCGTGCACCCAAGGCCGTGCCGGAAACCTTGCGAAGGTTCTTGTGCGCGCGCATTTCGGTTCGCACGTTGAGCAAGCCGAGGCCGGGCATTTGGCCCCTCGTGCCTTCCAGACCGAGCGGATCGGCTATTTCCTTGCCAAGCATCTGGTAGCCACCGCAGATGCCAAGAACCGCCCCGCCACGCCGATGGTGGTGCAGGATGTCGATGTCCCACCCTTGCTCGCGCACAAAGGCGAGATCAGCCATCGTCGCCTTCGATCCGGGCAGCACGACGAGGTCTGATGCCAGCGGTATCTGGCTGCCGGGCGGAACCATGACCAGGTCCACGTCAGGCTCGTGGCGAAGGGGATCGAGATCGTCGAAATTGGCGATGCGCGGCAGCATCGGGCACGCGACAATCTTGCGCGAACTGGCAAGCGGTTGGGCCCGTTCGAGCACCACGGCGTCCTCGGCAGGAAGGCTGGCAACGCACGGAAGCCACGGCACAAGGCCCATGCCTTGCCACCCGGAGAGCCGCTCGATCTGCATATAGCCATCGGCAAAGAGCGCGGGATCGCCGCGGAACTTGTTGACTATGAAGCCGCGGATCATCGCTGCGTCGCCGGGCTCAAGCACGGCACGCGTGCCGACGAGCGAGGCAATCACGCCACCACGGTCAATATCGCCAATCAGCACCACAGGCACTTTGGCCGCACAGGCAAAGCCCATGTTGGCAATGTCGCCCTCGCGCAGGTTGATCTCTGCAGGCGAGCCTGCACCTTCCACTACGACGATGTCACACCGCGCGCGCAACCGTTCCCAGCTTTCCAGAACTTCGGGCAGGAGATTGCGGCGACCTTCGCGAAAGTTGGCAGCGCCCAGGCTTCCGCGAACTTTGCCGTGTACGACGACTTGCGATTTCTGATCTGCCTCGGGTTTCAGCAAAACGGGATTCATGTCGGTGTGAAGCTCGGCACGCGCAGCCAGCGCCTGAAGTGCCTGTGCCCGACCGATTTCGCCACCGTTTGCCGTAACCGCAGCATTGTTGGACATGTTTTGCGGCTTGAACGGCAGTACCTTCATGCCTCGGTTGGCAAGGGCGCGGCACAGGCCAGCGACCAGCACCGATTTGCCTACATCGGAGCCTGTTCCCTGCAGCATCAGTGCAGCCATGTCATTCCCCCTGCAATAGCCCATCCGAGCAGACATGCCCGGTGATAAACCCGCCGCGCGCGCATCAAGCTGTCAACGTCGGCCACGCCGCCTTCGCCAATCCATGGCTTTTCAGCCAAGGCCCCGTCATAGCTGACTGGCCCCGCCAATCGTACGCGAAGTACGCCCGCCATCGCGGCCTCCGGCCAACCAGCATTGGGCGAGGCGTGGTGGCGGCAATAACGCCACGTTATCCGCCATCCGCTCAACCCGGCGAGGCAGATCAGCAATGCGGAAAGACGCGCGGGGACAAAGTTCATCACATCATCGAGCCGCGCTGCGGCCCAGCCGAAGTGGCGATAGGGCGGCTCCTTGTGGCCGATCAGGCTGTCCGCCGTGTTGATCGCCTTCATTGCCCACAGACCGGGCAGGCCGGCGACAATCAACCAGAACAGCGGCGCGATCACACCATCGCAGAAACTCTCCGCCAAGCTTTCGATGGCCGCTCTTGCGACTCCTGCCTCGTCGAGCGAAGCCGTGTCGCGGCCAACTATCATGCCCGCCGCCTTCCGGCCTGCCTGCAGATCGCCAACTTGCAACGCCTGCATGACAGGCAGGAAATGCTGGTCGAGGCTGCGCTGGGCTAGACCGGGCCAAGCCAACATGGCGAGCAGGACCCAACCCCAGTCTCTCGCCAGCTTTTCGCAAAAGGCCGTGAGCAGCAGGCCTGCGCCACCGGCGAGGGCCAAGAGCAACAACACCGTCAGTGCGCCGCCCGCCTTGCGTGTACTGTCTCGCCATTCATTGCGGTTCAAGCGCAGTTCGCAGGCCGAGATTGCCCTTGCGAACAGGCCAACCGGATGGCCGATGTGGGCATAGAGGCTGCAAGGCCATCCGATGCCGGCATCGATCACCAGGGCGGCAACGGCGACTGGTTCAGCCAAGCGCCTTGTCCAGAAGGTCCAACGCTCTCTGGTCGGCAGGCACGCCGATGCGCAGCAGGTGTGACCAATCGGCAAATGGCCGGGTGAGGATGCGTTGAGCGGCGAGGCGTGCGAACAGGGCGGGCGCGGCGGGTGTGTCGATCAGGCGGAACAGCGGGCACCTCCCGCGAGGCGCAAGCCCGTGACTAATCAGCACTTTATCGAGCCGTTCGGAGTTTTGCGGCAGGGTGTTTCGGGTTTGCACGATCCAGGCGTGATCGGCATAGGCAGCGCGGCCCAAGATAAGGGCTGCGGAATGCAGGGGCCAATCGCCTAGGATCGCACGCAGGCTATCCGTTATGTCGAGCGGTCCGATGACGAAGCCAAGCCGGAGCCCTGCCAAGCCGAAGAATTTGCCCAGCGAGCGCAGGACAATCAGCCTGCGCGCCTCTTGTACGCTATCGGCAATGCTGATTGTCGGGTCGCAATCGGCGAAGGCTTCATCAACAATCAGCCAGCCACCGTGCCGCTCCTGATGATCTAGCATGGCCAGCAGGGCTTCGCGCGATTGCACCGTACCATCGGGATTGTTGGGATTTCCCACGACTAGCGCTGTCGAGCGAGCCGGGAGGGTAGCGAGTTCGGCGAGGCTCTCGCTGCGACTGAACGCCACGTGGTAGGTGCTGTAGCAGGGGGCACGATGCAGCCCGGGCAGTCCGATCAAGTGCGCAAGCACACGCAGGGCCATCTCGCTGCCGGAGACCGCGGCGCAGGATGCCGGGTCGCAGCCGAAATGGCGCGCGGCAGCTGCCTCGAGCGCTGCCAGCGCGCCGCGTTCGGGCAGGCGTTGCCAGGCCACGGTGAGATCGGCAGGAGGCGTCCAGCCATTGGGGTTGATGCCGGTCGAAAGGTCGAGCCACTGTTCGGGCGCACCGCCGAACCGTGCGCAGGCCTGCGCCAGTTGTCCGCCATGGCGTGGAAAGGATATCGTCATTGTTTCACGACCAGACAAAGCATGGCGCATGTCTCGACCAGTTCGATGCCTGCGCCATGACCATCGCCCGAAATGCCGCCGAAGCGTTTGCGCAGCCAAAACTGCCAGACTGCGAGCGCGGGTAGGGAGGCGAGCAGCGAAGCGTCGATGGCAAGCGCGCCGATGCTCCAAGTGAGCAGCCACACGATAAGAACCGGCGCATTCGCGCCTTTACGGAAGAGGGTGCCAAAGCCTTCATGCAGGGGAGGGAGGAATCGTGCCCATGCCAAGGGGCCGATCCGTGCCAGCACTGGAACGAGCATAAGCGCATCATAGGATCCGGTCCGGATTGTCAGCCAAAGCAGCACCAGCTTTGCCAGGAGTTGCAAGGTGATGGCTGTCGTGCCGAAACTGCCGACATGAGGGTCGGCCAGAACGACATGCAGGCGTTCGGGCGTACGGTGCATGGCGCCTGCTGCATCGGTAATGTCGGCCAGTCCGTCGAGGTGCAGGGCGCCAGTAATGCCCACCCATGCCGTCAACGCCAGCAATGCGCCAAGTGCCGGGTCTTGTTGCGAACCCAGCCATCCAGCGCCGGCAACGCAAAAACCCACAACACCTCCAGACACGGGGAACCAGCGGATAGCATTGGCAAAATGCGCATCCGTCGCATTCAGCGCGGGGACGGGCAGTCGCGTCATGAACTGCGCGGCGAGGATCATGGCTCTCATCGCAGGGCTTCGGTGCGCAGACGGATGATCTGCCCGGAGGGGGCGGCACCCGGCCAGATACGCAGGGAAAGCAACGCTCCATAAGGCAGATCCACCGCCCACACCTGCCTGAAGTCCAATCCGGTGACTACCGATACCGCTGCCCGCATCGCGCCGCCATGCGTAACGATCAAGGCATTGTCCGGAACCTCGGCAAGGGCATCGGCAACCCGGGTTCGCAGGGACGACCAGTTCTCTCCGCGGGGAGGGGGACACGCGTCGGGATCGTCCCAGAAACGGGCGAGGGCGTCGGCCGGGATCCATTCCGGTGAAAGCCCGTCCCAAGCGCCAAGATCCAGCTCACGCCAGCGCGCGTCGCACGCAACGCCAACGCCTCTTGCGAGTGCCAGCGCCTGCGCGCCAGCGCTGGCGCGCTGCAGGTCCGAACTGATCACGCAGGAGATGGCAAGGCTCTCGGGCAATGCTCCGGCAAGGCCGCCTTCGGGGTCGGCACAAGGCTCGTCACGGTGTCCCAGCAGCAGACCGGTGCGCAGGGGCGGTCCGTGGCGCACAAGGTGGATCGTCCGGCTGTTCACAGCGCCTGTGCCACGGCTGCTTGCGCGAAAGTTGCCATGCCATTGTGGGCGGCAAGCGCGGCTCGCACGATCGGTACGGCCAACGCGGCGCCGGATCCTTCGCCCAGCCGCATGCCAAGGTTGAGGATCGGATCGAGTGAGAGGTCTCTAAGCAGGCGGGCGTGCGCCTGTTCAGCGGAACAGTGACCGGCAAGACAGTGGGCGGTAAAGTCCGCATGGGCTGCCGCAAGCGGCGCGATGGCGGCGCAGCAGATGAACCCGTCGAGCAGGACCGGCACACGTAGCAATCGCGCCGCCAGTATTGCGCCAGCGATGGCTGCAATCTCGCGCCCACCGAGGCGGCGCAGCGTTTCAAAGGGGGTGGAGCAGTATTGCCCGTGCAGCGCGGATGCGGCTTCGACTAATGCCACCTTGCGGGTTACCCCTTCGGTGTCCACTCCGCTGCCGCACCCGCACCAGTCCTGCGCGCGGCCGCCGAAGGCTTGCAGGGTAAGTGCGGCAGCAGGCGTTGTGTTGGCGATGCCCATCTCGCCCACCAGCAGAAGCTGGCTGTCAGGCAGGACAGAAGCGGCACCCGCATTGAGCGCGGCGAGGCATTCGGCGTTCGTCAACGCGGCTTCGCGCGAGATATCGCCGGTCGGATGGTCAAGATCGAGCGCGATAACCGACAGATCAGCGCCGCACGCGCCGGTCAACTGGTTGATAGCCGCCCCGCCATTGCGGAAGTTGGCGACCATCTGCGCGGTCACTTCCGGGGGAAAGGCACTTACGCCTTGCACCGCCACGCCGTGGTTTCCGGCAAATACCACCGCCTGCACCCGGTCGAGCGTCGGCTGGGCCTTGCCCTGCCATGCGGCCATGAACACGGCGATCTCTTCCAACCGGCCCAGCGATCCGGCAGGTTTGGTCAGACTCTCCTGCCTTTCCCGTGCCAGCCTGCTCGCGACAGCGTCAGCGGCGGGCAGAGCACCGAGCGCGCGGGCAAATGCTGCCTCATCGTTGAAGCAGATCATGCGCAGACGAAGCCTTCTGGCGGGGTACGGGCAATGAAATGTCCCTTCACGCCTTCGGGCCATTGGCCATAGGGCACTACGCCTTCCGCGCTTTGCGCATGGAGAGTGGCGTATTCGAGGATAGCGCGGGCCGCCTCCTCGGTGGGGGTGAACCTACCGAGGACGTAGCCGATCTTGCCCGATGCGCGCAGATGCACGGTGCAATGCTGCTGGCAGGCGAAGAGGCATGAAGTCTCCTGCACCGCCACTGCGGACAGTGCGGGATCGGCCTGTTGGAGACTGCGAATTGCTAGGGCAAGCAGGGCACCGCCCCGCTGGCCTTCTGCATCCTCACGCTGATCGGCGGAAAGGCGGCAGGTTGAGCAGACGACCACCGCTGGGCCGGGTTCGATCGCGCGCAGCATCAGAACCGACTCCTCAGACCAAGGTATACCGTACGCCCGAGTGCACCATAGCCGCCCGCTGTCTCGTAGCGCTTGTCCATGATGTTCTCAGCACGGGCATTGATGGTCAGCCCTTCGGAAACCCGCCACGCGGCGCGAAGGTCGACCAGCCAATAGTCGGGCAGCTCGGTGCTGCTGCCGGCCCGGTCGAAAGTCTCGCCAGAATAGCGGGCGGCCACACTGGCGCGCAGGCCCTTCGGCAGGTCCACCCCGCCTTCCAGATTGGCAAGATGACGCGGAACGCGGGCCAACTGGCGGCCGAGATCAGTGCTGCCGGGCGAACGATCCTCCGCTTCTATCCAACTGTAGTTTGCTGTGGCGAATATCACTCCAAGGTGCGCGCTGCCGGCCAGTTCCAGCCCTTTGGCGTGCGCCTTGCGCACGTTTGCGTAGTAGCCGAAGCGTGTGGTTGTCGTGCCGGGGATATAGCACGCGGCGGGCAAACTGCCGGTGGTCGGACAGAAGGCGAAGTCGATCAGGTTGTCGGTTTCCCGCTCGAACCAGGTCGCCGAAGCGTGGAATACTTCACCGAGTGACTGTTCGGCGCCGACCGACCAGCCCTTGGCTTGCTCCGGCTCCAGCACGGCAGATCCGTAAAGACTGAACAGCTGATACAGTGACGGCGCCTTGAAGCCTTCGTCGTAGCTTGCGCGCAGCACAGTCTGCCCGGCGTTTGGCGTGTAGACCGCGCCCCCAGTAAAAACGGTATTGCCGCCGAAGCGGGATTGGTCGTCGTACCGGACCCCGCCGTTCAGTGTCAGGCCAATGAGCGGGGTGAGGCGCAGCTCGCCATATACGCTGTTGGTATCGGCGCTTTGCGGGACGAGGTCGTAAGCGGCGGTGTTGTTGCCGGGTGAGGCGCTAGTCATGCGCTGCTCCTCGCGTTCGGCCCCGAATATGGCGCTGAGACCTTCTGCAAGCATCAAGTTGCCTTGATATTCGAAACGGCGCACGCGGCCATGCGCATCGAAGTTCAAGGGCCGGATCGAGCGCGCCGGATCGTAGTTCTCGCGGTCCGTTTCAGTCTGCAGCACGGCAAGACGATTGGTGAGGCGCCCATCGAACAGGGCCAGATTGACACCCGCGTACCCTGTCCATTCTTGGGTCAAGCCATAGGCGCGCGAGTCACCGGACGTGCCATCGAATTCGTTGCGCGCATCGGCCCAATAGCCGCGCAAGTCGACCGACAGGTTTGGCGCGAGCTTGAGCGTGGCTGTGCCGCTAGCGGAAACGCGGCGGTAGCCATCGTCCTCGGTGCCGTTGCTGCGTGCGGAAATGCCATCGGTGGTGAAGGCGGAGCCCGCCACGCGCCAGTCGAGCAATAACCAGGTCCCGCCAATGCCAGCCTGTGCGTTGACGGTATTGTGCGTGCCCCCCTCAACCGCCATGCTGCCTTCCAGCGGCTGTTCCGCGCGTCGCGTTAGTACGTTGACCACGCCACCGATCGCATCGCTTCCCCACAGGATCGATTGCGGCCCGCGCAGGATTTCCACGCGCTCGATGTCGTCGATGAGCAGGTTGGAGAACGAATAGCCGCCGCGGGTGGCCGACGGATCGGATATGCGCACCCCGTCTATCACCATCACGGTCTGCGAGGAATCGGCGCCGCGGATGCGTAGCGATGTGGCGGTGCCAAAGCCGCCATTGCGCGAAAGGCTGATGCCTGGCGTGCGCAGTAGCAGATCGGCAAGCGCGACGGGCTGCTGAGCGCGGATCGCCGTTTCGTCAAGCACGGTGACGGTGGCGGATACTGCGCTCTGGTCCACCGGGCTGCGCAAGGCATTAACGACGATCGATGGCTCAGGCGCGTCCTCGGCAAAAGCGGGCGAGGCGAGTAGGGTGGTAAGCGTAACAAAAGAAATATGGGCAGGACGCACGGTGCGGCTCCCTTCGGTACGAACGGCATGGACCTGCCGCTCAGACCCGCGAAGGAAGCACGCGCCAGCATATGCACCGGAAGGCGCAACACGGCATCGCTTCCCGCACGGGGCTTCCCGGCAGGCAGTGGCTGTCGTTGCGCGAGGGGCGTGCCAGCTTGCTAGCCGGCAACCTCGAACGTCCGGTGCACCCTGCCCGAACGAAGAACGACTGCGTCAGGCAGGTCTCCTGGCTCGCGGGTCAATGTCGGTCCGGCCGCCTTCTCAGGACGGTGAGGTCCCAATGGCGTAATTGGCCTGTCGGCTCGCCGCTTACAGTTGCAGGGGCAGCCGGAGTTTTACACCCCGTTCCCTTTTGATCCCCTCTCGGGGAACCTGTCGCGGCGCTGCAGGTAGCGACATGTTTTTGCTGCTGCAAGTGCGAATACTTGCGCAGATCAATTGCTTGGCTTATCCAGTCTTTCGCAACGGGTGCCCGAAAGGGCTTAATCGGGAAGTCCGGGCGGTGGCCGCAAGCCACCCAATCCGGCACTGCTCCCGCAACTGTAACCGGTAGCGCATCGCCATCATGCCATTGGGCTTCGGCCCGAGAAGGCGGCGACAGGCGCGACGATCCGGAAGTCAGGAAACCGGCCTGTTGCGGTCGTTTCTCTGCGCGGGCGGGATGTACCGGGCGGACGAAGGCACACCCTTCGCGGACGACACTGTTGTGCGTTCTTGCCGGGGGGAGATCCGTGATGACCAGCACCTGAAATCCTGCCGGACGTGCGCGGCAGCGCGTCCTGCCGATTTTGCGCATCGCTCATGCGCACACTCAATTCATTCTTCTCCTCAGGAGGCCAATCATGGTCCGCATTTCGCGTCCCGATCTCGCGCTGTTTGGCGCGCTTGCATTCGTCATGCTCGTTACCCGTACGCATTCGCTCAGCAATGTCATGCACCTGCCTGACACCAGCCTTGCCAGCTTCTTCGTCGGCGGCTTCTTCCTGCGCCGCGCGACGGCTTTTACTGGACTCTTCCTGCTGGCCTTTGCCATCGACGTGACGGTCATCGGCTGGTTCGGCCAGTCCAGCTTCTGCTTCACTCCTGCCTACTGGATGCTCGTTCCGGCGTACGGCACAATGTGGTTGGCCGGGCGTGCGGGCCGGGACAGGCTGGGCGCCGAACCATCATCGCTGCTCGGCTTGCTGGCGTTGGTCAGCGTTGCCACGCTCGTGTCCGAGCTGTTCTCCAGCGGTGGGTTCTACTTCCTCGGTGGCCGTTTTACCGATCCGACGGTCGCAGGTTTCATGCCGCGCCTCGCTCGCTACTTCCCGCCGACCCTTGCGGCCACCGTGCTGTGGACCTCAACAGCTGCGGGCATCTATGCTTTGCTGGTCGCAGCGCGACCAGTGCTTGCTGCCAGAACGCAACGATGAGCGGAACGGAACAGGCGCACCGCGAGCGCGCCCGCAAGCACAAGGCGGCGGTCGATGCCAAGATCGCCGCCGCCACGCGCGACAAAGGCCTGCTACTGGTTCTCACCGGCAACGGCAAGGGCAAGTCCTCCAGCGCCTTCGGCATGGTGGCGCGGACGCTGGGCTACGGCCGCAAAGCGGCGGTGTTCCAGTTCATCAAGGGTGCGGATAATGTCGGCGAACGCGCCTTCTTCGCCGCGCACCCTGACGTGGTCTGGGAGAAGTGCGGCGAGGGCTTTACCTGGGAAACGCAAGACCGGGCACGCGACATTGCCGCTGCGCGGGCGGGCTGGGAAAAGGCCAAAGCCGCCCTTGCCGATCCGGACATCAGCCTAGTCGTGCTTGATGAGCTGACCTACCTCGTCACTTATCGCTATCTCGCGCTCGATGAGATCATGCCCGCGATCGAGGCCCGACCGGAGATGCAGCACGTGGTCATAACCGGTCGTGCCGCTGACGATGCGTTAATTGCCGCTGCCGACACCGTTAGCGCAATCCGTGATGTGAAGCATGCCTTCCGCGACGGCGTGCGCGCGCAGGAAGGAGTAGACCGGTGACGACCGCATCTTGCCCCGCCTTGCTGGTCAGCGCACCTGCTTCGGGGCAGGGCAAAACGACGGTTACGGCCGCCCTTGCCCGCCGCCACATGCAGGCAGGGCGGCGAGTGCGCGTATTTAAATGCGGCCCTGATTTCCTCGACCCGATGATCCTCGAACGCGCCTGTGGGGCACCGGTCTACCAGCTGGACCTGTTCATGGTCGGCGAGACGGAGTGTCGCCGCCTGCTTCATGAGGCAGCCCTCAAAGCGGACTTGATCCTTGTCGAAGGCGTGATGGGCCTGTTCGACGGCGATCCTTCCGCTGCGGACCTGGCCGCGCGCTTTGGCCTGCCGGTGCTGGCGGTAATCGACGGCAGCGCCATGGCCCAGACGTTCGGAGCACTTGCGCATGGCCTTGCCACTTATCGCAACGACATCTGCGTGGTTGCCGCGATGGCCAATCGCGTTGGAGCCAAGCGCCATGCCGCGATGCTGCACGAAAGCCTGCCGCCGGAAATACGCTGGCTCGGCGCGATGCCGCCAAGCCCGGACGTGACCCTGCCCGAGAGGCACCTGGGCCTGGTGCAGGCGGGCGAAGTGGGCGATATCGACTGCCGGATCGATGCAGCAGCAGCAGCTCTTGGTGATGACGCGCTGTGGTTGCCGGAACCGGTGACCTTTGCCGCGGAGGCGGCAGCAAGCGCGCCAACACTGCTGGCAGGTTGCCGCATCGCCATTGCCAGAGATGCGGCCTTTGCCTTCATCTATCCCGCCAATATCGCTTGCCTGGAAGCGATGGGCGCACAGGTTCTGTTCTTCTCGCCGCTGGGCGATCAATCCCTGCCCGACTGCGACGCGCTATGGCTTCCGGGCGGCTATCCCGAACTTCATCTCGCAGAACTGTCGCAAAACCATTGCATGATCGCCGCGATCCGCGCGCATCATGAGGCTGGCAAGCCAATCCTCGCAGAATGCGGCGGCATGCTTTACTGCCTTGATGAACTGGTTGACGGCAAAGGTCATAGCGCGCCGATGCTGGGCCTGATGCCTGGCCGGGGCATCATGCAGGGCCGTCTTGCGGCCCTTGGCCCGCAATCTGTCGACTTGAACGGCGGTATCGTGCGAGGCCACACGTTCCACCATTCCCGGCTCGAAACGCCCGTACGCCGCTACGGTAGCGCACAAGGCAGGCGGGGCGGCGCTGGCGAGGCGGTATACCGCTGCGGCAACCTTTGGGCGAGCTATATGCACTTCTATTTTCCGTCCGCGATGGCCGCTGTTGCTTCGGTGTTCCAGTCACAGGCCAGCGATACGCTGCTGAAGACGAAGTGATGTCGGGTGTATCGATGCGGAAGCAGGTTCCGCCGAGCAGTTGAACAGACCTGTCAGGATTGCTCCGTGGGCGCGTCTGCGCAGATGTCTTGCGTGGACACACCACGCCTGCGTCGCTGTCGCGGGACGAGCACCCAAGGGCATCGCTGCCTGGCAAGAGCTTGGCCCATCCCTGGCACTCATGTCGATCAAGTGAGCAAGCGCACAATTCCAACATATCGGTTCGATTATTTCGCGGTCGGCACCAGACCGCCGATGTAGCGCGCGTTATGTTGCACTGCCGCAACACCTTGATTTTGCGAGAACCATGAATTGAAGTTGGGAGTTGCCGGATCCAGGCAGTACTCCCATTGGCGCGCACCGCGGTCTCCAGAAAAATCCAGAAAGAACCGCGTCTTATCAAATGGGGAACATCATGAAGAAGATCTCGATCGCGCTCGCAGCCGTTGCTGCAGCTTCGGCCACGCCTGCGTTTGCCGAGGCTCCCTCGGGCGTTCGCACCGAAGTGCTTGTTGGCTGGGACCGCGTCTCGCTCGATCTCGACGATCTGGGCTTCGGCACTTACAGCGAGGACGGCGTCGGCTTCGGCCTGGCGCTGGGCTACGACATCCCGACCACCGGCGACGTAGCATTCGGTGTTGATGCCGAGGTGTCGGATTCGTCGACCAAGTATGTCTATGACGATGGCATCGATCGTGCAGTGATCTCGACCGGCCGCGACCTTTACGTCGGCGCCCGCGTTACCGCTGCAGTCAATCCGAAGCTGAACCTCTACGGCAAGGTTGGTTACACCAACGCCCGCATCAAGGGCGAACTCAATGGCTTCAAGGACGGCGAGAACGGCGACGGCGTTCGCCTCGGTCTCGGCGCGCAGCTCGGTCTGGGTGGCAACAGCTACGGCCTGGTCGAGTACCGTTACTCCAACTACGAAAGCAACTTCTCGCGCAACCAGGTGCTCGCAGGCCTCGGCCTGCGCTTCTGATCACTCCTGAGTGAACGGACTGGGGGAGGTCAGCACTGCCGGCCTCCCTTTTTTGACGCCTGCCCGGTTCGACCTCGATCGCACGTTACGCGATGCATCGCTTGACCTTCAGGTGTCGCCTGCGCAGCGCTCGCTCGCCAAAGCATCCATCGGAGTCAAAGCTCTCGCTGCCAGATGTCAGGACAGCGCCTTCGCTCCGGCGAGCTGCCCTCACCCCAGGTCGATCCTCATGCCGCCAGTGAGCCGGACGAGCCGGTTCCGACACGCCCGGCCGAAGGGACCTTCATGGTATCTCGATCCGTCGCTTGGCAGCTGGATCGAATGCCCGCCAGGCATCTGCCTGCCGGGATTGTCGACAGAATTCAGAGATTGCGCAGGCCAAGCCGGTCGTCGTCATCAACAAGCGTAACGCGCCCTTCCCAGTCCCACAGGACGAGGTTGAGAGCGTCGGCAGGAGCACCGCGGGCATAGCTCGGCAAGACAATGCCGACATAGCCTTGCGCAATCGCGGCTTCGGCCAGAACCTGCGTTGGCACCGGCTTTCCCGAGAGCATCCGGTCTCGCCAGGACGGGTCGCCGAGCTCCGCTGGTGCCAGGCCGAAAAGCTGGAACGCGGCTGTGTCGCGGCCATCCAGCAAGGGCCCGATGTCGGCCTGATAGGCAACCAAGGTTGTCGGCTGCAACGTGCCGACCTGATTGGCCTCGCGCAACGCCGTCCCGGGCGCGAGCGAAGTATAGAGCGCCTGGCGCCCGATGCGATTGAACCGTCCGCCAAACCGGGCGGCGCCCTCCCCCGAGAGCGGTTCGCGGGACCAGACCGGATTGTGGGCGCGGTAGAGCAGCCCGGTGAAGTGCATGCGCTTAAGCGTGAATGCCGGCGTCGACCGCGTCGATATAGGTCAGCACATCATCGGCCCGGTTGCTCTGTACGAGCTGCATGGCGGTCTGGCCCGAGAAGCCCGGCAGCGGCTCAGAACGGTACCAGGCATAGGCCAGCAAGGCCGATCCGAAGCGCGGTTCGACCTTGTTGAGGACCTCGACCATCTGGCGAAGGCGGCGCTGGGTGCGATCGGACGCGATCCGGTCCTTGCGCTGGATCGCGTCCTTGCCGAGGCCCAGCGAACGTGCGAGTTCGTCGCTGGTCGTGCGCAGGGCATCGACGATCTTGCGCGGAGCAAATGCGCCGTTGTCAGCGTAGTTCTGGATCGCCATGGCATTTTCCCATAAATTTTGACGCTATATAGCGTCATTCTATGCGGCGTCCAAGCTATCGTGTGGTGGGCACCGCGATGCATCATGGGGTGAGAACTTGCCGCTCTCCAGTACCGGGATAGCTCTCTCCCGTTGACATCACGCACAGGGGCTGGTGCGTGCTGCCGGTTCTGAGCACCGCATGGCTCTTGCCGATTTTCGGACTGATCCACTTCCCTTCCCCGCCCGTCTGCGCAGAGCCTTGGCAGGCGCGCCAGAAACGCGCAGCAGCGCTGCGCAGCGAAAAGCCGTTCTTGTCCGCAGCATTGCGCTGTGGAGAAATCATCGGCCACATATGGCCTGTTATTTGACTTTTTGGAAGTTATAGGCCATAAATGGCCTATGTTTTTGACCCTTCAAGATCAGCTGACGGGCCTTGGCAAGCGGATCAAGGCCCGCCGCCTGGCCCTTGACCTTACGCAACAGGCGGCAGCTGCCAAAGCTGGCGTGGCTCACAGGACGTGGCGGCGGATGGAAACCGACGGAAGGGCTTCGATCGAAGATCTGGTGCGCGCCGCTATCGCACTGCGCTGCGATGAAGGCATTGTCGCGCTGTTTCCGCAGGTTCCGGCCGCAAGCATGGATGAACTGCTCGCGCAGCAGCGCCAGGCAGCCAAGCCGCAGCGCAAGCGTGCCAGCGGACGCGCAAGCGGAACCGGGCCATGAAACTGGCCCCAGGAACGCCCTTGGCGGTTGGACTGCTGACCGATGAAACTGCCGCGCCGCTTTCGGTCGGCAGGTTGGCGATGGCCAGGGGCCTTGCGCAGCTCGAATGGTCTGCAAAGATCATCGCGGAGGGACTGCCAATTTCCCCGCTGCACTATCCGGCTGAGCCGGGCCTGCACCCTGCCCGCAGCCGGATCTTCGAGGGCCTGCACGGTTTCCTGTCGGACTGCCTGCCCGATGCCTGGGGCATGCTCTTGCTGAAACGGCGGCTCCAAAGGATGGGTCACCGGCTCGAAGACCTCAATGCCGTCGACCGGCTCGCCCTTGTTGGCACAAAAGGTCGAGGCGCGCTTGTCTTCCAGCCCGAAACGCTTGGGTTCGAGGCATCAGGTGCCATCGATCTTGATGCTCTGGCCGACGAATCGCGTCACGTTTTGCTCGGCGAGGAGACAGATCTGGAAGCGCTGCTGGCACGCCTCGGCGGCGGCTCGGGAGGCGCGCGGCCGAAAGTTCACGTGGCGATCGACGCAGACGGCAAACTGACCGCCGGAGACGAGCAGGCTGTCGCGGCAAGCAAGAGCGCTGGTGAGGACTGGATCGTCAAGTTTGGCGCGACCAATGACCCCGCCGATATCGGACCGCTGGAGGAGGCCTATGCCCGGATGGCCCGCGCTGCGGGCATTGATATGGCCAAGACGCGATTGATACCTTCTGCGAAAGGGCCGGGCTATTTTGCGACACGGCGCTTCGACCGGCCGGTGCCTGGTAGAAGGCTTCATATGGTCAGTCTGGGCGGGGTGCTTGAGGCCTCGCCGCATATGCCAAGCGTCGACTACGACGGGTTTCTGAAGGCGACACTGGCGATCACCCATAGCATGGCGGACGTGGAGCAAGCCTTCCGCCGCATGGTCTTCAACGTGCTCGCGCGAAACCGCGACGATCATGTTCGCCAGCATGCCTACCTCATGGATGCCCGGGGAGAGTGGCGGCTCGCGCCTGCCTTTGACCTTACGTTCTCCAATGGTCCCGGCGGTGAGCACTACATGGCTGTTATGGGCGAAGGTCGCACCATCACCCGCGAGCATGTCGAGAAGCTTGCGAAGGCCCACGGGATTTCGTCAAAACGCATGGTCGCCGTGATCGACGATGTTCGCGCAGCACTCGCCGAATGGCCCTCGCATGCACGTAACGCCGGGGTGGGGATCTCCATAGCGACGGTTGCGCAAGGCCTGGCTTCAGTCACCCGGGAGTTTTGCTGACGGTAGCTTCGCCCGCCAGGGCCTGGCAATGCACCGAACAGGCCGAATCCGATCAACGCAAGACGCTGCTAATCAATTAGCGCAACACCGGATGCGTGGAATGATGCTCTCGTCGGGATCGGTCACATCATGAATCGCCAGATCGGCCTTCTAGAGATGCACACGGACGGGCGGCGAGATATCCTCTGACAGGTGCTGACAGCGCCGCGACCGTGGATGACCGGCCATGCCCAAGCCGGCCGTTCGCTGGGCGCTGAAGATCCCCCGCTTCCATGACCAGGCCCCGGGGACCCTCCGGCAGGGCGACATCAAAGCCGCGAAACCGCAAGACCGGTCGCTCAGGCAGACACCTCCGGCAAGAAGCGCGGCCAATTGCGCCGTTCTGCCCCCCGGGTGCTGGCGCTTGATTGTTCCGTAGGCTGCTACCGGGACTTTGGCAGATTGCTGGCGCACTCGCGCGCGCGAGCGACAAAGGCCTTGAATGCGGCCGAGGAATTGCGACGGCTGGGATAATAGATCGCAAGCGGCGGCAGGGGGGGTGTCCAATCGGACAAGACCTGCACCAGTTGGCCGCTGGCAAGCTCATCGCGAACGTCTGCTTCCATGAAGAAGCCGATCCCCAGATCGTCCAGCACGGCGGCCCTTGCAAGGCCCGCCTCGTCCAGAGTGACGGGACCAGCGACATCGATCAGAATGGGTTGCCCGCCTTTTTCGAAATGCCAGCGGTAGAGCGCACCGTTCGGCAATCTGACGCGAAGGCACTTATGGGCGTGAAGATCGGCTGGAACCTTCGGTTTGCCATGGTTTCGGAAATAGCTCGGGCTCGCGACGACCACGAACTGTCGCGGGCCGCCAAGAGGGATGGCGATCATGTCGCTGGGCACAAGGTCAGCGGATCGCACCCCGAGGTCGAAGCCTTCACCGACGACGTCCACCAGTCTTCCCTCGGTGACGAGGTCGATGTGGACCTGCGGATATTGGCGCAGGAACGGAAGGATGAGCGGGGCCATGATTTCGCGCGCGGCGGTCGGGAAGGCGTTGATGCGCAAGGTACCCGACGGCAACTCCTGCTGCGACCGGACCGTTTCCATGGCCGCATGAATGTCCTGTAATGCGGGCCTCACCCGATCAACGAAGTTCCGACCCGCATCGGTGAGCGACACGCTCCGCGTGGTTCGATTGAACAGGCGAACCCCAAGCTCGCGCTCCAGCTTTGCGATCGCATTGCTCAAGGCAGTGGTGGACATGCCAAGATCGACCGCTGCGGCGCGGAATGATCGTCTGCGCCCGATCGCGATTACCGCATCGAGTTCGATCAGGGTAGCTCGATCCATTATCCTGCCATTCGCAATACCACATCCTGTATTATCCCGATTATCGCAGGATTGGTCCAACACTAAATTGGCGGGCATGACATCATGATCGATGGAGAAAATCATGGCAATCGAGCTGCCCGCAGTCATCGCCCGGTACTTTGCCGCCGATGCAACCGAAGACCCTGAACACGTTGCGAAGTGCTTTACCGACACCGCAGTCGTGACCGACGAAGGAAGAAGCCACGAAGGACGAGGCGCCATCGCGACATGGAAGGCGGCGGCTTCGACCCAGTATAGCTACACGGTCGAACCCCTCGTGATCGTGGCCAATGGCGACAGCCTGGTGGTGACCGCTCATCTGGAAGGAAGTTTCCCGGGCAGTCCGGTGGACCTGCGCTATATCTTCAAACTGGACGGGGAGCAGATCGCCGCGCTGGAGATTATCCCGTGAGCCCGTTTCTGACCCTGCAGGGGAAGCGTTCGCTGGTCACCTCCGGTACACGGGGCGCGGGGGCAGCGACGGTCAAGCTGTTCCGCGAACTCGGCGCGCAAGTCCTGAGCGCTGCGAGGCGCAGGCCCGACGGCGTGGCACCGGACACTTTCGTCACCGCTGACCTCACTACCCCTGCGGGCTGCGCGAGCCTTGCAGCAGCGGTCCGCGAGCGCATGGCCGGGGTGGACATCATTGTCCACATGCTGGGTGGATCGTCTTCTCCGGCAGGCGGCTTTGCAGCGCCTGGTGAGGAGCACTGGCAGAACGAGCTTGACCTCAATCTCATGCCGGCGATCCGGCTGGATCGGGATCTGGTGCCGGAGAAGGTGTCTCGCGGCAGTGGGGTGGTGATCCATGTGACTTCTATCCAGCGCGAAATGCCCTTGCCGGATGCGACCACCGCCTATGCTGCCGCCAAGGCAGCGCTGTCTACCTACAGCAAGGCAATCGCAAGGGAGATCTCACCCAAGGGCGTTCGGGTCGTGCGCGTCTCGCCCGGATGGATCGAGACCGAAGCGTCCATCGAACTTGCCACCCGGTTGGGAGCCGATCATGGCGATGACGCCGAGCGCGGCAAGAAGATGATCATGGAGTCCCTGGGCGGCATCCCCATCGGCAGGCCGGCCAAGCCCGACGAAGTCGCCAACCTCATCGCCTTTCTCGCATCCGACCGCGCCGGATCCATCACTGGCACCGAACATGTGATCGATGGCGGTACCATTCCAACCGCCTGACTTGCACCGACCGCATCTGGCCGGTCAATGTCCGGCACGCGAATGCCCCTTCCTTGGCTTGGGGGCATTCGCCCCGTCCACCATGTGCGGCCCTCGTCGCCAGCGGGCCCCGGTTTCGTGCCATGCTGACCCTTCATTGACGCTGGTTGAGACGAGCCTCGGTTTCACCGCAGTGATGCGACACAAAAGCCAGCCCACCCAGCGCGATGCCCAGCAAAGCAACCCCGAACCATCCGCCCGTCAGCCACGCCGCCATGGCCAATGCAGATCCCGTCGCGCCGCCCAGAAACATCCCGCCCATGAACAAGGTGTTGATCCGGGACCGGGCTTCCGGCCGCAAGGCATAGACGATATGCTGGTGCGAAATCAGCGCACCTTGCACCGCCATATCCAGCAGTACACAGCCGAGCGCCAGTCCGATCAGGCCGTGCGAGCCCGCGAGAATAGCCCAACTCGCCATTGCCAGCACCGTGCCGGCGGCGATGACCGCACCCGGCCCACGACGGTCGGCCAGATGCCCTGCCAACGGCGCGACCAGCACGCCCGCGGCGCCGATGATGCCAAACACGCCTGCGACCGACGCGCCGTGCCCTGTCTGCTCGAGGTAGAGGGCGAGAATGCTCCAGAACGCGCTGAAGGCAGCAAACAGCAAGGCCTGCGTCAAGGTGGCCTGCCGGAGAGGGCCGAGTTCGCGCCACAGATGCCACAGCGACCCCATGAGCGCCGGATAGGAAGGCCCCGGTCCCGGACGGGAGACGGGCAGAATCGCGCGCATCAGGCCGCCGGCCGCCAGCGCGAGCGGGCCCCCTAGCCAGAACATGGTGCGCCACCCTGCGTGCTGCGCCACAAAGCCGGCCAGGGTGCGACTGAGCAGAATGCCGCACAGCAGGCCCGCCATCACCTTGCCGATCACCGCGCCGCGCCTGTCGGAGGGAGCCATGTGCGCGGCCAGTGGCACGATCTGCTGCGCCACCGTGGCCGTTGCTCCCACCAGCAGCGAGGCCGCCAGCAAGGCCTCGCTGCTCGGCGCCAGGGCTGCCGTGACCAGGGCTGCGGCAAGTGCCAGAAACTGCGCGAGGATCAGCCCGCGGCGTTCGAGACGATCCCCCAGAGGCACCAGTACGAACAAGCCAAGCGCATAGCCCAGCTGAGTCACGGTGGGCACCAATGCCGTCAGGTCGCCGGGCAGATCCCGGGCGATGAGGCCCAGCATCGGCTGGTTGTAGTAGATGTTTGCAATGGCCAGTCCGGTTGCAGCGGCCATGGCGCAAGTGAGAGCCGGGCCCAGTGGCCTGATGGGTGTATTCATGCTGCGGCCCCCAGTGCAGGTGCGTCGGACAGCGTGGGATAATCGGTAAAGCCATGCGCGCCACCGCCATAGAACGTGGCAGGATCGGCCCGATTGAGCGGCGCGCCAGTCTTCAGCCGCGCAGGCAGATCGGGGTTGGCGATAAAGGGGCGGCCAAAGGCAATCAGATCGCCCCGCCGTTCGGTCAAGGCCTGCTCGGCCTTCCGGGCTGTGTAGCCGCCGGCCAGAATGATCGGTCCCGTAAACCGGGCTCGGATGGCGCCGATCAAGGCCTCGGCACGAGGATCGGTTTCCGCGGCAATCTCGCGTCCGTTGACCGATGGCTCGACCAGATGGAGATAGGCCAGGTTGCGCCGTTCCAGTTCGCTGGCAACATGCAGGAACAGGTCTTCGGGTCTGGCTTCATTCATGCCAAAGGCCTTGCCCATCGGGGCGAGGCGCAGGCCCACCCGGTCGGCGCCGATGGCTGCACTTACCGCGTCGACCACCTCGATCAGCAGTCTTGCCCGGTTCTCGGGCGAACCGCCGTAGCGGTCCTGGCGCCAGTTGCTGGCGCTGTTGAGAAACTGGTCGAGCAGATAGCCGTTGGCGCTGTGGATCTCGACACCGTCCAGCCCGGCAGCGATGGCGTTGCGGGCAGCCTGCGCATAGTCGGCCACGATCTGCTGGATTCCGGCGATGGTCAGCTCCTGCGGCTCGGGCACCTCTACAAAGGTGCCGATGCGATGGTCATCGGTGCTGCCGGCTGCCGGGATGAAGGCCTTGGCGGGAACCGGCATGGCGGTGGGGGCGATCGGGCGGCGGCCACCGGGCTGGAACACGGGATGTGAAACCCGTCCAACGTGCCACAGCTGCATGATGATGCGGCCGCCCCGCTCGTGGACGGCCTCGGCAACGCGCGCCCAGCCTTCGATCTGGGACTTGGTATGGATCCCCGGAGTCCAGGCATAACCTTGGCCCTCAGGCGAAATCTGCGTCCCTTCGGTGATGATCAGTCCGGCCGTTGCGCGCTGGCGATAGTATTCCACTGCCAGGTCGGAAGGGACATTACCTGGCGCCGCGCGAGAGCGGGTGAGAGGGGCCATGACAATGCGGCTGGGCAGGTCTAGCGCACCGATATGCATGGGGGAAAACAGAAGATCGGTCATCTTGGGGCACTCCTTGTGAACAGGGCCGAGGTGGCCTTGTCCGAATGGATGCCCGGATCATGTCCTTCCGCGCCGGCTATGATAATCCATTAAGAATGGCGATTATCTTTGCATATCGCGCAATGATGCTCGTGGCAGGGCCCGCTCCCAATAGGGCGGGCTGCCAATCCGCGCGGCCAGGAAATCCACGAAAGCACGAACCTTCTGCGATGCCCGCCGATCAGGCAGAAAAAGCGCGTGAATGCCGCCTTCGAGCGCTGCTGAAGCGCCGCCAATGCCAGGCCGACCTATGTCCGCATGCCAATCGGCCAGCACCGGCTCGAGCGCCCCTTGCGCGATTTCCTCGCCTGCCAGCCAGGTGGGCAGCATCGCCAGGCCAAAGCCGGAGAGCGCGGCCTCCTTCAACGCCTCTGCCTGGTTGGCCCGGAGGGGGCCCGTGACCCGGACCTCCTCCACCCGATCATCCCGGACAAAGCGCCAGCGCCGCTGCCCCTCGGCAAAGGCAAAGGTCAGGCAGGCATGGTTGGCAAGTTCGGTCGGCGTGCCTGGCCTGCCCCTGCTTGCCAGATAGGCAGGGCTGGCGCAGACGAGGCGGCGATGCGGCGCCAGCCGCCGGGCAACCAGACTGGAGGACTCCAGCGCACCAAGGCGGATCGCGATATCGATGCGCTGCTCGACAAGATCGACCAGGGCATCGCTTATCTGCAAATCCAGTTCAATGCCCGGATACTCTGCCATGAAGCGCGGCAGGAAGGGCGTCACGTGCAGCCGCGCGAAACTTGCAGGCAAGCTGACCCGCAGCAGTCCGCTGGGCGGCCCATCCTTTTCGCGAACGCTGCGATTGGCCTCGTCCAGTCCGGCGAGCAGACGCTGCGCCTGCGGATAATACAGCTCACCTGCCGCTGTCAGCGTGACTTTGCGAGTGGAGCGGTTGAGCAATGGCGTACCCAGAGCCGCTTCGAGCGCATCCACATGGCGGGTGAAGGACGAGGCGGCCTGGCCTGCCTGTCTTGCAGCAGGCGCAAAGCCGCCTTCGTCGACCACTGCCACAAAGGCCCTGATTGCCGCAAACATGTCCATGCGATCTGATAGCTGCTCGAAGCCGGAAGCGCCACGAAGTCGTTGACCGACAGGTTGCCTGATCTTCGGCGCAGCAGCGCTCAAAAGGCTGGCTGCAGGCCAGACACGCGGGCAGGACCAGCAGGCTTGGATGGCTCGCAGATTGCCGGTCGCCTTGTCGATAAGAGATGCCTTCGTCCGGCGCATCGAATGCGTGCCATATTGTCGCTTGTCCAAGCTGCGGTCGACACCCACTCATCAAGAAGGCGAGCGTGTTGCCGGGTGCTGAGGTGTCCTGTGTAATCTATTTGACTGGGGAAGACGACGTCATTCAACGAGCCTCTGCGCCGTTCCACATGCCAGCAGACTCTTACGCGCTTCGGCCATGATCTCGGATTGAAGTGGCCGATCCGTCTACTGCTGGATAACGGTTGCTCGGTTGCGGATGGTGCCGCCGCTGACCAGATCGCCAATGCGCAGTTTCACCAAGTCACACCCAGGCCTACCAAAGTCGGCTCCCCGCCAGCGGTACGGGGAGCCAACGGTTCAGATCTCGGTATTCTCGGCGAGGGCAAGCGCGTCTTCCACATCGATCCCCAGATAGCGGACCGTATTCTCAATCTTGCTATAACCAAGCAAGATCTGGACGGCGCGCAGGTTGCCAGTCGCCCGGTAGATGATCGACGCCTTGGTTCGGCGAAGCGAGTGTGTGCCATATTCGCTGCACATCAAACCAACCCCGGTCACCCATTCATCGACAAGCCTGGCATATTGCCGGGTGCTGAGGTGACCATTGTGATCAACCCGGCTTGGGAAGACATAATCATCGACCGTGCCGCCCCGCCGCTCAAGCCACGCGAGCAGGCTGGCACGGGTATCGGCTAAAAGTTCGAATTGAACAGGCCGACCCGTTTTCTGCTGCATGACGATGGCCCGCGTTCGGATCTGCCCACCGCTGACGACATCGCCAATTTTCATGCGGACAAGGTCGCAACCGCGCAGCTTGCTGTCGATAGCGAGGTCGAAAAGGGCACGGTCCCGCAAGCGGCCGCGCTGATTGAGGTGGAAGCGGATCTCCCAAATTTGCTTGGGCTTCAAGGCCCGCTTCGCACCGACAGTGCGCCCCGCATTCCAGACCGGGCGCCTGGGGGAAGCATTCGCTGTTTCTGACATTTCCAAGATCATTCTCCGATGGCCAGAAGCGGCCATTTTGGAGAACGGCTGCAACCGCCACGGAGGAAATGTGTGAGGCGTGGGGCAGTGAACGCTCGAGAGATCGTGGGGGCCGGCCATGGCTTCGTATCAATTGACAAAATTTGCCAATCTTTGCTATTATTCCGGCCTTGGAGGTTGCCATGGCCACGATGAATATCTCACTGCCCGACCCTATGAAGCAATGGGTGGAGGCGCAAGCTGACACCGGCCGGTATAGCAATGCCAGCGACTATGTTCGCGACCTTATCCGCCGTGATCAGGAACGCGCCGACAAGGTTTCCGCCATGCAGCGCCTGGTCGATGAAGCCCGAGCGAGCGGCCTAAGTGATGAGACGATGGCGGATATCCGGGCGCGGGCGATCAGCCGGGCTGGCTTGCAAGCCTGATCGTGCCTCGCTTCCGTTTAGCACGCGCCGCAGTCGATGATCTGACAGCCATCTTTCTTGAGGGCATCGAGCAGTTCGGTCTGCCTCAGGCGGACACCTATCACGAAGGGCTGAGCGGGATTTTCGCGTTTCTCGCAGACTATCCCCATGCCGCGCGCCTGCGCGAGGAGATATCACCGCCTGTTCGCGTGCATCCCTACAAGGCCCATCTCGTGATTTATGAAGTGGACGACGACGAGGTCATCATTCTGCGTGCCCGGCATGGTCGGGAAGATTGGATATCCTTGAATTACAACGGCTAGCCTTGGTGAGATGAGGGCATGCGGCCAAGCCGCAGAAATCACGCCACACTTCGCACTTCATACTGAGCGATAAGATTCTGGATGCGACCAGACCCGGTCGTTCACGATCGCCATATTGATGGTCTGCATCCTCCAAAAGCCGCCATCTCGTTTTGGGGATCCCGCAACGACGATGCTCATGACTGGTGCTGGGTGGTCACCCTACCCGGACAACATGTCGCCCCCGCTCGTCTTGCGCGAACGTGGTCGTGCGGCCGGTGAACCGCTCGATGAGCGCAGCCGCCGTGCGCGTGTGTTCGCTGATCTTCACGCTCGTGAACGAGCCACCTCCGGCGATCGCCATGGGCAGCAGGAGTTGGTCCTGAAGGTAGGGGCCAGCGAACGCACCGGATGCTTCGTAGCCCGCCATGCGTTTTCCGGCTGTCGCACCGATCTTTTCGGCGGACAGGCCAAGTTTGCCAAAGCCCGAGACCACCTCGGTGACGTGCTCGAAGGGTGCGTAAAGCAGCATCGCGATGCCTGGCCCCTGATCGGCGGGAAGCTCGCGGAGCGTGATGCTGTCCGGCTCCCAGCCAGGCAGTGCCTTCATCGCCGCCTTGCGGATGCGCTGGGCGATGCCCTCGTCGAGCGAGGCGAACAATACCGTCCCGGACTGCGCAAGAGGCTGGCCCCGTTCATGGCATTCGATCCGGCGCAGCGGCGCAGGTTCGACCTCGATCTCGATCCGCCCGCCGCCTCGCGGGAAAAAGCCGTGGCGCTTGATAGTTGACGTGACGCGCGACCCCATCCGCTCGAACACGGGCAGGAAGCATCGTACCATGAATTCGAAGGGCGGCGCCATTGAAGCATGGGTGCCGCCTTCGATCACAAGGCGCGAGGGCGCACCGGCGAGCGCCAGAGGCACCAGCAGCGTCTGAAGCACCAGAGCGGTCGATCCCGCCGTGCCTACGGCAAAACGATATTCGCCGGGCTGCACGCTGCCGGGACTGAAGGTGATCCGGTTCGAGCCGAGCTCAAGCCCCTCGCACTCCGCACCGCCAACTGCACAGGCAGCCTCGATCGCGGTCATGTGCTGGCGCATCAGCCCAGGCTGATCGCGGCCCGCGCGGATCTTCTCGATAGTGAATGGCTCCCTGGTGAGGAGCGAAAGCGCACAGGCATAACGCAGCATCTGCCCGCCGCCTTCGCCCTCGGAGCCGTCGATGATGATCATGATCGTTCTTCTTTGTCCGGAGCATGCGTGAAGGGGATCACCCCTTCACGCAAACCACCTGCTTCAACGTATGCACGATCTCGACCAGATCGGCCTGTGCGGCCATCACTTTCTCGATCGGCTTGTAGGCGCGAGGGGTCTCGTCGATCACGCCTTCGTCCTTGCGGCAAGCAACGCCCGCCGTGTCGGCGATGTGCTCGTCGAGCGTGACCAGCTTCTTAGCCTCGGTGCGCGACATGATGCGTCCCGCCCCGTGCGAACAGCTGTCGAAGCTGTCGGGGTTGCCCAGCCCACGCACGATAAAGCTTTTCGCTCCCATCGAGCCCGGGATGATCCCCAGCGTCCCCTTGGCTGCACGCACCGCACCCTTGCGGGTGACGAGCACGTTCTCGCCGAAGTGGTTCTCGCGCGTCACGTAGTTGTGGTGGCAGTTCACCGCCTCGCACACCGCCTGGAAGGGCTTCGCGATCTGCGACCGCAGGGCGGCGATGACATGGGTCATCATCACCTGGCGGTTGAGCCGCGCAAAGTCCTGCGCCCACTCGACCGCCTCGACGTAGTCGTCAAAGTGATCGGTCCCTTCCGGGAAGTAGGCGAGGTCCGCGTCGGGTAGGTTGATGTGCCACTTGCGCATGTCCTGCTTGGCGAGCTCAATGAAGAAAGTCCCGATGGCGTTCCCCACCCCGCGGCTGCCGGAATGGAGCATCACCCACACCGCTTGCGCCTCGTCGAGGCACAGTTCGATGAAGTGGTTACCCGTCCCGAGCGTCCCGAGATGCACCAGATGGTTGGTGCGTTCGAGCCGTGGGTATTTCGCCACGATGCGGTCAAAGCGGCGCACCAGCGTTGCCCAGCTTTCGATCACCTCGGAGGGCGGATCGCCCCACGCACCCTTGTCGCGGCCACCGCGTCCCGAGGTGCGCCCGTGCGGCACCGCGCGCTCAATTGCCGAGCGAATGGCTTCGAGATTGTCCGGCAGGTCGCTCGCCATCAGCGAGGTGCGCGCGGCCATCATCCCGCAGCCGATGTCCACACCGACCGCGGCCGGGATGACCGCACCCTTGGTAGGGATCACCGATCCGACGGTCGCACCGATGCCGACGTGCACATCCGGCATCGCCGCAACATGCTTGAAGATGAACGGCATCTGCGCCGCCCGCGCAAGCTGTTCGCGCGCCTTGTCGTCCACCGGAACGCCGCGGGTCCAGGCCTTGATTAGCGCTCCCCCTTTGACTTCGTGAAGCTCGTATCCGGTCTGGGTCATTGTCCTGATCCTTGTTGCGGAGGTCTTGGGGTGACCGGCCCATACCGGCCACCCTGGCCACGTCGCTGCGGGTTGTTCGACAAACTCGGCGCTGATGACACAGCATCGAGCGTGCCAAACCGGAGTATGGCTGCCCTTTTGGCATCTATCTCTATGATGTAGAACAGTTTTTGGAGAAAGGTCCGATAATCTCCCTTTCCCAGTCGGTCGCAAATTCCTATCGCGTTATATCAAGGTTTATCCTACAGGATAGTCATGGCACGCACTACAGTGATCGGCTTTCTGGGCAGCACGCTCGACGGCAGCAAGCGCGATTCCTCGCGCTGGCACAAATGGCGCCCGACTGTGAGCCTGTGCATGCACCAGGATCTCAGGGTTGATCGCCTCGTGCTCCTGCATGGCGAGAACCATGCCGATCTCGCCCGTTTTGTCATCGCCGACATCGCCTCCGTCTCGCCCGAGACAAAGGTCGAACCGCACGTCGCCCACTTCGACGACGCATGGGATTTCGAGGAGGTCTACACCGGCCTCCTCGATTTCGCGCAAGGCTTCGCCTTTGACCCGGAGGCGGAGGACTACCTCGTCCACATCACGACCGGCACGCACGTCGCGCAAATCTGCCTGTTTCTGCTAGCCGAAGCGCGCTTCATCCCGGGCAAGCTGCTCCAGACGCAGCCCTCGCGCGGCCGGCCAGATCCGGTGGGGACGTGGAACGCCATCGACCTCAACCTGTCGCGCTACGATAGCATTGCCCGTCGCTTCGCCGAGGCACAGCAGGACAGCGCCTCGTTGCTCAAGAGCGGGATCGCGACGCGTAACGCTGTCTTCAATCGAATGATCGACGAGATCGAGCAGGTCGCCTCGCGGAGCACCGCCCCGATGCTGCTGATGGGGCCGACCGGCGCGGGCAAGAGCCAACTGGCCCGCCGAATCTACGAACTCAAGGCAAGTCGCCATCGCCTGTCCGGTCCATTTGTCGAGGTCAATTGTGCCACCCTGAAAGGCGACAGCGCCATGTCGGCCCTGTTCGGGCACAGGAAGGGCGCGTTTACCGGCGCCATGGCCGAGCGCGCGGGCTTGCTGCGCAGCGCCGACAGCGGGATGCTGTTCCTCGACGAGATCGGCGAGCTTGGTCTCGACGAGCAGGCCATGATTCTGCGTGCGGTGGAAGAGGGCCGCTTCCTGCCGCTTGGGTCGGACAAAGAGGTGACCAGCCGCTTCCAGCTCATCGCCGGAACCAATCGCGAGCTGCTGGCCGAGGTCATGGCAGGGCGGTTCCGCGAGGATCTGTTCGCACGCCTCAACCTCTGGACCTTCCGCCTGCCCAGCCTTGCCGAACGCCCTGAGGACATCGAGCCCAACCTCGACTACGAGATGGAGCGCTTCGCCGCGGTGCAGGACCTGCGTATCACCTTCAACAAAGAGGCACGGGAAACCTATCTCGCCTTTGCAATGAGCCCCGCGGCCCTGTGGCGGGGCAATTTCCGCGACCTGTCGGCGAGTGTTACTCGCATGGCGACCCTTGCCCCAGCAGGGCGGATCGACCGCGAGACGGTCGAGCTGGAAATCGAACGGCTCAAGCTGCTGTGGTCTGACGGAGCTTCGACCGAACCTGACATTCTCGCAGCAGTCCTCGGCGATGAGGATCTCGACGAACTCGACCCTTTTGATCGCGCGCAGCTGTCTGAGGTGGTGCGGGTGTGCCGCAGGAGCGCCAGCCTTTCGGAAGCAGGACGCACCTTGTTCGCCGCCTCCCGCCAGCGGCGCAGTTCGACAAACGATGCTGATCGGCTGCGCAAGTATCTTGCCCGCTTCGGGCTCAGCTTCGATAGTTTCTAGGTTTGCCAGCAGATCGTTTAAAAGGGAGGGCCAGATGGACAGTGTCGGGTCCCGACCATACCCGGTCGTGCAAATCGACAGCGGTAACCGTCAATTTGGACAGATAGCCGTCGATCGAATGTTCAGTCGTGTTGCTGGAACAATGCAACCGCAGGCCTTGGCACAGCGGCTGCATCGTCTGGCGACTTCGCGGCAAGCGCTATTCAGAGTTTGCGCGTATTGGCCGAGATGAGCTTGCGAGCTTCGGACGAAGCTTTGGCCGTGTCAGTCCGGCCCTCGCGAATGTCGTTGGCAAGTTGCATCAGCCGGGCGCTGATCACCGTTCCGGTGGCGGCCTCTTCGGTTATGACGATGCCGCCTTTTTCCTTGGCCACGCGATCCCATTCGGCGCGCACGGCGGCCCAGAAGTCGCGGGTCGCTGTCCAATAGTCATCGGCAGCCTTGCTGTTGTAGCCATCAGAGCGAGTGTAGGTGTTGAGAACGTATTCCTGGACAATCGGGACAAGCTTGCCGTCCTTTGGCCCCATCTTGGTGTTGTCCTGCCAGTGGATCCAGCCCTCGGGCGTCGGCTGATGGCGGTTGATCGCATGGTAGCGATCGTAGACCGGATTGCGCACGGCGTCCCGGCGCGCCAATGGACGCCAGGTCCAGTTGGAACGCCAGCGCCGCACGCCGCCCTGCGCCTCGAACTGGCCCCATCCGCCATAGCGGGGGCTGTCATCGACCTGCCACACCGTCTGCGACCAGCGACCGGTGCGCATCTTTTCGGGCACGTCCTCCCATTTCCAGGTGTCGCGGTCGGCATAGACCAGCACGCGCGCCGGCTCGTACTCCCAGTCCTGCCGCCAATGCTTGACCACCATGTCCTTGCCTTCGTGGTTCACGACAAGGAGGTGCTGCAGCACGATTTTGCGTCCGCTGTCCTCGATCACCCGGACGACTTCGTTGCCGCCCGAAATCTTGGCCTCAAGCGGGGTGTAGGCCGGATCCCAGCGGGTTGCCTCCTGCATGTCGAAACGGACCTTGAAGTTGCCCGCCATTGCGAGAATGTCGGCACGGTCCTGTTCGAAGGTGGCTGCAGCCTGCTCGGCAGCGATTGGCGGATGCGCTGCTGCGGGCGATGCTGCGAGGGTGAGGGCGAGCAGGCTCGCCCCCAGGGCACAAGAGATACGGTTCATGGAAATGCTCCAGGTTGCAGGGATCAGAAGCGGTAGGAAAGCGAAACGCTGGCGTTCCGTCCGGGCTGGGTGAAGGCGTCGGTGATCGTCGATGTGCTGGAAAGACCGCGCACGTCCGACCACCAGGCGTATTTCTCGTTCAGGAGGTTGAAGATGCCAGCCCGCAAAGTGAGCCCTTCGATCAGGCGGGCATTGGCGACGAGATCGAGGATGATGAAGGCACCGGGCCGATAGCAGGCAGGCGCGCACAGGCCGGTGGTGCGCTCCTGCTCCTTGCGGGCACTGTGTGTCATGATCACTTGCCCGCCGAAGCGGCCAGCCGGATCGCGGAAGCCAAGGCCCATGACCAGCTTAAGCGGATCGACCGTGGACAGCGGCGTCTTTGTGTTATCCGGTGCGATCACATCGCCATGGGCGTAGGAAAGCGCCAGATTGGCGTGGAGGCCACTTTTGGCCCGTGCCTCGAACCGGGCTTCGGCGCCGCGAACGTTGACCCGGTCGAGATTGACGAACTGGAATACGGCAGGATTGGCCGGGGTGAACGCGCCGCCCACCACTTCCTGGCTGATGAAGTCGCGGTAGCGCGATGCAAAGGCTGTCACATCGAGGCTGACCGATTGCCCGCCCAGGCGAAACCCACCTTCGAAGCTTTCGCTGCGTTCCGGGCCGAGATCGGGGTTCGGCGCTGAGATGTAACCTTGCGCCGGGTTCTGGAAGAACTGGTTGACCTGCCCTGGTTCCGGCGCCTTGAAGCCGTTGGCATAGTTCGCAAAGAGCCGCACGTCCTCGGACAGTTTCAATACGGCGCCAAGCTTTGGAGACAGGCGCGAGTCCTGCTGTCCGGCAGCAGCAAAACCGGGCAGGAGCGCGTCACGCTGCGGTGCCAGCTTGTACCAGTCAAAACGTATCGCGGGATAGAGCGTCAGCGCGCCGATGCTGATTTGGTCACCGATGAAGCCCCCCGCGCGGGTGAAGTCGGTCGTCGGGAAAGCACGCGTTGGGAATGTCTCTCCGGCCGGGGGCACGGTGCCGTCGCGCAGACCTAGCTGACGCGTGGTGTTGATGTCGGCTCCGAACACCAGCTGATGCGAGAGCGTTCCGGTTACAAAGTCAGCCCGCGCATCGGCGGCAAAACCCAGCACGCGGTTCTCGAAGGTATTAAGCCTTTCGCGGTCGGCCAGTGGCGTGCGGTCCTCGTCGGTGAACTGGCGATCCATTGCGTCCTGCCAGAACACGGCGGCCCGGGCGAAGCTGATCGGGCCATCGCCCTGCCAGGACCAGTCGAGCGTCACCCGCTTGCGATTGCCGGTGTCGGTGCCGGTCAGCAGCTCGACCGTGGGGCTGAGCCCCGTCAGTCCTTCTGTGAAAAGCCGGGTGTCGAGATATTCCCCGGTCAGGCGCAGCTTGTGCCCGCCTGCGGGTTGATAAACGATCCGTGTCAGCGCGGCATTTGAGCGACCATCCTGCGGATTGGGCTCGGTGCGCGCGGCCCCGGTTCCGCCGACTGTTCCGCGATTGTCCATCTCGCCGAAGTCACGCCGGGTATAGGCAACCATGGCGGACCAGTCGCCGCTGCGCCCGGCAAGGATGGCGGTCTCTTCGAATTCGTTGTCAGCACTTGCAAATGAGGCGCGAACCAACCCTCCGACGGATTGTCCGCGTTCGAGGAAGTCTTCCGGATCAGAGGTCGTGAAACTGATCGCGCCGGCAAGGCCATCGCTGCCATAGAGCGCCGACGATGGGCCGCGCATGATCTCGACCGACTTGACCAGGCCCAGATCGACAGACGCGCCACGCCCCACGCTCTGCGCGCCGAAGCTGAAGCCATCGGGCACGCGCACGCCATCGACCTGGATCAGCACGCGATTGC
>JBEQCK010000010.1:0-37898 GCA_041639335.1 Novosphingobium sp.
GGGCTCATCGCCCACTTGCCGCGCATGGCCGCGGGGAACGTGGCGGCGGTGATCGGAGCCGCTTCGCTGGCGCCGGGAGCGACCGGCGGGGCCATGGCTTCGCTTTCGCTGACCATGGGCGCAAGGCTGGGCGTCGCCGAGGCGCTGGGCTCGGGCGACGGGTCCGAACAGGCGGCGAGCGCCAGCGGCAGAATCAGCAAGGGAAGAGTGAGATGCTTCATCGGGAATGCTCCGGTGTGGTTGATGGCATAACCAACGCGCACCGGAGCGATCCTTTCCATGAGGCCTCAGGTCAGCCCATCGTCGGGATGACGAAGGCGTTGCCTCCGTCAGGCGAGCCGTCAGGCCAGCGCTGGGTGATGGTCTTGACCTTGGTCCAGAACTTCACGCCTTCCATGCCGTGCTGGTTGGTGTCGCCAAAGGCCGAGCGCTTCCAACCGCCGAAGGTGTGGTAGGCGACCGGCACCGGGATCGGCACGTTGATGCCAACCATGCCGACGTTGACGCGGGCGGCGAATTCGCGCGCGGCGTGGCCGTTGCGGGTGAAGATGGCGACGCCGTTGCCGTACTGATGCTTCGACGGCAGCGCGAGCGCTTCCTCGAAGTCCTTGGCACGGACGATCTGCAGCACGGGGCCGAAGATCTCGTTGTGGTAGCTGTCCATGTCGGGCGTGACGTGGTCGATCAGCGTCGGGCCGACGAAGAAGCCTTCCTCATGCCCCTGCAGCGTGAAGCCGCGACCGTCGACGACGAGTTCGCCGCCTTCCTCGATGCACTTGCCGATCCAGCCTTCGACCTTCTCCTTGTGCGCCTGGGTCACGACCGGACCGTAGTGGGCTTCGGGATCGGTCGAGACGCCGACGCGCAGGGCCTCGATCGCCGGGATCAGCTTGGCGCGCAGCTTGTTGGCGGTGTCCTCGCCGACCGGAACGACCACGGGGAGCGCCATGCAGCGCTCGCCGGCCGAACCGAAGGCCGCGCCGCACAGGTCGTTGACGACCTGGTCAAGGTCGGCGTCGGGCATGACGATGCCGTGGTTCTTGGCGCCGCCCATGGCCTGCACGCGCTTTCCGGCGGCAACGCCGCGGTTGTAGACGTAATGCGCAATGTCCGACGAGCCGACGAAGCTGACCGCGCCGATGGCGGGGTGATCGAGGATCGCGTCGACCATTTCCTTGTCGCCATGGACGACCTGGCAGATGCCCTCGGGCAGGCCTGCTTCGATGAACAGTTCGGCAAGGCGCACCGGGACCGAGGGGTCACGCTCGCTCGGCTTGATGATGAAGGCGTTGCCGGTGGCGATGGCAATGGCGCTCATCCACAGCGGGATCATGCCGGGGAAGTTGAACGGGGTAATGCCCGCACCGATGCCGATCGGCTGGCGCATCGAATAGACGTCGATGCCGGGGCCGGCGCCCTGGGTGTATTCGCCCTTCAGCACGTGCGGGATGCCACAGGCGAATTCGACGACCTCGAGGCCGCGCTGGATGTCGCCCTTGGAGTCGGCGATGACCTTGCCGTGCTCGGACGAGAGCATGTGGGCGAGGCTGTCCATGTTGGCCTCGACCAGTTCCTTGAAGCGGAACATGACGCGGGCGCGGCGCTGCGGGTTGGTCGCGGCCCAGGCGGGCTGCGCCTTCAGGGCGGCCTGCACGGCGCGCTCCAACGTTTCGGCAGTGCCGAGCGCGACTTCGGCCTGCACGCCGCCGTTGTTGGGATCGAAGATCGGGCTCTTGCGGGCGGGCGCGCCGCCGGGGCCGCCGACGATGAAGTGGTCTACGAGACGCATCAGAAATCCTCTTTCACCAAGATTTGCGCAGCGTGATGCGCCTGCGAGCGATTGCAGGCAACAAGCGAATGTGCGAGGTTTGCCTGCAAATTTGCAGGTGACCGGATGCAGTCGAGCGACTGGAACGATTTTCAGGCCTTTCTCGCGGTGGCGCGCGCTGGACAACTCGCGCGGGCAGCGGCGAGCATGGGGGTCGACGCCACGACGATCGGGCGGCGCTTGCGGCGGCTGGAGACTCGCGTGGGCGCCACGCTGTTCGAGCAGACTCGCGAGGGGCAGGTCCTCACCGAGGCGGGCGAGGCGATGCTGGCCGAAGTCGAGGCGATGGACCAGGCCGCCAGCCGCATCGCCGAGAATGCGGCGAGTGTGGGGGGAGTTGCCGGTAACTTGCGGGTGAGTCTGTCCGAAGGCTTCGGGAGTTGGATTGTTGCCCCTGCCCTGCGCAGTTTTGTCGAGGCCAACCCAAGGCTGATGGTCGATCTCGTTGCTTCTTCAGGATTTCTCAGCCCGTCAAAACGCGAAGCCGACCTTGCGGTCACGCTTTCGCGCCCGCGCGCAGGGCCGGTGATCGCCGGCAAGCTGTCGGATTACACGCTGCGGCTTTACGCGACGCGCGGGTATCTTTCGCAAAAAGGGTTGCCGGAAAAGCCAGCGGAACTGGCGCGCGGGCACCGGCTGGTGGGCTACATCCCCGACCTGCTCTATGCACCGGAACTGCGCTATCTCGCTGAAATCGAACCAGACCTGACCGCGAACCTGCGCTCGTCCTCGATCATCGCACAGCACCGCATGATCGCGGCGGGCGCGGGCATCGGCGTGCTGCCGTGCTTCATCGGCGATGCGGACAAATGGCTGGTGCCGGTCCTGCCCGCCGCCCGCGTAACGCGATCGTTCTGGCTGGTGACGCACAAGGATACGCACAACCTGGCGCGCGTGCGGGCATTCAAGGACTGGCTTACCGCGCTGGTCACGCGCGAGCGCGGGCGATTGCTGCCGCGGTAAGGGACGAAGGCAAAGAGTGCCCCTCCACCACCAGCTTTGCTGGCGGTCCCCCTCCCCGTTTGCACTTCGTGAAAACAGGGAGGATCGGGAAGTCAGGCCTTGGCGACGGGCGCGTCTTCGCCGAGGTCTTCGTACCAGGCTTCGACCGGGCCGTTGAGCTTGATCGTCAGCGGGTTGCCCTTGCGATCCATGCTCTTGCCCGCCTGCACGCGCACCCAGCCTTCGGAGATCGAGTATTCCTCGACATTGTTGCGCACCACGCCCTTGAAGCGGATGCCGACGCCGCGGCGCAGCTTGTCCGCATCGAAATATGGGCTGCGCGGGTTGATCGCGAGACGGTCCGGCGGGACGTCGGGACCAGAGGTTTCGGGCTGAATGGTTTCGTCGCTCATGGAGGGCGCAAATATCTTGATTGCCCCACTTGTCAATCGAAGCGGAGCGTCGTAGAGGCCCGCCCCTGTCAAGCGGTCGGAACCCCGACCTTTTCTGACGGGCGCGTAGCTCAGCGGTAGAGCACACCCTTCACACGGGTGGGGTCACAGGTTCAATCCCTGTCGCGCCCACCAGAAACGGCCCGCGAGAAATCGCGGGCTTTTCTGTTTCGGGCCTTTGCGCGAAATCAAGGAACTTCTAATATAACGCGGCATCATGGGTGGGTTCGCAAGGAGGACCAGACCCATGTTCAAGACCAATGTTGGCGGGATCGACCGCGCGGCTCGCATCGTGCTTGGCCTTGTGCTGATCGCGCTCGTTTTCGTCGGGCCGCAGACACCCTTTGGATGGATCGGTGTGGTGCCGCTGCTGACCGGCCTGATGCGCACCTGCCCGCTCTATTCGCTGCTGGGCATGAATACCTGTCCCCGCGTGTAAGAGCGCCGAGGGCGGGTTGCGCCGGGGGGCGCGAGGCGGCATAGCGCTGCGCCATGCACGATATCCGCCTGATCCGCGAAAACCCCGCCGCTTTCGACGCCGCCCTCGCCCGCCGCGGGGTGGAGCCTGCTGCTGAAGCCATCCTAGCGCTCGATGCGCGCCGTCGCGAGATCGCGACGCGGATGCAGGAGGTTCAGGCCCGCCGCAATGAAGCGTCGAAGGCAATTGGCGCAGCGATGGGCAAGGGCGACAAGGATACGGCCGAAGCGCTGAAGGCCGAAGTGGCGGCGCTGAAGGTGGAACTGCCTTCGCTCGAGGAGGAAGAGCGCCAGCTTACCGCGCAGCAGAACGCCGCGCTCGCCGCCTACCCCAATGCGCCCGCCGCCGACGTGCCGGAAGGTGCGGATGAAAGCGAGAATGCCGAACTGTTGCGCTGGGGAAGTCCGCGCGAATTCAGCTTCACGCCGAAGGAGCATGCCGACCTCGGCCCGGCGCTCGGCCTTGATTTCGAAACCGGCGCGCTGATTTCTGGCGCGCGGTTCACGTTCCTCAAGGGCGGGATGGCGCGGCTGCACCGGGCGCTGGCGCAATTCATGCTCGACCGGCAGACGGGCGAGAACGGCTACCTCGAATGCATCCCGCCGTTGCTGGTCAAGGACGAGGCGGTGTTTGGCACGGGGCAATTGCCGAAGTTTGGCGAGGATTTGTTTTTTGCCGCCGATATGAGCAATCGAGATCGACTTTTTTGGAATGCCATGCCGGCAGATTTCGAAAGGCAAATGATTGGTACGTCGGAAGGAAGCTTCAAGCAAAAACTCAACGAGTTCCTTGAGGTTGCTGACACATCCGAGCAGTATTGGCTTATTCCAACAGCAGAAGTCAGCCTGACGAACGCTGTGAGGCACCAAATCCTGCCGGATTCCCAATTGCCCCTGCGCATGACGGCCCTGACGCCGTGCTTCCGCTCCGAGGCCGGTGCGGCGGGGCGGGATACGCGCGGGTTCATCCGCCAGCACCAGTTCGAGAAGGTGGAGCTGGTTTCGATTACCAAGCCCGAGGATTCGGAAGCCGAGCATGAGCGCATGACCGCTTGCGCAGAAGGCGTGCTGCAGGCGCTGGGCCTGCCCTATCGCAAGGTGCTGCTGTGCACCGGCGACATGGGCTTCACGGCGCGCAAGACCTATGACCTCGAGGTCTGGCTGCCGGGCCAGGGTGCCTATCGCGAGATTTCGTCGTGTTCCAACTGTGGCGATTTCCAGGCGCGGCGGATGAATGCGCGCTATCGTCCTGAAGGGGCGAAAGGCACTGAATTTGTTCATACTCTTAATGGTTCGGGCCTTGCCGTGGGCCGCACGCTGGTGGCAGTCTTGGAGAACTACCAGCGGGAGGACGGATCGGTGGACGTGCCTGAAGTGCTGCACCCCTACATGGGCGGGCCGACCCGCCTCGAACCGCTGGCGTGATCCGCGCGCTGGCGGCAGGCCTTGCACTGCTGGCAGCGGCACCTGCTGTTGCGCAAGGCGCGCGCCCGCCGATCGTGGCATGGACCTATACCGTGCAGGCGGGCGATACCTTCTCGGACATCGCGCGGCGCTGGGGCGTGGACATGGCGACGCTGGGCGAGGCGAACGCGATCCCCAGCCCTTACGTCATCCGCATCGGGCAGGTGCTGAAGCGGCCGGAACCAAAAGGCGCGCCCAAGGGTGCGCCCAAGGCTCTGGCAAAGCCCTCTCCCCCCGTTGCTGCAGTCGGAACCCCGAAGGCGGTGCCCCGCCCGGCCCCGACGCTGCGACCCGCCCCACCTCCGCGCGCGCCGCTTGCTCCGCGGGAATCCGACGCACCGAAGATCGGCTGGCCGACCGAAGGCGCGGTCGTCAGCCATTATCGCGACAAGGTGGCAGGCATTCCTTCGAACGGAATCGACCTGATTGCCCACCCCGGACAGAAAGTGCGGGCGGCGGCGGCAGGCACGGTGCTCTATGCCGGCAAGGAACCCGAGCGCTTCGGTCAACTGATCCTGATCGATCATGGCGGCGGCTTCGTCACGGCCTATGCCTATCTTGGCATGATGACAGTGAAGGAAGGGCAGGCCGTGACCAAGGGCGAGCGCATCGCGCTGGTCGGGCAAAGCGGTGAAGTGCAGCGACCTACGGTTCATTTCGAGCTGCGCCGCAACAATGTGCCGCGCGATCCGGAACTATACCTGCCCCCGCGGTTGTAACGCTGATGGACCTTCACCTTCTCCGCCGTGGCGGGCGCAAGCCGACGAACGTGTTGCGGCGAACGCTGAAGGTCTCGGTCTGGGCTGACCTTGGCCTGCGACTGGGCGCCGCGTTTGCGCTGGTGGCGATCGTGGTGGCCGTCCACTGGATCGACCGGGCCGGGCTGAAGGACAGCCACGACGGGACGATCAGTTTCCTCGACGTGGTCTATTTCACGATGATCTCGATCACGACCACCGGCTTTGGCGACATCGCCCCGGTGAGCGACCGTTCGCGGCTGATCGAAGCGGTGATCGTCACGCCGATCCGGGTGGCGGTGATCTTCATCTTTGTCGGCACGGCCTACAATTTCATCATCAAGCGCACCTGGGAGCGGTTTCGCATGGCGCAGATCCAGAAGAACCTGACCGATCATATCGTGGTGCTGGGCTTTGGCGTATCGGGCGCCGAAGCCGTGGCCGAACTGGTCGCGCGCGGCACCGATCCGGGCTGCATCGTGGTGATCGATCCTTCGGAACGCGCGCTGGCGGCCGCGGCCAACATCGGCTGCAATGTCATGGCTGGTGATGCCACGCGCGATGCCACGCTGGTCGACGTGCGCATCGACCGGGCCTGCGCCATCCTGGTTTCGGCCGGCCGCGACGATACCTCGATCCTGATCACGCTGACCGCGCGGCACCTGGCGCCGGGCGTGCCGATCAGCACCGTGGTGCGCGCCGCCGACAACGAGGATCTGGCGCGCCAGGCCGGGGCCAGCACGGTTATCAACCCGGTGCGCTTTACCGGGCTGCTGATGGCCGGGTCCGCCCATGGCAAGCACGTCGCCGAATACCTGACCGATCTCGCCTCGGTCGAAGGCCGGGTGCAACTGGTGGAGCGCAAGGTGCGGCCCGAGGAAGTCGGCCGTCCGCTGGCGGCGCTGGCCAGCGGCGGGCGCGGGCTTAGGATCTATCGGCGCGGAACGGTCATCGGCTTCTGGGAGGACGCCGCCAATCGGCTGGAAGACGGCGACGAGATTGTCGAGATCGCGCCTACCCCGGCTACTGGCCGAGAAGCATGAACGCGAGACCCATCGAAAGGTAGGCGGCGAGCCAGAAGCCACCGTCGATCAGGGCAAGTCGCGTGCTGATGCGCTGCTGGCTGTAGCTGATCCACAGCGAGGGGATGATGAAGGCGATGGCAAGCCCGCCCGACATCATGAAGTAGAGCCACCACTTCACGTCCAGCGTGGCCGCCCCGACGCGGGCGAACATGTGGCCCATCATGCTGGCGGAAATGAACAGCAGCGCGGCGGTGATCGCGGCGGTGCGGCCGGGTGAGCGACGAATGCCGAGCTTGCCGGGGCCGACCTCCTCCAGCCGGGCACGGCCGAACAGCGGGCCATACCAAAGGGCTGACGCACCAAGCGCAAAAAGCGTTGCAAGAACGACGGCTATCCAGTTGACCGGGCCCATCTTTTCCTTCTTTGCCAAGCCCCCGCTGCAACCATCTGCTACGCCTGACAGATGCGGAAGGCAACGCCAAGCGGGCCAATGGTGACGTGGCGTGCTTTTTAGCCTATGGGCCGCGCCACGATGGCAAGCCAGATTCCCCCTCTCGAAATTCCCGAAGCCCCCAAAGTCGGCATGGTCAGCCTCGGCTGTCCCAAGGCGCTGGTCGATTCCGAACGAATCCTGACCCGCCTGCGCGCCGATGGCTATGCGATGAGCGCCGATTATGCCGGTGCCGACGTGGTGCTGGTCAATACTTGCGGCTTCCTCGATTCCGCCAAGGAAGAGAGCCTTTCCGCAATCGGCGAGGCGATTGCCGAGAACGGGCGCGTGATCGTGACCGGGTGCATGGGCAACGAGGCGGACGTGATCCGCGCCAAGTTCCCGCAAGTGCTGGCGGTGACGGGCGCGCATCAGTACGAAGCGGTGGTGGAAGCGGTGCACGAAGCCGCGCCGCCGAGCATGGGCCCGTACATCGACCTGATCCCGCAGGCCGAGCCGGGGGACATCAAGCTGACGCCGCGCCACTATAGCTACCTCAAGATTTCCGAGGGCTGCAACCACGCCTGCGCGTTCTGCATCATCCCGAGCCTGCGCGGGAAGCTCGCCAGCCGCCGGATCGACGCCGTGCTGCGCGAGGCCGAAAAGCTGGTGGCGGCAGGCACGAAGGAACTGCTGGTAATCAGCCAGGACACCTCGGCCTATGGTGTCGATGTGCGCCATGAAGAGCGCATGTGGAAGGGCCAGCCGGTGCGCACGCACATGACCGACCTTGCCCGCGAACTGGGCAAGCTGCGCACGCCGGAAGGCGACACGCCGTGGGTGCGGCTGCACTATGTCTACCCCTATCCCCACGTCGATGCGGTGATCCCGCTGATGGCCGAGGGACTGGTGACGCCCTATCTCGACATCCCGTTCCAGCACGCCAGCCCGAACGTGCTGCGCGCGATGAAGCGCCCGGCGAACGAAGCCAAGGTGCTGGACCGCATCAAGGCCTGGCGCGAGATCTGCCCGGATATCGCTATCCGTTCGAGCTTCGTCGTCGGCTTCCCCGGCGAGACCGAGGCCGACTTCGAGTATCTGCTGGAGTGGCTGGAAGAAGCGCAGCTTGATCGCGTCGGCGGCTTCCGGTTCGAGCCGGTGGCAGGAGCTGCTGCGAACGACCTTCCCAACCCCGTTCCCGAAGCGGTCAAGGAAGAGCGCTATGCCCGGCTGATGGAAACCACCGAGCGCATCAGCGCGGCCAAGCTGGCGGCCAAGATCGGCAGGACGATCAAGGTCATCGTCGACGAAGTGGGCGAGCCGGACGAGGACGGCGACATTGGTGCCACAGCGCGGTCACAGGCCGATGCGCCCGAGATCGATGGCGCGGTCTATCTGCGCAATGTGCCGTCAACGCTGAAGGCCGGCGACTTTGCGCAAGTGCTGATCGAGGACGCCGACGCGCACGACCTTTACGGCGTGATCGCGGGCTAAGGGTCCTGACCCTAGGATCAGGCCGCTTCCTTGCAGGCGGCGGCCAGCAGGCTTTCGCGCAGGGCGCCGATATCAGGCAAATCGAGCCCTGCAAGATCCGCGATGCCTTCGATGGCATCGTCGCCGTAGCAATGGGCAAGCGCGATCGTCTCGCCCTTGAGCCGTTTGGCCAAGGGGAGCGACCAGAAGGTGCGGACCACCGGCAGTGCGGTGTCGGCGGGGTCCTCGTCGACCACCATCGCCAGGCGCTCGGACCGCAGGCGCACGAAGGAACCGATCGGGTAGACGCCGACAGTTTCGACGAAGCGTTCGAGGATGGCGGGATCGAACGATCCGGGCTGTTCGCGCAGGCGGCGGATGGCGTCGGCGGGGTCCAGCTGTTCGGCACCGGAAATCAGCGTGTCATAAGTATCGCAGATTGCGGCCATGCGACTGAGGGCTTCGATCGCCGCGCCGCTCAACCCCTGCGGATAGCCGCTGCCGTCGAGCCTCTCGTGATGGTGCAGGATCACCCGCAGGACCGGCTCGGGAATGTCGCCGGCGGCCTTGAGGAAGGTGTAGCCAAGCACGACGTGCTGTTCGCGCAGGTCGGGGCGCAGCAGCGAATAGTCTCCCCCCACCGAGGCGAGATCGACCGGGAGCTGGCCCACGCCGACATCCATGAGCAGGCCTGCCATGCCAGCGTCGCGGATGTCTACCGGCGAGAACTTCATGTGGCGGGCCAGCGCGATCATCAGGGCGCTGACGGCGAGCGAATGGCGATAGACCGGCTCGTTGTCGTTCTGGCAGCGCAGCAACCCGTTGAAGGCATAGAGATTGCGCTGGACCGAGGCATAGACCGCATCGAGCACGGGTTCGATATCCTGCACCTTGATCGCCTTGCCGAGCCGGACCTCGATGAAGGCCTTGCTGACCACGCGCAGCGCATCGCCGGCAGCGCGCTTGGCCCGACCGAATTCGCGGGCGATGGGCATCGCGGCTGGCGCCCGGCCGAAGCCGGGACCGGGCCGCTGCGGCACGGGTTCGATGGCGGCGCGCGTTGTCTGGGCGATCATCCCGGCGTTGCGCGGGCCTGAGACGATCTGCGGGGCAACAGCCGGTTCGTCCGCCGTGGCCTTGCCCAGCGCCGTATCGATGATCACGCCGTCCACCTCGCTCTCGCGCAGGCGTTCGAGCATGTCGGGATCATCGAGCAGGAACTTCCGCTTCCAGAAGGGATGGCTGAACCAGCTCCCCTCCAGCTTGTGGATGAACATGCCGAGTTGGACTTCGTCCGTGGATATGCGCTTGAGCATGGCCCGCCTGCTTGAATGACGGGCACTAACCTAGGTTATAGCGGGTGTGCCATTTCCAGCCGGGAAACTCCGGGGAAATGCGTAAGGCCCCGCTCCTTCCCGTTAGCCATTACAGCCAAGGGAAGGAGCGGGACGGCACGCCTTACTGGTTGGGGTCCTGCACCTTGAACGGATCGGTAGCGTCAGGCTTGGTCGGCAGTGGCGAACGCGGCAGTTCCTTGTCGCTCATCGCCGCCTGCAGCAGCATGCCGGCAAGGATCACCGAAGCCTGGCGCATGTCATCGGCGCGCATGTGATCGAGCGTGTCGACGCTCGAGTGGTGGACACGGCTTTCGTAATCGAGCGGGTCCTGGATGAACTGGTAGCCGGGCAGGCCGATCGCCTGGAGATAGACGTGATCGGTGCCGCCGGTCTTGCTCATCACCACCTTGTCGGCGCCGAGCGAATTGAACGGGCTGAGCCATTCGCGCAAGATCGGCGCGGCAGCGACATTGCCTTCGGCATAGATGCCGCGGAACTTGCCCGAGCCGTTGTCCATGTTGAAGTATGCCTTGAGATCGGCATAGCCCGGCTTGGGCGTGATCGGGTAGGCATTGCGCCAGGCCGAGTAGCTGTCGATCCCCTTGAGCGTGGGATCGACCGGGCGCGAGGCGAGGTGTCGTTCGATGTAAGCCTTGGAGCCGAGCAGCCCCTGCTCTTCCCCGCTCCACAGGGCAAAGCGGATGGTGCGCTTCGGCCGGACGCCCGACTTGGCCAGCAGACGCGCGGCTTCGATGACCGCAACGCTGCCGGCGCCGTTGTCTGCTGCGCCATCGCCGGCAATCCAGCTGTCGAAGTGGGCGCCGGCCATGACATAGCCGGCCTTTGGATCGGTGCCGGGGATTTCGGCGATGACGTTGTCGGCCATCAGGTCCTTGTCATCGAAGCTGGCATCGATGGACATGGAAAGCTGCGGGGCGGCGCCGGTCCTGGCGAGGCGCACGAGGCGACGGTAGTCTTCCTGCGCCATGTCCATGGCCGGCAGGCTAAGCGTTTCGCCCGGGATGAAATCATAGCCTTCGCCGTGGACCAGCTTGCCATCGCGGTAGGTCATCTTGACCATCGCCAGCGCGCCTTCGGCCTTGAGGAATTCCGAAAGCTTGCGGGCAAAGCCGCGGCGCGCGACCTGCATGGCGAGGCCTTCGGGATCGTGGCGCGGCAGGGTGTACTTGTCGAGCTTGCCGATATCCTCGCCCGAGAGGCGTTCGAACATCGGGTCCTTGGACTCGCTGCTCTCGCCCGGGAGGCTGACGAGGACGATCTTGCCGGCGAGCTTGCCCTTCCAGGCGTCGAAATTCTCGACCTTGCTCATCGGTGCGACCACGACCGGGGCGGTGATCATGCCGTTCGTGGCGGGTGACCACGCCACCGGGAGGACAGTGAGCGGGAGGCTGCGCGGGCTCGTCATCGTGGCGGAATAGGACTTGAGGTTCCAGCCAAGCCCGAATTCGAACGGTTCGCGGTGAATGTTCTTCAGGCCATAGGACGCGAACTTCGCCGCTGCCCAGTCTTCGGCCTTGCGGTGGTTTTCCGAGTTGGTGAGGCGCGGACCGATGCGGTCCATCAGTTCCGAGGCGGTTTCCATCGCGTCGGAGCGATTGAGGCCTTCATCGAGCAACTGGGCGATCAGCCGGTCTTCGGCGGGGCCGGCAAGGACAGGGGCAGCGGTGGCGCAAAGCGCAATGGCGGCGACGCCGGTGGCGACGCGCGAGCGGGCAGTCATGTCTGGAAGGCTCCCTGAGCAAGTTTCTATCGCAACCAGTCTTGCCGCTGGAGCCGCGCTTGCCAAGTACTTTTTCTCAAGAGCCGACCGGCGATCCCCTATCGCGACCCCGGTATCAAACCGTCATCCTGAACTTGTTTCAGGATCCATCTTTCGCCAATCAACGTCCGTTCGTGCGGGGAAATGGACCCTGAAACAAGTTCAGGGTGACGCAAGCATTAAAGGCCAACTTGCGGGCAGCCCAAGCCTAGACCGGTTTCAGCAGCCAGTGGCTGACGCCCCATTCCCTGCCACCACGATGGCCGAACAGGCCTGCCGTGGCGAGGTAGAACAAGCGCCAGCGCCGCAGCCACAAGGGCGTATCCTTGCCATAGACCTGGCGCAGCACCGGCTCGATCTCGGCCGCCTTGGCGTCGAACAGCGCAAGCCAGTGGCGCGCGGTCTTCTCGTAGTGCGTGCCGTCCCACCACCATTCACGCTCCAGCGCAAACAGATCGGCGAACTGGCCGATAAGGGCGTGGCTGGGCATGATGCCGCCGGTGAAGAAATACTGCGCGATCCAGCTCGACTTGTCGGCCGTGTCGAAACAGTAAGGATATTGGCGGTGGCTGAAGACGTGGAGGAACAGGCGGCCATCGGGCCGAAGCCATGTCTTCACCCGGCCGAGGAGTTCGCGCCAGTTGGCCATGTGTTCGAACATCTCGACCGAGACGACGCGGTCGAATTGCCCATCGGGCGCAAAGGCGTTCATGTCCGCGGTGAGCACGGTCAGGTTGGTGAGACCGCGCGCGGCCGCCTTGGCCCGGATGTGTTCGCCCTGCGGCCGTGAATTCGAGACGGCGGTGATGCGGGCATTGGGGAAGCGCGCCGCCATGAAGAGGCTGAGCGAACCCCACCCGCAGCCGAGTTCGAGGATGTGCTGGCCGTCCTCCAGCGCGGCGTGTTCAACCGTCGCCGTAAGGGCGGCAACTTCGGCCTGTTCGAGCGTCTCGTTGCCTGTGGGATAGAGGCAGCAGGAATACTTGGCGTTGGGCCCCAAGCTCAGCTCGAAGAAGCGCGGCGGCAGTTCGTAATGCTGTTCGTTGGCAGCATCGGTGTGTTCGGCAACGGACCGCTGCGCCATCCACGCGGCGAACAGGGCATCACCGGGCCGATCGCGATGGACCGCACGGCGGCGCTTTTCGCACATGAAAGATACGCCGGCGCGGGTCAGCGCGTCGGGCAGCGGGGCGCGCTCTACGAGCGAGATCAGCGGGGCAAGAAGGCTCACGAGGAGTAACTAGCCATCGCGGTGTGACTTGTGTCAACCTGTCACCACGGGAGCGGTCTATAACGGGAAACGGACGGGTAAGGTCGCGGCGGTTCGTGTCGCGGTGCCTATGGGGGTCATGGTGTGATAACAGAGGGTAGTGCGCCGGCGGGCGCGCTCGATATTGCCGTGGTGGGGAGCGGGATCTCCGGGCTTTCGGCTGCGTGGCTGCTATCGCAACGGCATCGCGTGACGCTGTTCGAGGCGGCGGACCGGCTTGGCGGACACAGCAACACGGTCGAGGCCGATGGCGTGCCGGTGGACACCGGGTTCATCGTCTACAACGAGCGGACCTACCCCAACCTGACGGCGCTGTTTGCACATCTGGGCGTGCACACGCGCGAGACGGTGATGAGCTTTGCCGTCACGCTGGACCAGGGGCGGTTGGAGTATTCGGGCGACTTGCGCGGACTGTTCGCACAGCGGCGGAACCTCGTGTCCCCGCGCTTTTGGTCGATGCTGAGGGATCTGGTCCGGTTCTACAAGGCGGCACCCCGCGACCTGCCGGAGATGGGGGAGCTGGGGCTTGGCGCCTATCTGGACGGGCTGGGCTGCGGGCCGGCGTTCCGCGACGATCATCTCTATCCGATGGCGGCGGCGATCTGGTCTACCCCGGTGCACGATATTCCGCACCATCCGGCAGCGGCCTTCGTGCGCTTTTTCGAGAACCATGGCCTGCTGCAGTTCCGCGAGCGGCCACGCTGGCGCACGGTCGATGGCGGGAGCCGCGAATACGTGAAGCGCATCAGCGCGCCGTTCATCGAGCGCGTGCGGCTGTCCTCGCCGGTGCAACGGATACGGCGCCTGCCCGATGGCGTGCTGATTGATGGCGGTGACGGCTGGGAGCGGTTCGACCAGGTCGTGCTCGCCACCCACGCCGACCAGTCGCTGGCCATGCTGGGCGATGCCGACGACGACGAACGGCGCCTGCTCGGGGCCTTTCCCTATCGCCATAACGAGGCCGTGCTCCATGCCGATGCGCGGCTGATGCCGCGGCGGCGCAAGGTTTGGTCGGCGTGGAACTATGCGGCGCAGCGGGGCGCGGAACAGCACCAGCTTTCGGTGACGTACTGGATGAACCGGCTGCAGCACCTGCCGACCGACAAGGACCTGTTCGTCACGCTCAATCCGCTGGTCGAACCTGACCCGGCACTGGTGATCCGGCGAGAGGCCTATGATCACCCGGTGTTCGACGTGGCCGCGGGCCTTGCGCAGAAGCAGTTGTGGTCGTTGCAGGGCCGTCGCCGCACATGGTTTTGCGGCGCGTGGTTCGGAGCAGGTTTCCACGAGGATGGGCTGCAATCGGGCCTTGCCGTGGCCGAGCAGCTGGGCGGCGTGCGGCGACCCTGGAACGTGGCGGAGGAATCCGGGCGCATCCATGTGACGCATCAGGCGCGCGTACCGGAAATGGCGTGATGGACGACGGGGCGCTGTACCTCGGGCATGTGCTGCACCGACGATTGCGGCCCTGCATCCACGTGCTGCGCTATCGCGTGCTGCACATGGCGCTCGACATCGACCGGATCGAAGACGTCGCGGAGCGGCTGCGCCTGTTCTCGCGCGGGCGGTTCAACCTGTTTTCCTTCCATGACCGCGATATCGGCGATGGCCGGGCACTGCGCCCGCACGCCGAGCGGTTGCTGCGCGAAGCCGGCATCGAACCGGACGGCGGCCGCATCGTGCTGCTGACGATGCCGCGCATGCTGGGATATGCCTTCAATCCGTTGAGCACATGGTTCTGCCATGGCGCCGACGGGGCCCTGCGCGCCGTAATCTACGAGGTTTCGAACACGTTTGGCGAACGGCACAGCTATGTGATCGCGGCGAAGCATGGCGGCACGCTGCACCAGTCGGTGGCGAAGCGGTTCCATGTATCGCCGTTCCTGCCGATGGACCTCGACTATGCCTTCCGCGTGCAGCCGCCGGGCGAGCGGCTCGGGATCGGGATCACTGTCTCCGACGCAGAAGGGCCGGTGCTTGCGGCGGTCCATACCGCACGGCGTCGCGAACTGACCGACGCCGCCCTCCTGCGCGCGGCGCTGGGCCACCCTCTGGCAACTCTCAAGGTAACTTCAGGTATTCACTGGGAGGCGCTCAAGCTGTGGCTGAAGCGCGTGCCCCTGTTCCGCAAGCCGGCACCCCCCGCGACGGCGGTGACGGTGGGGCAGTAGCAGCCGCTTCCAATCAGAACAGGCGGGTGAGCAGGTAGAAGGCGGCGCTGACGGTGGCGCTGGCCGGGATCGTGATGAACCATGCCATGACAACGCGCTGTGCCACGCCCCAGCGGACTGCGCTGGCGCGGCGGGCAGCGCCGGTGCCGATGACGCTGCCGGTGATGGCGTGGGTCGTCGAAACCGGAATGCCCAGCGCGCTCGCCCCGAACACCACGATAGATCCCGCCGAAGAGGCGCAGAAACCGGTATGGTGGTTGAGCCGGGTGATCTTGGTACCCATCGTCTTGATGATCTTCCAACCGCCCGACATCGTGCCCAGCGAGATGGCCGCATAGCACGACAGCACGACCCATTCGGGAATGTGGAATTCACCCTTCAGGTAGCCTGTCGAGTAGAGCAGGACGGTGATGATGCCCATCGTCTTCTGCGCATCGTTGCCGCCATGGCTGATCGAATAGGCTGCCGAGGACAGCAGGTGCAGACCCTTGAACACGCCTTCGGCGCGGCGCGGCTGGAAGCCCTTGAACAGCCAGCTTGTTATCAGCACGAAGAACATGGCCAGCGCCATGCCGATCAGTGGCGACATGAAGATGGCGACGAAAGTCTCGATCGTCTTCTTTGATTCGATCGCGTCAAACCCGCCGTGGATCACGCCCGCGCCAAGCAGCCCGCCGATCAGGGCGTGGCTCGACGAGGAGGGAATGCCCTTCACCCAGGTGACGATGTTCCAGAACATTGCCCCGACCAGCGCGCCGAACACGACTGCCGGAGTGACGATGTCCTTGTCGATGATGCCCTTGCCGATGGTATCGGCGACATGCAGGCCAACCAGCCAGTAGGCACCGAAGTTTCCTGCAGCCGCAAAGAGGACGGCTGCTACCGGTGATAGCAGACGCGTCGAGACGACGGTGGCGATGGAGTTCGCTGCATCGTGCAGGCCGTTCAGAAAATCGAAGGCCAGCGCCAGCGCAATCAGGCCGACCAGCAGCGGAAAGGCGAGCTCGTGCATCGGATCAGCTCCTGTCCCGCGCCGTCAGGCGTGGTCGATGACCAGCGCGTCGATCTCGTTCGCGACGTCTTCGAAGGCGTCGGCGATCTTTTCGAGGTGCTTGAATATCTCGCGCGAGACGATGAAGGCGATGTGATCGCCATCGGCGCGGTGGCGCTGGAAATTGGCCTTGAGCCCCGCCTGGTGGATCAGGTCGACCTCACCTTCCAGCTTGACGATGCGTTCGGTCAGCGCGTGGAGGCGGCCGCCGTTGCGCTCGATATCGCGGAGCAGCGGCATGGCTTCGGCGATGAGGCCGACGGCTTCGACGATCTTGTCGGCCATCGCCTGCATTTCCGGCTCGAATCCGATGATTTCGTATAGCTCGATGGCCGATGCGGCGGCCTGCATCTCGTCGATGGTGTCATCCATCGCGCCGATCAGCGAAGTGATGGCCCCGCGATCGAATGGCGTGAGGAAAGTGCGGCGCACGGTGAACAGCACTTCGCGGATGACGTCATCAGCGGCGTGCTCGCGGTCACGGATCTTGCCGACCCACTGCGCCGAATCGCCTTGGGCACGCGTCAACCTGGCGAGGGCATCAGCCGCATCGACACAGGCTGCGGCATGGCGTTCGAACATGCCGAAGAAATCGCCCGACTTGGGCAGGAGACGCTGGAACCAGCCGAACATCGATAAGCTTCCCGAATTGCCGCACGCACCAGGGGAAACGACTCGTTCCCTCCTGTGCGCGCACTAGGCCAGTCAAAGTGCGGTAACAATCGGAAAGCGCGTGCTTGTCCACACGATCAGAGCCAGCCGATCCGCCTGAAGCGCAACCACAGGCCCCCGCAGATGGTGACGATCACGCCCCACACCGCAAAATAGCCATAACGCCACTTCAGCTCGGGCAGGTATTCGAAGTTCATGCCGTAGATGCCGGCGATGGCGGTGGGCACCGCGAGGATCGCGGCCCACGCGGCCAGCTGGCGTGTCATTTCTCCCTGCCGGTGCTGTTCGAGCAGGCTGGCGGTTTCGACAATGGCCGCAAGCGTTTCCTTCAAGCCCCGCATTCGCGCCATGGCCCGGCGGACATGATCGAGCACGTCGCGGAACCAGATCCGCGCGGCAGGATCGATGCACGGAAGATCAGCCACGACCAGACGTTGGCAAACCTCCTCCATCGGCCCGATCACTCTTTCGAACCGGCGCAACTGGCGGCGCAGGCGGAAGATGCGGCGAATGACGGACTGCTCGGGAAACACGTCGATGGCGGCCTCTTCCATCTCCTGCGCGATCTCCTCGAGGCGTTCGAGCAAGGGCAGATAGCCATCGACGATGAAGTCGAGCACGGCGTGAAGGACGTAGTCAGGCCCTTCGGCCAGCCGGTCGCCCTGGGACTCGATCTCGGCCCGCAGGGACAGATGTGGCCGCGTGCTGCCGAAGCGCACGGTGATGAGGAAATGGGGGCCGACGAAGAATGCTGTCTGGCCATAGCCGATCTCCTCGCCTTCCTGCAGCTCGGCGGTGCGGGCGACGACGAACAGCGTCTTGCCGTAAACCTCGACCTTGGGCAGCTGGCGGGGATTGAGGGCATCCTCGACGGCCAACGGGTGCAGGCCGTACTGGCGGCGCACGAGGTCCATCTCTGCGGCGTCCGGTTCGCACAGGCCGATCCAGTCAAAGCTGTGAGGCGCAAGCTCGGCTACGCACGCACCGGTCAGTTCAAGGGCTTCGTCGTGAGCGGTGCCATTGCTGTAGCGGCGGGCGGCGATAACGGTCATGCCGACATCAGTGGCAAAGTCGGGCGCCACTGGCAATCGCGCGCAAGTGTGCTAACATTTCTGTAAATAGAAACGATGGAGAGCGATCGTGGGTGCAGAGCAGTCCACCTTTACGGCCGGCAAGCCGGATACAGACGTGCTGATCGTCGGCGCCGGAATTTCCGGTATCGGCATGGCAGCGCACATGAAAATGCTCTGCCCCGACCGCTCGTACACGATCGTGGAGCGCCGGTCGCAGATCGGCGGAACCTGGGACCTGTTCCGTTACCCCGGCGTGCGTTCCGATTCGGACATGCACACGCTGGGCTTCGTGTTCGAGCCATGGAAGCACGAGAAGTCGATCGCCGACGGTCCGTCCATCCTCGACTATCTGAACCGGATCGCCGACGAGCGCGACATCCGCCGCCACATCCGCTTTGACAGCAAGGTGGTGAGCGCCGACTTCGACAGTGCCGCAGGGTACTGGGTGGTGACCCTGGAAGGCAAGGACGGGCAGCGCAGCCGGGTGACGGCGGGCTGGCTCTACCTGGGATCGGGCTACTACGATTACGACAAGCCTTATGAGGCACACTTCGACGGGCGCGAGGACTTCAAGGGCGAGATCGTCCACCCGCAGTTCTGGCCCGAAAACCTCGATTACGCGGGCAAGCGGGTCGTGGTGATCGGATCGGGCGCTACGGCGGTGACGATCGTGCCATCAATGGCCGACAAGGCGGCGCACGTCACGATGCTCCAGCGCACGCCGACGTGGTACGTCACCCGGCCGGCCAAGGACGCGATCGCCAATTTCCTGCGAAAGTTCCTGCCCGAGGAGATCGCATACCGGATAACCCGGTTCAAGAACGTCAAGCTGCAGAACCTGTTCTTCAAGCGGGCACGCAACCGTCCGGACAAGGTGGCAGCGTTCCTGACCAAGCGGCTGAAGTCCCTGCTCGGCGACAAGTACGACGAAAAGGCCTTCACGCCGCCATACAATCCGTGGGAGCAGCGGCTGTGCCTGGTGCCCGACGCCGACCTGTTCGAGGCGATCAAGGCGGGCAAGGCCAGCGTCGTGACCGATCGGATCGAGCGTTTCGATGCGACCGGCATCCAGCTGCAATCGGGCAAGCATCTCGATGCCGACGTGATCGTCACGGCCACAGGTCTCAAGATGGTGATGGCCGGCAAGATCGCGATCAGCGTCGACGGTGTGCCGGTCGATTTCGCCGACCGCTATTACTACAAGGGGGCGATGTTCTCGAACGTGCCGAACCTTGCGGCGGTGTTTGGCTATCTCAACGCCTCGTGGACGCTGCGGGCCGACATCAATGCGCGCTATATCTGTGACGTGCTCAACGCGATGAAGGCGCGCGGGATGGAAGTTGCCGTGCCGAAACTGGCGCCCAACCACCATCTCGACGAGGACAACATCTACGACTTCTCCTCGGGCTATATCGAACGGGCCCGCCATCTCCTGCCAAAGTCGGCAAGCGACATGCGCTGGCGGCTGAACCAGGATTACGTGCGCGACGTGACGTGGATGCGCGACGACCCGATCGAGGACGGCGTGCTGCAGTTCGGCCATCCGCGCCCGGCAACCGCGCACAAAGCGCACATGGCGGCAGCGGAATAAGCGCTTTTGCGGGAGCGTCCCTTGCGATACCAAACGCGCGATGACTGACGAATCCCGCATCTGGACCGCCGCGCTGATTGTCGTGGGTGACGAAATCCTGTCCGGCCGCACGCAGGACAAGAACATCGCCCAGGTGGCGACCTGGCTTGGCGTCCAGGGCATCCGCCTGCGCGAGGTTCGCGTCGTGGCGGACGACATGGTTGCCATCATCGAAGCGGTCAACGCCCTGCGCGCCCGCAACGACTACCTCTTTACCACTGGCGGCATCGGCCCGACGCACGACGATATCACGGTGGACGCAGTAGCGGCGGCGCTGGGCGTGGACGTGGTGATCCACCCCAAGGCCCGGGCAATTCTGGAAAGCTACTACGCCACGCGCGGTGGCCTGAACGATGCGCGCCTGCGCATGGCACGCGTCCCCGCCGGCGCAGACCTGATCGAGAACCGCGTTTCCGGCGCCCCCGGCATCCGCGTCGGCAACGTGTTCCTGATGGCGGGCGTACCAGGCATAACCGCGCAGATGCTCGATGGCCTGACCGGTCAGCTTGAAGGCGGGTTGCCGCTGCTCTCGACAACGGTCGGCTGTTGGGTCGCCGAAAGCGAGATCGCCGACCTGCTGCGCGAGACGGAAAAGGCGTTCGATGGCGTACAGATCGGCAGCTACCCGTTCTTCCGGGAAGGCAAGACCGGGGCGAACTTCGTGATCCGCTCCGTCAGCGACGCGACGCTCAAGGCCTGCGCCCATGCGCTGGAAGAGGGGTTGGCCGCAATCGGCCGCTTCCCGGTTGCCGGCGGCATCTGAGATCGTGCTGACCCGTCGTCTTGCCCTGTTGGCGCCGATCGCCTTCGCCCTGATTGCCGCCGCGCCGGTCAAGAAGCGTGCGCCCGCCCCACGCCCGGCAGCGCCAGCCTATCCCGCGCCATCGACCGCTCCCCTGCCCGACACCGTCCGTGTGGCGCTGGAGACCGAGGCCGGGCGAATCGTCGTCGAGGTCGACGTGAAGCGCGCGCCCGCATCCGCGACGAACTTTGTCCGCTATACCGAGACGAAGCGCTTCGATGGCACGGTGTTCTACCGCGCGATGCATCTCAACTGGGGAGAGCAGCCCAACGGCCTCATCCAGGCCGGAACGCGCGGCGATCCGAAGCGCAACCTGCCGGCAATCGCGCATGAGCCGACCAATGTGACCGGCATCCTGCACAAGGCCGGCACACTTTCGATGGCGCGCTATGCCCCGGGCACGGCAACCGGCGACTTTTCGATCATGGTATCGGACCAGCCGGGACTGGATGCCCAGCCGGACTCCACAGATCCCGAGGCCAAGGCGGGATACGCCGCATTCGGCCAGGTTGTCGAAGGGATGGACGTGGTGAAGGCGATCTTCGCGGCACCGATCTCGGAAACAGCGGGCGAAGGGATCATGCGCGGGCAGATTCTGGCAAAGCCGGTCAAGATCCTCTCGGCCCGGCGCGTGGCCGTTGCTGCGCCCGATGCGCCGCCCGCGCCTTGACGGGCTGCTGCTGGCCCTGCTGCCAGCACTGGCAGGATGCTCCCCTGCCCTGAAGGACTTCGAACGCGCGCTGGCCGCCAACGACAGCGCGACGGCTGCGCTCGGCCAGTGGTGCGAACGGCGGAGGCTTGCCGATCCCCCAGTGATCAGGGCCTTGTCCGATCCTGCTGATTCACCGGTCTCGGCCGCTATTCGCCAGAGCCTCGAGATTTCCGCCGACGAGCCGGTGGCCTACCGTCATGTGCGGCTGGTCTGCGGCGAAAGAACGCTGTCGGTAGCGCACAACTGGTACGTCCCGTCACGCCTGACGCCCGCGATGAACCGCGCGCTGGCCACGACGGACACACCTTTCGGGAAAGTCGTTGCGCCGCTGCGCTTCCAGCGTGAACGCCTGGCGCAGAAGCGCGGGGCGATGCAACAGTGCCCGCAGTGGACCATCCTTTCGCATCAGGCCCGCCTGCGCACGGCGGAAGGCCAAGTGATCAGCCTCGTTACCGAATGCTATACAACGGAAAACATCCGGTAACATTTCTTTACGCAAGACGGGAACGCAATCGCGGCCTGAGGATTTCCTGCGTCGACGGGAGTACCACCTTACGATGCCGACGACGCCGACCTACGCTTTCTCGCGCGATGCGGGGAACAACCGGCTTATCCTGCTGCTGCTCGCAATCGGCTTCGCCGCCGTCGTTGCGGCGGTTGCTGCCGTGGTCATCGTGCAGAGGCAGGCTGAACGCGATGCCTATTGGGTGGAGCACACGCTGGACGTGGAAACATCGCTCAACCGCTTTGTCCGCCACGCCGAGCGGACCGAGACGGCACGGCGCGGGATCATCATTGCGCCCTCCGAAACGAACTTCACGACCATCGCCGAAAAGGCCATCACACAGGCCAACAACGAACTGACCAAGCTCGAGACGCTGGTCCGGGACAATTCTTCGCAAGTCCGATCAGTCGTTGAACTGCGCAAGATCTTCGACAGCTATGCCGAACTGGTGCGCCTCACCGAAGCCGAGGCCAAGCTTGGCATTCTCAAGGTGGAAACGCTCGATCGCGACGACACCGTTGCCGCCATCCGCCACATCCGCACTTACGTTGACCAAATGCTGGTTCGCGAGGACAAGCTTCTGCGCGAGCGGAACCAAGCGCAAGACAACACCCGCACCCTGCTTTCGGCAATGCTGGCGCTTTGCGCCGCGCTGGTGATCGGCGTTGCGATTGCGGCGGTCCAGATCATCCGTCGCAACATCGCCGAAATCGACGGCAACCGGCGCGAACTCCGCCTGCTCAATCAGGAGCTGGAATCGCTCGTCGATGAGCGTACGGCCGAATTGCAGCGCGCCAACGCGGAAATCCAGCGCTTCGCCTATATCGTCAGCCATGACCTGCGCTCGCCGCTGGTCAATGTCATGGGCTTTACCGCGGAGCTTGATGCGGCGCGCAAGGTCATTGGCGAACACGTGCTGAAGGATGGCGAGGAAGTGCCACAACAGGTGCGTCTGGCGGTGGAGGAAGACCTGCCTGAATCCATCGGCTTCATCCGCTCGTCCACGCAGAAGATGGACCGGCTGATCAACGCGATCCTGCGCCTTTCGCGCGAGGGCCGCCGCACCCTCGCCCCGGCGCGGGTTGCCATTGCCGATGTGGTGCAGTCCATCGTCGAGTCCCTGCAGCACCGCATCGACGAGACCGGAACGCGCGTCGAACTGGGCGAACTGCCCGTGGTCGAAACGGACCGGCTGGCGATCGAACAGATCCTGTCGAACCTGATCGAGAATGCGCTGAAGTACCTGCAACCGGGCCGCCCCGGCGAGATCCGCATTGCCGGCAGCACTGCGCACGGCCGCGCCATCATCACGGTGACCGACAACGGCCGTGGCATATCCGCCCGTGATCACGAGCGCATCTTCGACCTGTTCCGCCGGTCCGGCATGCAGGACCAGCCTGGCGAAGGCATCGGCCTCGCCCATGTCCGCGCGCTGGCCTATCGCCTGGGAGGGCTGGTCGAAGTTTCATCAGAGGAAGGACAAGGTTCGACCTTCACGGTCAGCCTGCCGCTCAAGTTTCAATCCGGAGTAGCCGATGCCTGATCAACTCGCCGTCAACATCGTCATGGTCGAGGATGACGAAGGTCATGCCCGGCTGATCGAAAAGAACATCCGCCGCGCCGGTATCTCCAACGTCATCCACCACTTCACCGATGGCACCAGCGCGCTGGACTACCTTTGGAACGATCCGCACGGCCCGGCACACAACGGGCCGGCCCTCGTACTGCTGGATCTGAACTTGCCGGACATGAGCGGGATCGACATCCTGGCCAAGATCAAGAGCGATCCGCATCTGCGACGCACACCGGTGGTGGTGCTGACCACGACAGACGACAAGGTGGAGATCCAGCGTTGCTACGACATGGGCTGCAACGTCTATATCACCAAGCCGGTCAACTACGAGAACTTCGCCGAGGCAATCCGCCAGCTTGGGCTGTTCCTCTCGGTCATCCAGGTGCCGGACGCCGAGGAGGCCCATTGAGCGCGGAACCCGTCCGCCTCCTTTATATCGACGACGATCCGGCGCTGCGCCGGCTGGTGCAACGACGCCTTGGCACGCTGGGCTTCGAGATCACGCTGGCAGCCGACGGACACGAGGGCCTTGCCGCGGCGCAGGCCGAAGAGTTCGACGTGATCGCGGTGGATCACCACATGCCGGGCATGGATGGCTTGCAGACGCTTGAGCGCCTGCTTGAGCTGCCCTCGTGCCCGCCTGTCGTATACGTCACCGGGGCCGATGATGGCCGCCTTGCCGCAGCGGCCCTGCGTGCTGGCGCTGACGACTATGTGGTCAAGTCCATCGGCGAGGACTTCATCGAGCTGCTGCGCTCGGCCTTTGCGCAGTCACTCGACAGAGTGCGGCTGCGCCGCGCCAAGGAACAGGCCGAGCGTGACCTGATCGCCAGCAACGAGCGGCTCGGCGCACTGCTGCGCGAGGTCAATCATCGCGTCGCCAACAACCTGCAGATGACGATGAGCTTCATCAACATGCAGGCCTCGGTCCTGCCCGAAGGCGAGGCGCGCAACGCGCTGCTGGCCTCGCAACAGCGCATCGGCGCCATCGCGCACGTCAACCGCCACCTCTATGCCACCGGCAATGTAGAGAGCGTGGCGCTGGACGAATATCTCGCCAACCTCGCCCGCGACCTGACCGAGACCTGGACGTCCCCGCACGCGCCGCGCACCGTCGTGGCCCGGACCGAACCGATGGAATTGCAGACGGACAAGGCAGTGACCCTTGGCATCATCATCTGCGAGTTGGTGGCAAATGCCTGCAAGTACGCCTACGGTGCGGATTGCGCGGGCGAAGTGCGGATCATCCTGTCATCCAGCGGCGAAAACCGCATACGCCTGACTGTTGAAGACGATGGTGCAGGGATCGGCGAAAGTGTCGAGACCAAGGGCACTGGTCTTGGCCAGCGCTTGGTGAAGGCCATGGCACGTGGCCTTGGAGCCTCGATTGTCGCCCAGACCGTCAACCCCGGCTTTCGGGTCAGCCTCGAGTTCGATCCGGGCTGACCGTCCAGTCGCCGATCGCGCCTTCCATGGCGGCATCGGCATAGGCTTCGAGTTCACGCCAGTGGCGATCCCAGCCAGGCCCGCGCTTTTCGGGCGGAATGATCGCTTCCACCTGCAGGCGTGCAACGGTGACCGGGTTCTTGGCGATTTCGGGATCGGGCATCCGCCGCTCCTAGACGAGTGGCGCTGACAGAAAAAGGGCCGGAGAGGTTTCCCTCCCCGGCCTTCTTTTTCATTGGCTTCGATCGTTGTAGATCAGCCGCCGTGGACCTGGGCCCTGCGGTGGCCTTAGCCGCCGTGAACCTGGGCAACGTCGATCTTCAGGCCCGGGCCCATCGACGACGACAGGCCGACCTTGCGGACGTACTTGCCCTTGGCGCCAGCGGGCTTGGCCTTGACGATCGCATCGACGAATGCGTCGAAGTTCGCGCGCAGCGCTTCGTCCGAGAACGAGAGCTTGCCGATGCCGCCATGGATGATGCCGGCCTTTTCGACGCGGAATTCGATCTGACCGCTCTTGGCAGCCTTGACCGCATCGGCGACGTTCGGCGTGACAGTGCCGAGCTTCGGGTTCGGCATCAGGCCCTTGGGGCCCAGCACCTTCCCGAGCCGGCCGACGATGCCCATCATGTCGGGCGTCGCGATCACGCGACCGTAGTCGAGGTTGCCGTTCTGCATGTCCTCGAGCAGGTCTTCGGCGCCAACCTTGTCGGCACCAGCGGCGAGAGCGGCTTCAGCCTTGTCGCCACGGGCGAACACGGCGACCTTGACGTCCTTGCCGGTGCCCGAGGGCAGCGTGACCATGCCGCGAACCATCTGGTCGGCGTGGCGCGGATCGACGCCGAGGTTCAGCGAAACTTCAAGGCTCTCGTCGAACTTGGCGCTCTTGAGGTCCTTGAGCAGCGCGATGGCTTCATCGACTGCATAGAGCTTCTGGTTGTCGCCCAGCTTGGTGGTCAGGGCCTTCTGCTTCTTGGTCTGCTTGGCCATGGAATCAGCCCTCCACCACGGTGAGGCCCATCGCGCGAGCGGAGCCTTCGATGATCTTCGTTGCGGCGTCGATGTCGTTCGCGTTCAGGTCCTTCATCTTGGCCTGGGCGATTTCCGCCAGCTGCGAGCGCTTGATCGAACCGGCCGAAGCCTTGCCCGGGGTCTTCGAACCCGACTTGATGCCAGCGGCCTTCTTGATGAAGAAGGTGGCGGGCGGGGTCTTGGTCACGAAGGTGAACGAACGGTCCGCATAAACCGTGATCACGGTCGGCAGCGGGGTGCCCTTTTCCACTTCTTGCGTCGCAGCGTTGAACTGCTTGCAGAATTCCATGATATTGACGCCGCGCTGACCCAGCGCCGGACCGATCGGCGGAGCAGGCTTGGCTTCACCAGCCGATACCTGCAGCTTGATATAGCCTTCAATTTTCTTGGCCACGATGGCCTCCTTTCTTCCTGTTGGCTCGCCCGATGGAGCGAAGCCTCAGAGTGAGCGGTCAAACGCTCCGGAAACCGGAACTCCCGCACGGAATCACTGCCCTTTCAGGCAGCGAAGCGCGGGCCGATAAGGCTATCGGCCCGCAAAAGCAAGTCTTGCCTGTAACCCTATGGCGGATCAGCCGCGAACCAGCTCGACTTCCTCGAAGCCCAGTTCCACCGGCGTTGCGCGCCCGAAGATCGAGACCGAGACCTTCACGCGGCTCTTGTCGAAGTCCAGTTCCTCGACCACGCCGTTGAACGAGGCAAACGGGCCTGCGTTGACCTTGACCTGGTCGCCGATCTCGTAATCGACCGAGACGTTCTTGCGCGGTTCGGCAGCGGCCTGCTCGCGAGCGCCGAAGTAGCGGGCGGCTTCCTTGTCGGAAATCGGCTGCGGCTTGTTGTTGGTGCCGAGGAAGCCGGTCACCTTCGGGGTGTTCTTGACGAGGTGGTAGATGTCGTCGTTCATCGCCAGCTTGGCGAGGACGTAGCCCGGCATGAACTTGCGTTCGACCTGGACCTTCTTGCCGCGCTTGACTTCGGTGACGGTCTCGGTCGGCACTTCGACCGCTTCGACCAGCTGCGAAAGGCCGATACGCTCGGCTTCGGAGATGATCGCTTCCTTCACCTTGTTCTCGAAACCGGAATAGGCGTGAATGATGTACCAGCGGGCCATATCGTTTCTCTTGGTCCTTTAGGTGGTCAGGCGAGCGAGAGCAGGAAGCGGACGGCTGCGCTGAACAGCGAGTCGATGCCGAGGAAGAACACCGCGAGGATCAGCATCATGATGCCGACGAATATCGCCGTGGTGGTGGTTTCCTGGCGGGTCGGCCAGACGACCTTGCGTGCTTCGGCCTTCACCTGGTTGAAGAACTCGCCGGGGCTGGTCTTGGCCATTGCTCTGGTGCCTTGCTTGCTGCGGCACGAGCCGCGTGGAATTTCGTTTCTTCCGGCTAGGGGTCATCGCCGCCCCGGACAAGTCCGGGAGGGGCTGGCGATTTTCCGATGTCGGAAGTTCCGTTCATTTAGTCCGCACGGGGCGCGTTGGCAAGTGCAGCGATGGGGGCAGCAATGGGATGGCCTGCTCCCAGCCCCGGGTGACCCGAGCTACGGGCAGGAACGCAGCCACCTCCGCTCCGTTGAACGCCTGCACGAAAACGGGGCGCAAGATGGGGCGAAAGGAACGAGAACCATGAAAAAGATCATTCTCCCGCTGGTGGCTCTTGCCATGGCCGGCACTGCGCAGGCCCAGAGCGGGCAGGCCCAGAGCGGCCAGGCCAAGGCCGAGGGCTCTGCCAATGCCGGTGCGCAGGTTTCGACCGGCAACGGCGCGGTCAATGCCAATACCGGTGTCGGCGCAGACGTGAGCTCGAAAGCCACCACGCAGCGCGATGGGACGACGAAGGGCATCGGCGGGGATGTTTCCTCCACCGCCCAGACTCGCAACGAGGTTCGCGCAGACACGCGGGCGGCAGACCGCGTTGAACGCAAGGCTGCATCAACGGCTGAGCGCACCAAGCGCAAGGCCGAAGCTACCGCAGAGCAAACCCGTCGCGCGGCCGAGCGGACGACTGGTCGCGTGAAAGACCGCGCCACTGGCACGATCGACGACGTAGCGACTTCGGGCGCAGTCGATGCAGCCGTATCTGGCCGTGGTTCCCTGGTCGGCAGCCTGGGCCAGACCGGCGCAGGCGCTGCCGGGTCGCTGCAGGGCGGCGTGGCCGGCGGTGCGTTGGGCGGCCTGCATCGCAGGTAACCCCCAGACTCAGAACGGCATGGAAAGGGCGGGCCAGAGACGGCTCGCCCTTTTTCGTGCCGGTTTCGTCGGCTCACCGGACATTGCTACTGGCGTTGCGCAGTCGCGCTGCTAGCATCCTGCCACTCTCAAGCGAACCAGACGCGTGAGACGACTGGGGGCGGGCGCTTAGGCGTTCCGCCTCTTTTTTCGATTGCGGCAAACGGCCTGACGCATCCTGTACGGCTGCACAGCGGCCGCCAGTACTTCGCGCTGTCTTCAAGGTGATTCGCGGCGCCGAACCTCGCCTTGGTGGCGAGTGGCAGGAGTGGAGGGACTCGAACCCACGGCCCTCGGTTTTGGAGACCGATGCTCTACCAACTGAGCTACACTCCTGTGCTCTGAGCGGCCCCTTAAAGACTTGACGGCGGGAGCGCAACCGACCGAAACACATTATTGAAGATTATGGCCCGCAACGATCCCCACGCCATCCCGCCCGAGCTTCTGCTCAAGGCCTATCGTGCCGGGATTTTCCCGATGGCGGACAGTCGTGACGATCCCGAAGTCTTCTGGGTGGAGCCGCGAATACGGGCGATTCTGCCGCTTGAGGGGTTCCATCTTTCGAAATCCCTGGCCCGCACGTTGCGGCGCGGCAAGTTCACCGTGACCTGCAATGCCGCGTTCGAAGCGGTGATCGACGCCTGCGCTGCGCCCCGCCCCGGTGCCGAGGAAAGCTGGATCAGCGCGCGGATTCGCGAAAGTTATATCGGGCTTCACGAGCATGGCCACGCCCATTCGATCGAATGCTGGAGCGAGGGGCGGCTGGCTGGCGGGCTCTATGGCGTGGGATTCGCGCGCGTGTTCTGCGGCGAATCGATGTTCAGCCGCCAGACCGATGCCTCGAAGGTCGCACTGGCCTGGCTGGTCGCGTCGCTGCGGGCGGTCGGCGCGGAATTGCTCGACTGCCAGTTTTCCACGACTCACCTGGCGTCACTGGGCGCGATCGAGATTCCGCAAAGCCAGTACCTGCAACTGCTGTCGCAGGCGCAACGGCCTTATTCCCCGGCCGAAGTTGCTGCGGGTCGCGCGCTAGTCGAAGCAGTTGGCGAAGGACTGGGGGCAGGCCTAGGAGCGGGATCGGGCGATGCTGCCGCGCTGGCATTGCCGCTGGGCTTTGCCGCATTGCGCGCCGAAGCGACCGGCTCTTCCTCGCCCGGGAAAATCATCGCGCAGTCCTTGACCCATACGTCATAGACAGGGTGTTCGACCACGCTCAACGACGGGGCGTTCCGGAACAACCAGCCTGAAAACACCTTGCGCCAGGCCAGTGGCTGATCGGTGCTCGCCCGCTCTTCGACGAACAGCTGGACGAAAGCGCCGGTCTCGGGCGGATCTTCCCACGGCGCGGTCTTCTCGCACGTGGCGAGCTTGACGATCGCATTGCCGATCCGCCGCGATTCGCCGCTCTTGAGGACAACGTCCTGCGTGATATTGTTGCGTTTGTTGAGAAAGCCGAGCGTTGCCACGCGATCCTTGATCGGTGTGCCGAACTCGCTTTCGATCGCGGCTCCAGAAGCCGTGGCAATCGCTGCACCGCTCTCGGTCGCCTCGGGTGGCGGCGGAGGAGCCTTCTCGCCGCATCCGGCCAGCATGAGCACGCCCGCAAGGACGAGCGCCCGGGTTGCCGGCGATGCGTCCGATGGCATCAGGCTTCCGGAACCCAAGCTTCGTAGTCGCCGGTTGCTGCGGCACGCTTGCCGCCACGCTCCAGCGCGCCCTGCGGACGGTAGGCCTGGACGGTGCCGGTGGCGTTCGGAGTGTATTCCGCCTCCCAGATGCGGGCGGGCGGCAGGTTGCTTTCGGGCACGCCGTCAAACGAGCCGTGCAGCCAGCCATGCCATTCGGCAGGCACGCGGCTGGCATCGTTGGCGCCGTTATAGATCACCCAGCGACGTTCACGCCCGGCAAAGGGGTGGCCCTTGGGAAAGGGCTTCTTCGCGCGGAAATATGCGTTTCCTTGCGCGTCGGTGCCCACCTGCTCACCATTCAGTGCGCTGAACAGCATGGTGGTGACGGTGGCGCCATTCCACCATGTGAAGATCTTGCCGAGGATGCTCATGCTACCTGCCTTGGATATTACGGCGCGCTTAGCCGCTGATGGGGGGAGTCGGCAAGCGCGTTGATGCCGCTGCGCTCATCTTACCAGTCAACCCAGTTTACCATTCCACCTTGTCGCCCGGCTTGATGCCAAGCCTTGCTGCCAGCCCGCCATTGATTTCCAGCACGGCCAGCGTCGGCCCGTCCGCAGGGAGCGGGGTTTCGTCATAGGGCCGGGCATTGGCCGCGATGTTGAGGATGCGGCGATCGAGGCCGACGAAGATGATGTCGAGCGGAATCACCGTGTTGCGCATCCAGAACGAAGCGATGTCCGGCGGATTGCGCAGGAAGATCATGCCTTCGTCATCGCCGATCTCGGTTCGGAACATCAGCCCCTTGGCCTGTTCGGCAGACGTGCGCGCGACTTCCGACCTGAACACGTGCGCCCCGTTGCCACTGGTCACCGTCACCGGCGTGATCTGGAGGCCCGAAACCGGATGAACCGCCGCCGTTGCGGCCTGGGGCTGCGCCTTCGCCCCGGCGTCGGCTGCCCCTGGCGAGCATCCTGCGATCAGAGCAAGGGCAGAAAGGACGGCTAGTCTAGTCAGCTGCTTCATCGATCCACTCTTCCAGAGCTTCGGGGCTGGATGCATTCACCACCTCGCGCGCATAGGCAAGGGGGTGTCCTGCCCTTAGCATGGCTGCGACCTGCTTCTCGCGCTGGGCCGGGTCAAGCCCGCCGCCCCCGCCAAACGGGCCGAAGCGCCGCTTGCGCGCCATGACGAGTGCCGCCCGCCGCCGCTCGGCATCGCTGCCACGGGCCTCCTCGCGCAGGGTTTCGGCGATTCCCGCCGCGCCCAGCGCCTGGTCGATCCGCCGCGCCCCATAGCCACGCCGCAGCAGGCTTTGCGCCTTGCCGCGGGCAAATCCGGCATCGTCGACATAACCGAGTTCGACGAATCGGCTGACGATCGCCTGGGGATCGGCCTCGGCTTCTCCCTCCCATCCCCGTTCGCGCAGCTTGCGCCTCAGGTAGTCGGAAAGCTTGCCCGCGCTGGTGGCAAAGCGCGCGACATAGGCCAGCGCCATCTCGTCGAGCCGCGCGGCGTCGAGCGGCCTCGGCGGTTTCCTTTCGCGGCGGTTGCCACGGCCATCGGGGGAATTGCGGTCCATCCGCCACATTCGTGCCACAGTCCCTGCTAAATGAGAACGTCCGTACCGTGGTGGCGTTGTTTTCGCGTCACGGACCAGTAATGGGCCGTTCGAGCTAATGGACCGTTCATCGGCGGGTCTGCACAGGCCCGCAGGACGAATGAAGAGAACATCGGGGTATCGCATGACTGTTTCGAACGCTGTCGCTGACAAGGCGATTCTCGTTCCCACACCCAATATCGACGTGCAGCCACGTCGCTATGCGGACTTCGATACCTTCTGCGAAGCGCTCGACTATGCCGCCAAGGGCGAGCTCGGGTTCAACTTCCACGATCCGCGCGGCACGCTCTCGCGCGTCTATCCCTATTCGGAACTGCGCGAGGACGCGCTGGTGGCTGCACGCCGCCTGATGGCGTTGGGCGTTGCACCCGGCGATCGCGTTGCCCTGGTGGCCGAAACCGGCCCCGATTTCGCCGCGATCTTCTGCGGCGCGATGTATGCCGGTGCCTGGCCGGTGCCGCTGCCGCTGCCGACCAGCTTTGGCGGCAAGGAAAGCTATATCGACCAGCTCGCCGTCCAGCTGGCCAGCTCGGACCCGAAGATGCTGGTCTATCCCGGCGAGATTGCCGAAATGGCTGGCGCTGCGGCCGCACGTCAGGGCTGCGCCGGTCTTTCGTGGGACGAATTCCATGCGGGCGACCAGTCCGACACCGCCCTGCCCACGCCCGATCCTGATGCGATCAGCTACCTGCAGTACTCCAGCGGCTCGACGCGCTTCCCGCACGGGGTCGCTGTCACGCACCGCGCGCTGCTGGCAAACCTTGCCGGCCACTCGCACGGCATGAAGATCGCCGATCCGGATCGTGCGGTTTCGTGGCTGCCGTGGTATCACGACATGGGTCTTGTCGGCTGCTTCCTGTCGCCGATCGCTAACAGCGTCTCGGTCGACTATCTCAAGACCGAGGATTTCGCCCGCCGCCCGCTGGCCTGGCTTGATCTGATCAGCCGCAACAAGGGCACGACGCTCTCCTATTCGCCCACTTTCGGCTACGACATCTGCGCCCGCCGCATCTCCAGCCAGACCCACGTCTCGGACCGTTTCGACCTGTCGCGCTGGCGCGTCGCCGGCAACGGCGCCGACATGATCCGCCCCGATGTGATGCAGAACTTCGTCAACGCCTTTGCCGAAGCCGGCTTCAAGGCCGAAGCCTTCCTGCCGAGCTACGGCCTTGCCGAGGCAACGCTGGCCGTGACCATCATGCCTCCGGGCGAAGGCATCCGCGTCGAACTGGTCGAGGAAGAGCGCCTCTCGGGCACGCCGCGCGATCTTTCGCGCCCTGCCCGCTACCGCGCCATGGTCAACTGCGGCGTGCCCGTGCTCGGAATGGAAGTGGCAATCCGGGGTGAGAGCGGCAACGAGCTTTCGCACCACCACATCGGCAAGGTGTGGTGCCGCGGCTCCTCGGTCATGCACTCCTATTTCCGCGACGTGGAAGCGACCGACGCCTGCATGGTCGATGGCTGGCTCGATACCGGCGACATGGGCTACGTCGATGAAAAGGGCTACTTGTTCATCGTCGGCCGCGCCAAGGACATGATCATCATCAACGGCAAGAACCACTGGCCGCAGGACATCGAGTGGGCCGTGGAACAGCTTCCGGGGTTCCACCAGGGCGATATCGCCGCATTCTCGGTCGAGACCGAAAATGGCGAGGAAGCGCCTGCCGTGCTGGTGCATTGCCGCGTGTCCGACCCGGTCGAGCGGGTTAAGCTGCGCGACCAGATCCGCGACAAGGTGCGATCGATCACCGGCATGAACTGCGTGGTCGAACTCGTGCCGCCGCGCACGCTGCCGCGCACCAGCTCGGGCAAGCTCAGCCGCGCCAAGGCCAAGAAGCTCTACCTCGCCGGCGAGATCGCGCCCTACCAGCTCGCCGCCTGATCGTTTCAATCCGAAACGAGTGCCGGACTTAAAAGCTTGACGAAATTGTCATCTCCCGATTCCCTGTGCAGCGGGGAATTTGGGAGAGGGTTTATGGCAACGGCAAACACGCCGGTCGATGACACGCCGCACGAACTTTCGGGCGTTGTCGTCGGCTGGAAACATCGCGCGTTCGCACGCAACATCCATCTGACCGTACAATCCAGCAAGACCCCCCGGCCGACGCCCGATGCGATCGACACGCACCACCTGCTGATGACGCGCAACCAGGCCTTGCTGCTCGCCAATTACCTGATGCGCCTCACCGGCCAGGAGCTCCCACCAAGGCGGCCGCGCACGCTGTGGGAGCGGTTGTTCGGCTGAACCCTCTTTTTGCCGCTTCCCTAAGTGCGCGATTAAAGTCACTCTGCGCCCGGAACTCCACATAGAACGGAGCCGGGAGAGGACATGCGTTTCACCAACTTTCACCGCGCCCTGGCCGCCAGTGCGTCAGTGCTGCTCGTTGCTGGCCCAGCCTGCGCCGATGCGCCGACCGAAGCCACCCGCAAGGCCAACGCCGCGGCGCTGGCTGACCTGCCGCTGGCCGACCGACAGGACTTCGATTTCGCCACCCGCGGGTTCGTGGCGACGCTCAAGGACCCGGTGATTCGCGATGCCGCGGGCAAGCCGGTGTGGGACACCGCCGCCTTCGCCTTTGCCAGCGGCCCTGCGCCTGCCACCGTCAACCCCAGTTTGTGGCGCCATGCCCAAGTTCTTGGCAAGGCCGGCCTGTTCAAGGTCACCGACCGCATCTGGCAGGTGCGCGGGTTCGATGTCGCCAACGTGACCTTCGTGCGCGGGGACAAGGGCTGGATCGTCATCGATCCGCTGACCGCCACCGAGACGGCGGCCGCTGCCTACGCGCTGATTTCCGAGAAGGTGGCAAAGCTCCCTGTCACCGCCATGATCTACACCCACAGCCACGTCGATCATTTCGGCGGTGCGGGCGCGTTCACCTCGGTCATGGCCAGGGACGCGCCGATCATTGCGCCACAGGGTTTCACCCGCGCTGCCGTAAGCGAGAACGTCATTGCAGGTCCTGCCATGGGCCGCCGCGCGTCCTACCAGTTCGGCCTTGGCCTGCCCAAGGGCCCGGAAGGCTCGATGGGCGCAGGGATCGGCATGGGCGTGGCATCCGGCGGCCGCAGCCTGATCCCGCCGACTCGCGAGATCGGCGAGACCGGCACCGAACTGATGCTCGATGGCGTGCGGGTACGCTTTCAGATCACGCCCGGAACCGAGGCACCTGCCGAGATGAATTTCGGCTTTCCCGACTGGAAGGTTGCCGACCTTGCCGAGAACGCCAACGTCAGCCAGCACAACATCCTGACGCCGCGCGGGGCAGTGATCCGCGATGCCAAGGCCTGGGCGCAAGGGCTGACCGAGGCGATCGACTTTTTCGCCGGGTCCGAAGTGCTGATCACCAGCCATGGCTGGCCGCGTTTCGGTGCGAGCGAGATCACCGAATATCTCGCCAAGCACCGCGACGCCTATGCCTACCTTCATGACCAGACGGTGCGGCTGATGAACAAGGGCCTGACCGGGCCCGAAATCGCCGCGCAGTTGACGCTGCCCCCGGCGCTGGCGGCAAAGTGGTACGACCGGCCTTATTACGGCTCCTACAGCTTCAACAGCCGCGCCGTGTATCAGTTCTATATGGGCTGGTACGATGGCAACCCCGTCCACCTCGCCCCCCTGCCCCCGGAACAGGGTGGCAGGCGCTATGTCGAGGCACTGGGCGGCGCTGCGCGGGTGCGGGCCCTGGCCGAGGATGCCTTCGCCAAGGGCGACTATGCCTGGACGGCGGAATTGCTCGACAAGGTCATTTTCGCCGATGGCAATGATGCTGCGGCAAAAAGCCTGCTTGCCCGCACCTATCGCCAGCTCGCGTATCAGAGCGAGAACGCCTTGTGGCGCAACATGTATCTCACCGGTGCGACCGAACTGGAAAAAGGCGTCACCGCCACCGATCCTACCGGCGGTGCGGCCCTGATCAGCCAACTTCCGCCGTCAGACCTGTTCGAAGTCCTCGCAGTGCGGCTTGATCCGGCCAAGGCCGGAAAAGGGTCCGCGTCGCTTGGGTTCGTTTTTCCTGACAAGGATCAGGAATGGACTGTGACGATCGCCAATGGCGTCCTTGTCCACCGCAAGGGCCTGCGCGATGGCCGGCAAGCGACGCTGAGCGTCCGCTTCGCAGACCTGCTGTCAGCCTTGTTTGCAGGCCAGCCGCTTGCTGCAAAGGTTGCCTCGGGCGAGGCGAAGATCGAAGGGGATCCGGCTGCCTTTGCCCGCCTGATCGGCTGGCTCGACAAGCCGGATCCCGCCTTCGCTATCGTGACGCCCTGAAAGGCAAACTCAGTTCGGCTTCTTGAGGTAGGCGATCACGTTGGCGCGGTCAGCAGCATTGGGCAGGCCGGCGAACGCCATCGAAGTGCCGGGAACAACCGCCGACGGACGCGTCAGCCACTTGTCGAGCGTGGCATCATCCCACTTGAGCTTGGCCTTCTGCATCGCCGCGGAATACTTGAAGCCCGGAGCCGCCGCTGCCTTGCGCCCGACAACGCCCGCAAGATTGGGGCCCATCTTGGCACCAGCGCCCGGCTGCACGGCATGGCAGGCGATGCAACGCATGAAAATCTTCTTGCCCGCAACCGGATCCCCTTTGGCCTGGGCAAAGGCGGTTCCACCAGCCAGTGCCGAAGCGGCCAGCCCTGCCACGATCATCGCACCCATCATCTTCTTCATCGATACACCCTGTTCAGTTCCAGAAGCCGCCAGAGCCGCAAAGCTCGAACGCACGAAGAGAATTCCGCATCCGCGCTTTATCGCGGCTGAACGCGAACGCGCTATATCAATAAGGGCAGCGCTGCAAAAAAGGTGGCGATGGGTTAGAGTCAAGGGTCCAAACTCCATCAGGGCACGTTCGAGGCGTCCAGATGGCGAAGATATCGGGTGAAGCGGCACGCTGTGAAGGCTGGTTGCCTTTGCAAGGGCCGGTTTGCCCAAGATCGAAGCCATCTGGACGCCCCGCAGGGGTTCGACCAGAATGGCCCATCGCCGCGTCGGCAGGACTGGAAATATCGACATATTCCTGCGCCCTGCCTCCTTGCGCTGAGCCATTCTGCCTCGAACCTCGAACGTGCCCTGATGGAGTTTGGACCCTAGCCATGCAATCCCTGTCTATCCCGCACGCGCGCCCCTTGCCCCAGGGCTTCGTGGGTCGTCTTTCGGCCTACTTTGGCCCGCAATGCCAGACGAGCGAAGCAATCCGTGCCCAGCATGGCGCCAGCGAATCGCAATATCCCACCGTTCTTCCCGATGCCGTGGTCTATGCCCGGTCAACGCAGGACGTGGTCGATTGCGTGAACCTGTGCCGCGAAGCCGGCGTCGCGATCGTGCCCTATGGTGCCGGCACTTCGCTGGAAGGGCACACCCTGCCCCTTGAAGGCGGGGTCAGCCTGGACCTGACGCCGATGGACGCCGTGCTGACCGTGAACCATGCCGACTTCGACTGCACGGTGCAGCCGGGCATCCGGCGCGAGGCGCTCAACGCGCACCTGCGCGACAGCGGACTGTTCTTCCCGATCGATCCCGGCGCCAACGCCACGATCGGCGGCATGGCCTCCACCCGCGCGTCTGGCACCAACGCGGTGCGCTATGGCACGATGCGCGAGGCTGTTCTGGGGCTGGAGGTGGTGACGCCCCAAGGCAAGGTCATCCGCACCGGCAAGCGCGCCAAGAAGTCCGCCGCCGGGTACGACCTCACCCGGCTCTACATCGGCGCGGAAGGCACGCTGGGTGTCATCACCGGGATCATCCTGCGGCTCCACCCGGTGCCGGAAGCGATCATGGCCGCGACCTGCCCGTTCGAGACGCTGTCCGGCGCGATCGAAACCGTGGTGCAAGCCTTCCATTGCGGCGTGCCGATGGCGCGGATCGAATTGCTCGATGCCATGCAGGTCCGCGCGGTCAACATGCGCAGCAAGCTGGGCCTGCCCGAGGCGCCGACGCTGTTCTTCGAATTTCACGGCACGCCTGCCGGCGTTGCCGAGCAGGTCGAGACGGTCAAGGCGCTGGCTTCGGCAAACGGCGGCGGCGCGTTCCAGTGGGCGACGCTGGCCGAAGACCGCAACCGCCTGTGGCGCGCGCGGCACGAATCCTATTACGCCGCCGTCAACCTGCGGCCCGGTGCGATCGGCCTGACGACCGACGTCTGCGTGCCGATGAGCCGACTGGCCGAATGCATCCTTGCCACTCGCGCCGATCTCGACACCTGCAGCGTGCCGGCCACGATCCTGGGCCACGTCGGGGACGGCAACTTCCACCTCGTCTTCTCGATCGACCCGGATGCACCGCACGAGATGGCAGAGGTGGAAGAGGTCAACCACCGCATGGTCGCCCGGGCGCTGGCCATGGACGGCACCTGCACTGGCGAGCACGGCGTGGGGCTGGGCAAGCAGCAATGCCTGATCGATGAACTCGGCGAGGATGCTGTCGACATCATGCGCACGCTCAAACAGGCGCTGGACCCGGGCAATATCTTCAACCCGGGGAAGATTTTCCGGAGCTGAGAAAGCCCACCCCCTGCCCCTCCCGCCTGCGGGAGGGGAGGAAGC
>JBEQCK010000011.1:0-3759 GCA_041639335.1 Novosphingobium sp.
CGGTGCTGTTCAAGGGCGCGATGCTCGGCCTGCCGATCTGCGAGGATATCTGGCACCCCGACGTCTGCCGTCACCTGGCCGACCTCGGCGCGGAAATCTTCATCTGCATCAACGGCAGCCCTTACGAGATCGACAAGGACGTGCTGCGCATCGACGGCGTGGCCAAGCGCCGCGCGATCGATACCGGCATCCCCCTTGCCTACCTCAACCGTGTCGGCGGGCAGGACGAGATCGTGTTCGATGGCGCCAGCTTCGTCGTCGGCCCCGAAGGCGCGCTGTGGGTGCAGATGCCGGACTGGGAAGAATCGATCGTCACCACCGTCTGGACGCAAACCGCGGTTGGCTCCGGCTCGCGCTGGCGCTGCGAGCCCGGCGTTGACCACGAACTCGCCGAGCATCCCGAAGACATCTACTGCGCGATGGTCATGGCCCTGCGCGACTATGTGAACAAGAACCGCTTCCCCGGCGTTGTCCTTGGTCTGTCGGGCGGAATCGATTCGGCGATCTGCGCTGCCATCGCCGTGGATGCTCTGGGCGCGGACCGCGTATGGTGCGTCATGCTACCCAGCCGTTACACCTCGCAGGAGAGCCTCGAGGATGCCGAAGGCTGCGCCAACATGCTGGGCGTCCGGCTCGACACGGTGCCCATCGCCCCGGCTGTCGATGCTTTCGACGCCATGCTCGCTCCGGTGTTCGCAGGCAAGCAGCCCGACCTGACCGAAGAGAACATCCAGTCACGCATTCGTGGCGTGACGCTGATGGCCCTGTCGAACAAGTTCGGCCCGATGCTCGTCACCACCGGCAACAAGAGCGAAATGAGCGTCGGCTACGCCACGATCTATGGCGACATGAACGGCGGGTACAACCCGCTTAAGGACGCCTACAAGACGACCGTCTTTGCGGTCTCCGAATGGCGCAACGCGCACCGCCCCAAGATCGGCCTGGGTCCTGACGGTCCGGTCATGCCGCAGCGGATCATCACCAAGCCGCCAAGCGCGGAGTTGCGCCCTGACCAGAAGGATTCGGACTCCCTGCCCCCTTACGACGTGCTCGATGCGATCCTGCAGGGGCTGGTGGAGAACGAGAAAAGCGTCGACCAGATCGTGGCAGAGGGTTTCGACCGCGCGACGGTCAGCCGCATCGAACGGCTGCTCAACATCGCCGAATACAAGCGCCGCCAGGCCCCTCCCGGCGTGAAACTGGGGGCACGCAACTATGGCCGCGACAGGCGCTATCCGATTACCCACGGCTTCCGAACCGGAACCTGACATGCTCCGTCCCGTAGTTGTTTTGTCATTCAACTATCCGGGAATATTCAGGAATGCGCAAAAGCTCCCGCCTGAAGGGTAGCGGCTATCTTGTGTCGAGTGCCAGCGTCGTGCTGCTCGGAGTGCCAGCGCTCAAGTCCGCCAAGGACGAGCCGTTGATGCTCGTGTTCTTGCTTGCGGGCATGTTGCTGTCGATCGTCGGGATGGCCCTTCGCTGGCGATCCCACCGCGAAGCCGCGACCAAGGAGTAATTGCGAACGATTCGCATTGACCTGAGGCATCCTCATGCTAACTTGCGAATCGTTCGCAAGAAAGGATGCGCAATGCCCGCAGGCCAATCCTCCACCCGCTTCTCCGCCCTGCTCGAAAGCCTGGCTCGCCCGCAGGACGTGCGTGGCCTGTCGCTCAAGGGTCTGCACTTGACCATGGCGATGCGCCTGTGCGCGCTGTTCGAGGCTTCTGGCCGCGATCCCGTGCCCGACCTTGCCCAGCGCTACCGCTCCATTGAAGCGGCCTGCGCCGTCCATGGACTGGTACAGACGATCAAGCAGGTCTGGCCCGAACCGTTCTTGGTCAACCGCCCTTGCTGCCTTGCGATGACCCCGGACGAGACGACACTGGCCGCCCTCGCCCGCGCCGCCGTTTCCGGCAAGCGCGAGGCCTTTTCGGACGCGATCACCGGCTTCGTCCGCGCCGACCGCCACGAAGCGCTGTACAACGCGACGATCCATGCCGTTGCCCTAATACCGTAACCGCCAGCCTTCCCCTTGCAGCAGCGGCGCGCTAGGGCAGCGGCCATGACTACGGTAACCCGCTTCGCCCCTTCGCCCACCGGAAAGCTTCACGTCGGCAATGTTCGCACCGCACTCCACAACTGGCTGCTGGCGAAGAAGACCGGCGGCAAGTTCATGCTGCGCATCGACGATACCGATGCCGAGCGCAGCCGCGAAGAGCACGTCGAATCCATCCGTGCCGACCTTGCCTGGCTTGGCCTGACCTACGACGGCGAGGAGCGCCAGTCGCTGCGCACCGAACTCTACGAACGCGAGTTCCAGCGTCTGGTCGCTACGGGTCGCATCTACCGCGCTTACGAAACCGCGCAGGAACTGGACCTCAAGCGCAAGATCCTGCTCGGCCGCGGACTGCCACCGATCTACGACCGCGCTGCGCTGAAGCTGACCGAAGCGGACCATGCGGCAAAAGTTGAGGCTGGCGAGAAGCCGCACTGGCGTTTCCTGCTCGACCACGATCAGCCGATCACTTGGGACGACGGCATTCGCGGCCCCCAGACCTTCGATCCGCGCCAGATGTCAGACCCGGTAATCCGCCGCGCCGACGGCTCGTGGCTCTACATGCTGCCCTCGGCGATCGATGACATCGCCATGGGCATCACCGACGTCCTGCGTGGCGAGGATCACGTCTCCAACACCGCCACGCAGATCCAGATGTTCACCGCGCTCGGCGCCCAGCCTCCCCGCTTTGCACACGAAGCGCTGCTGACCGGAAGCGAGGGCAAGCTGTCCAAGCGCCTCGGCGCCTTGGGCATGGCCGATTTCCGCGAACAGGGGATCGAGCCCGAGGCGATCGTCGCCCTGCTCGCCCGCCTTGGCACGTCCGACCCGGTCGATCCGTCACTCGATGCCAATGCGCTGGCGGAGAGCTTCGACCTGTCCCGCTTCGGCCGCGCGCCCGCCCGCTTCGACGAGACCGACCTCCACCGCGTCAACGCGCAGATCGTCCACCGGCTACCCTACGCCCGCGTCGCCCACCTTCTGCCCGAGGGCATGGGCGAAACCGCATGGGATGCCATCCGCCCCAACCTTGCCCACATCGGCGAAGCGAAGGACTGGTGGCAAGTCGTGACCGGCCCGGTCGCAGCGCCAACCTTCGACGAGGAAACCTGCGCCTATCTGTCCGAAGCAGCGAAGGTTGCCGCGACCCTGGACTGGTCTGCCGAACCGTGGCGCGCCCTGACCGCTGCTCTCAAGGACAGCACCGGCCGCAAGGGCAAAGCACTGTTCCTGCCGCTGCGCCAAGCGCTCACCGGTCACGATCACGGCCCGGAGATGGCCGCGCTCCTGTCGCTGATCGCGCAGCATGAAGCGGTGCGGCGGCTGAACGTCTGAGAGCAAAATATCCTCCCTGTTTTCACCGCAGGTGCAAATGGGGAGGGGGACCGCCCGCAAAGCGGGTGGTGGAGGGGGGATGCCCCTCCGTCATTCGCTGGCGCGAATGCCACCTCCCCGTTTGCGCTTCGCAAAAACAGGGAGGAACAATAAAAAAAGGGGCGGCAGCCTTTCGGCCCCGCCCCTCTTTTCTTGATCAGCAATCCGATCAGGCAGCGACGACGCTGGCCTTGCGGATCACGCCCGGGTTTGCCGGCGGCTCACCCTTGGGCAGCGCGTCGATCAGGTCCATGCCGCTCTCGACCTGGCCCCAGACGGTGTACTGCTTGTCGAGGAAGCGCGCATCGTCGAAGCAGATGAAGAAC